>JBBSCI010000016.1:0-28801 GCA_038250445.1 Candidatus Limnocylindrales bacterium | reverse complement strand
CGGATCGCGCCGGCGGCGTCGGTGACGGTGGCGGACGTCTGCGCGACGGTCGGGCCGAAGGTCCGGGCGGCTGCTGCGGCGTCGTCGAGGACGTCGGCCGTTCGTCCGATGATCGCGTCGAGGCTCACCGCTTCCGACACGATTCGCTCGCCGAGCAGGCCGATCCGCGAGCTCGCGGCGATCAGCGCCGCGAAGCCGATCGCCGCCGCTAGCAGCCCGATGACCCCGTAGACGAGGAGCGCCGTCGCCAGCCGTGACAACCCGCGGCGCCAGTCGGCCGCGCGCGCGGGGTCGGTCACCGCGGAACGTCGCAGGCGGGTCCCTCGAGCCCGAGCCGACAGCCGATCGTGTGACGGTTCCTGGCGACGAGCCCATACAGGGCGCCGACGATCCAGCGGGTCGGCGGGAAGCCGCGGAACGGGCGGATCAGCTCGCCGCCGGGCAGGGCGGCCGCGATCGCGAGCGCGGCGGCGCCGCCGGCATCGACGCGCCCGGTTGTCTCCTCGACGACATCAGGCTGTTCGAGGACCGGGTGTCGGCGCGCGGCGTCGGCGAAGACCGGCCGATCGGAGCCGGCCGCGTCCTGGAGCGAGAGCATCTCGAGGCGGCCGTTCCGATCCCAGCGACTCAACCGCCGGGCGGTCGCCTGACAAAGCCCACAGTCGCGGTCGAACATGACGACGAGCCGCCCGGTGGCTCTAGTCACCGCCAACCGCTCCGGGCGGCGTCGGGGTAGAGCCTGACCCGGCGATACGGCTCGCGACCTCGCGACCGCGAGACGAGATTCGCCCGTTCGGCCATCTGGTGCTGAAGCCGCCGGATGTAGGCGTTCTGGGGCGACAGCTCGACCGGCTCGGCGTTGTGCAGGACCATCCCGATCGCCTCTTCGGTTTCGCGCATCGCCGCCTCGCGGGGGTCGATCTCGAGCGAGAAGATCGAGGTCAGGCTCGACTGCATCTGGGGGATCGTGTTCGCCTTGAGGACGTAGATCGGCAAGGCTCGTTCCTCGGCCTCGCGGAGCAACGGCGTCTTCTGCTTGTATTCGTTCTTGAGGGTCATGACGACGTCCGCCTCGTCCACCTCACGGGCGATCTGGACGGGCAGCTGGAGATCGCGGATCGCCTGCTCGAGTCGTTTTCGGCTGATCCCCTGGGGAAGGATCCGGAGTGTCGGCAGCGGCGAGCCGCCGGGCGTCAGGATCGCTTCGCCGAATGCGCCCTCCTCGATCCCGAGCGGTGCACCGTCGAGGTCGTCGTCGTCGTCGTCGAGGTCGTCGGCGTTGACCGGCCCCGTGCCTTCGTCGGCCTTGAGAGCCGTGAGCGCCTTCGCCGCCTGGTCGCGCCACGCTTTCTGCCGTTCGAGCTCGCGGGCCTCGCGAGCCCGGGTATCGATGGCCGCCTGGGCGCCGCGCTCGAGTGGTCCGCGGTCGGCGATCTCACCGGCGACGAACGGCTGGTCCTCGGGGCGACCGCCATTTCGGCCGCCCGGCGGCGGCACCGCGAATCGTTCGCCGGGCATGGCGCCCGATGCGTCGCCCTCCGCGATCGGTCCGCGCGGGGCGCTCTCACGCCCCGATCCGCCGCGGGTCGCGCGCCAGCCGCCGCTGGCCCCGGGCCGGTAGCCGGATCGCAGCGCGCCGCCGCGCTCGGCCTCGCGGTAGCCGCCGGTCCGGTAGGTGCTGTCGCCACGCCAGCCCGGCTCCATCCGCCACGGCTGCCCGGAACCGACGAGTCCTGCGAACCGCTCTGCGCCGATCTGCTCGCGCGGCGACGGCCGCGGCCTCGCCTGGCTGCGATGGACGCCCTCCTCGTCGCGCCAGCGGAGCTCGGGGGCGACCTGGTCGCCGCGCAGCATCGAATCGACCGTCTCGGCGACATCGGCGTGAACCGTGACCCGCTCGCGATCGATGATCTCGATGATGACGTCGAACGTCGGCGGTGCCTTCCGCTCGAGGACGCTCTTCTGCGTCCGCCGGCGGCGTGCCTCCTCGTCGCCCAGGGTTACGCTCTGGATCCCGCCGATGAGGTCCGAGAGCGTCGGGTTGAGCATCAGGTTGTCGAGGTTGTTGCCGTGGGCGGTCCCGATGAGCTGTACACCGCGCTCGGCGATCGTCCGGGCGGCCTGGGCCTCCAGCTCCGTCCCGATCTCGTCGATGACGATGACCTGGGGCATATGATTCTCTACGGCCTCGATCATGACCTGGTGCTGCATTGACGGCGTCCGGACCTGCATCCGACGGGCCTTCCCGATCGCCGGATGGGGGATGTCGCCGTCGCCGGCGATCTCGTTGCTCGTGTCGACGACGACGACCCGTTTGCCGAGATCGTCGGCGAGGACGCGCGCAGCCTCGCGGAGCATCGTCGTCTTGCCGATCCCGGGCCGGCCCATGATGAGGATCGACTTCCCCGACTCGACGAAGTCGTCGATGATCTCGATCGTCCCGTAGACCGCTCGCCCGATCCGGCACGTCAGGCCGACGATCTTGCCGGACCGATTGCGGATCGCGCTGATCCGATGGAGCGTCCGCTCGATCCCCGCCCGGTTGTCGTCGCCGAACGTGCCGATGTTGTCCACGACGTGGGCGATGTCGGCCTCGGTGATCTCCCGCTCGAGGAGCATCACCTCGCTGTCGGGGAATCGCGCCTCCGGTCGTCGGCCGAGGTCGAGGACGACCTCGATGAGAGCCTCCTTGTCGGGAAGCTGGTGGACGGCCGAAACGATCTCCGGCGGGAGCGACGCGAAGAGCGCGTCCAGGTCGTCGATGGATTCACGGCGGTTATTCGCAGGTCCCACGATGGCCTCCTTAGCGGACGCCGGCCGGCACGAGGGCCGGTTCGGCGACGCGGACGGCGGTTTCCTTCATGAGAAGCGTGACTGTGGCGATCGTATCGAACCCCGCTTCCTCTAGTCTGTTGTCGATCGGTGATTCGTAGGTCCGGACCGGTGCGATGACCCCCTGCTCGATCCGATGGCTCGCCCCGTTTCCGGTCCGCTCTGCAATGCCGCCGAGGGCGAAGGCGACGAGGTCCGCGACGTCTGCGTCCGGTTTGGCCACGATCTTGAGATAGTGTGGCTGGTCCTCCTTTGCGACGCCGATCTGGACGAACGCGTCGAGTTCCGTACCGTCCTGGCCACCGCCCGGGGTCTCCTGGACGAACCCCTCGACGTCGGCAAAACGGAGGATCGGAGCGAGGCTCGAGCGCGGGACCCGCCAGTTGCCGCCCTGGCGCTCCCAGTCGTTGAGGCGGATCGCCTCGAGCCGCTGAACGGGCTGGGGCGTAGCCGATGCGTAGAGCCGCATGAGGGCGACCGCGTCAAGCGGGACCGCCGGCCGGATCCGCGCGTCGCGAGCGCGGCCGTTGTCCCAGGCCGGAGGCAGCGAACCCTCCGGGGGCCGATACAGCACGACCTCCTCGCCGTAGCGGGCAAACCCGGCCTGCATGAATAACTCGACGTTGCCGTCCTTGTCGGCGCAGGCGACGTGGAGGCGGACGACGCCGCGTTTTGATGCCTCGCGGACGAGCTGCTGGACGAGCCGGAAGCGGATGTCGCCGGCGGTCGATGAGCCGATTCCGTCGAGCTCCACGATCGTCCACTCGTCGCGGAACGACTCGCGCTCGACCCTGATGAGGCCGGCCAGCCGGCCTTCTGTCTCGTACACGAACATCAGGTCGTGCGGTCGGAAGGCGCCCAGCGGCAGCCGGAACAGGCTGAACACGCCGATCGGCGGACCGCTGACGGGCAGGCCGAGCGAGCGGGTCGACGATTGGGCGTCCTGGCAGAGCCTCGACAGCTCACCGAGCGCGGCGAGGTCGGTCAGGCGAGCGACCCTGACCTTTCCGCCTGGCCTCACGGCGCGGGTCTCGGTCATGCTGTCCTCGACCGGCGCGTCGGGTGATGCCGGCGCCCGGATCCCTCTGCCGGGTCGTCGTGTTCGGCTGCCATCGTCGCGACGAGTCGGTGGAAGCGCGTTTCCCCGGCGAGCTCCGGATGAAACGCCGTGGCGATGATGTTGCGCTCTCGGACGGCGACGATCCGGCCGTCTTCGAGGCGGGCGAGAACGTCGACGTCGGGGCCTGTCCGGTCGATGATCGGCGCGCGGATGAACACGCCGTGGACCGGCTGATCGCCGAGGATCGGGACCGTCAGGTCGGCTTCGAACGAGTCGAGCTGGCGACCGAATGCGTTGCGTTGGACGGTCACGTCGAGGAGCGGCAGGATCGGGTCCTCGCCGCTTGCGATCTCGCGGGCGAGGATGATCATCCCGGCACATGTTCCGAAGATCGGAGCGCCGCCGGCGGCCAGGTCGAAGATCGGCTGGCGGAGTCCCCAGCGGTCGATCAACTTGCGCATCGTGGTGCTCTCGCCGCCCGGAAGGATGAGCCCCGCGACATCGTCGAGATCGGCCGGCAGGCGCACCGGGACGCCGTCGACGCCGATGGCGCCGAGCGTCTGAAGATGCTCGCGAAAGGCCCCCTGGAGGGCCAGCACACCGATCCTCACGGCGGTGGAGTGTCGTCGTCGCGCGATCGCGCGCCGACTACCAGCCTCGGACCGCCAGGCGCTCCTCGTCCGGGATCGCTTCGAGAGAGATCCCGCGCATCGGCGCACCAAGGCCCTTGGAGACCTCGGCGATGATCGATGGGTTGTCGAAGTGCGTGGTGGCCTGAACGATGGCGCTCGCCATCCGCGCCGGATCCTCGCTCTTGAAGATGCCGGACCCGACGAAGACGCCCTCCGCGCCGAGCTGCATCACGAGTGCCGCGTCGGACGGCGTCGAGATCCCGCCGGCGACGAAGTTGACGACCGGCAGCTTGCCGTCGGCGGCGACCTGCTTGACTAGCTCATAGGGCGCCTGGAGGTCCTTCGCCGCGACGAACAGCTCGTCCTCGCGCATTCCCTGGAGACGGCGGATGCCGGCCAGGACGTCGCGCAACTGGCGAACGGCTTCGACGATGTTGCCGGTTCCCGCTTCGCCTTTTGTCCGCATCATCGCGGCACCCTCGTTGATCCTGCGGAGTGCCTCGCCGAGATTGCGGCAGCCGCACACGAACGGGACCTTGAAGGAGTGCTTGTCGATGTGGTTCTCTTCGTCGGCCGGGGTCAGGACCTCGGACTCGTCGATGTAGTCGACGCCGAGCGCCTCGAGGACCTGGGCCTCGACGAAGTGACCGATCCGGGCCTTGGCCATGACCGGGATCGAGACCGCGTTCATGATCCCTTCGATCATCGAGGGGTCGCTCATCCGCGCGACGCCGCCTGCGGCGCGGATGTCGGCGGGCACGCGTTCGAGCGCCATGACGGCAACGGCGCCGGCATCCTCAGCGGTCTTTGCCTGGTCGGGCGTGACGACGTCCATGATGACGCCGCCCTTCAGCATCTGGGCGAGGCCCTTCTTGGTCGCCCAGGTGGACGTTTCGAGGGTCATGGGTGGCTGTGACTCCGGATTGGCGCGGTCGGTCCGCCCGCCATACTTGCCCCGGGGTCCTCGCCCGTTCGAGCCGGTCGGGCCGCCTCTCGCGCTGGGATTATCGCACGGGTTTCCGCAAGACCGGGCGAGGCGAACCGTGGGTCGGATCGGTGCTCTTCGCGCCGCCGCTAGTTGCGAGGCAGCCGGCGTCCGCGCAGCGAGGCGGGCAGAGGCCGTTTCCGAGCGCTCGCGACGGCTGGCGGCGCGTTACCCGCGCTTGGCGGGGGAAGCTCCCGGCTCGAAAAGGCCGGTTGGAGGCGTTCAAGCGGCGGCCGTAGCTGTTTGGCAGCTATCAGCGTGAGACCGTCCGAATGACCCCGGACATCAGCTTCGTCGCCCGACGGGCGGCGCCCGGCGAGAGCCGGCTCAGGGCTTCGATGAGTTCGAGGACGTCGTCGTCCGGCAACCCACCGAGCAGGTGGACGAGGCGCAGAACGGTCTCGTCCGAGATCTCCCCGAGCAGGCGCATTCCGCGCTCGAGCTCACGCGGCTCGAGCTTCGGGATCAAACCGACGGCCCGATCGAACAGTCGAACGAAGGCGGCGAATATCGAAAGCCAGTCGCTGAGGGCGACCAGCTCGGCGTCGCCCGGATGGTCGGCTGCCGCCTCCTCCGCCGACTTCGTCGTTTCTTCGATCACCTTGACGATCGGATCGCCCTCGCGGGCCTTTCGACCCGCGATGACGCTCGTGAACCACTGCCAGTGGTCGCCGACCGCGACGTAGGCAGTCCCGGCCGGCCCTCGCCGCCCGACCCGGCGCGGCTCGGCAACGCGCTCGACGATCCCCCATGCCTCCGCGTCGGCAAGGGCGAGGCTGGCCGCCCGATGCGACAGGCCGAGGGCCTCGCGGACCTCGCGCTCGGTGAGCGGCACGTTCCGGACCATGAGGTAGGCGTGGACACGCCCGATCGCGGGTGCGACGCCCCACGAGGCACTCATCTCGCCCCACGCTTCGGCGAATCGGAGGCGAAGCTCTTCGGCGGGCGATGTCACGTCGGGCGCGGCGCGATCGAGGCTATCCGCCCCACCCGACGAAACATGCTTATTGACAGTAGCCCGTTCGTGTGTCATAACTTGCTATATCAGAGTAGCACGGACAATCTTCGATCGGAGCACCGCAGATGCGGATCGTGATCGCCGGCGGGTCGGGATTCCTCGGACGTCGGCTCACGGCCGCATGGCTCGCAGCCGGTCACGAGGTCACAGTCCTGACCCGGAATCCAGGCCGGGCACAACAGAGCCTCCAGGCGGGAGCCGTTGCCCGGAGATGGAATCCACCCAACGTCGACGACGACCTCGTCGCCAGCCTCGGGGGTGTCGACGCCGTGGTCAACCTGGCCGGCGTTTCGATCGGCGGCCGACCGTGGACGCCCGGGCGCAAGCGCGCGATCCTCCAGAGCCGGCTCGATGCGACAGGAGCCATCGTCGCGGCCATCGGCCGGCTGCCCGTCGCGGATCGGCCGAAGGCTCTCGTCAATGCCGCCGGCATCGATGTCTACGGCGACCGCCCTGAAGACGGCGAGCTGACCGAAGACTCGCCTCCCGGCGATTCGTTCTTCGCGGGCGTCGTGGTCGCCTGGGAGCGGGCCGCCCACGCAGCCGATGCGCTCGGCGTTCGCGTCGTCACGGCCCGGACGGCCCTGATCGTCGCTCCGGAAGCACCGGCCTGGCGGTTGGTCGTGCTGCCGTTCCGGCTGTTCGTCGGCGGACCGCTCGGCTCGGGCCGGCAGCGCTTCACCTGGATCCACGCGGACGACGCCGTCGGGCTCTACGACCTCGCGATCCGCGACGAGTCGATCGTCGGGCCGCTCAACATGGTGTCGCCCGAGGTGCCGACCCAGCGGGAGCTCGCGCGGGCGATCGGCCGGGCGATCCACAGACCGGCGATCGTGCCCGTCCCGGCCTTCATCCTGCGTCTCGCGCTCTGGGGGCAGGCCGATGTCGTCCTCCACGGCCGCGTCGCGGTCCCCTCCAAGGCGCTCGCAGCAGGTTACGAATTCCGATATCCGAGCGTCGAATCCGCCCTGAGCGACGTCATCGCCCGGCGATGAGGCGAACCAACTGGCTGGCCGGCCTGGCCGTCGGCGGCTGCGCGGGACTGCTGCTCGGGGTCTGGCCGACACTCGGATTTGTTCTCTTGGTCGCGTTCGCGATTCCGGCTGCGATCTCGCGCCAGCGGCGGGCCGCAGCATCCGGCCTACTCGTCGGTCTTGCCGGCATCTGGCTCCTGCTCGTCGCGATCGCAGACGCGAGATGCTCGGCGTTCGACGCCTTCCCGAACCAGGAGTGCGTGGCGCCCGACCTGACGGGATGGGTTGTGGTCGCGGTCGCGTTGTTCGTTGTCGGGGTCGTCGGCTCGGTCGATCTCGTCCGGCGCGGGCGACGCCATACCTGAGCGAGCTCCCGTCAGTTCGATCGTCAGGGTGCGGCAACACTTGCATGCACCGCCCCGACCGCGACGAACAGCGGATCCGCGGGGTCGACGACGACCTCGCACGATGCGATCCGCTCGACGCCCGATACCGTCGTGAACGTGTAGACCGTCTCCTGGCCGTCGAACGCGACAGGGCAGGTGCCGGTGAACCGATGGCTCTTGATCGTGGCGAAATCGGCCTGGGCAATCTCCGTGGCGAGTCCATCGAGCGTTGAAGCCGGTAGGATCCCGAGCTCCGCAGCGGCCGGCGCCGTCGCGTGGACCCGCCCATCGGGCTCGACCACGATCGTCGAGCCGCAGGCGTCATTTGGGCACTCGCCGCCACGGGTCTCGATCGTCAGCAGAGGACCCACCAGGGCCGACGGCAGGGACGAAGGAAGCGGGGCCGTCGGTTCGGTTCGGGGCGATGGCGACGCTGCGACGCCCGGAAACTCGTGGCCGCAGGCGCCGACGATGACGGTGACGACCACGGCTGCGATCGAGGCGGCGAGCCATCTGGGGGTGGGCATGCCGCGGGGACGCGCGCTCCGCTCCCGCGGTTCCGACCTATCATCGGCCCATGCCCGTCCTCCGGAGCCGGCTCGATCCCGCCAGCGCCGAGGTTCGCGCCAACCACGACGCTATGGCGGCCCTCGTCGCCGAGCTGCGCCAACGCCAATCCGAGATCGCAAGTCGCGGAGCCGGCGGCGACGATCGATCGATCGCCCGGCATCGCGAGCGTGGCAAGCTGCCCGTCCGCGAGAGGATTGATCGCCTCGTCGACCCGGGATCGGCGTTTCTCGAACTGAGCCCGCTGGCGGCCAACGGCCTCTACGACGGCGACGCGCCGTCGGCCGGGATCGTGACAGGGATCGGGACGATCGAGGGGACTCGGGTCGTCGTCGTCGCCAACGACGCAACCGTCAAGGGCGGGACGTACTACCCGCTGACGGTCAAGAAGCACCTCCGCGCCCAAGAGATCGCGCTCGAGAACCGGCTTCCGTGCGTCTACCTCGTTGATAGCGGCGGCGCGTTCCTCCCGCTCCAGGCGGACGTCTTCCCCGACCGGGATCACTTCGGGCGGATCTTCTACAACCAGGCCCGGATGTCGGCCGCCGGCATCCCCCAGGTCGCGCTGGTCATGGGCAGCTCGACGGCCGGCGGCGCCTACGTCCCGGCGATGAGCGACGAGACGGTCATCGTCAAGGGCACCGGCACGATCTTCCTCGGTGGGCCGCCGCTCGTGAAGGCGGCGACCGGCGAGGAGGTCAGCGCCGAGGACCTCGGCGGGGGCGACATCCACACTGCGATCTCCGGCGTCGCCGACCACCTCGCCCTCGACGACGAGCATGCCCTTGCGCTCGGCCGGTCGATCGTCCGAAATCTCAACCGTCGACCGCCCGAGCCGCCCTGGGACCGCGCGACACAGGAGCCGCCCGCGGTCGACCCGGCGGGACTCTACGGTGCGGTCTCGCTCGATCCCCGCCGCCCGATCGAGGTCCGCGAGATCATCGCCCGGCTCGTGGACGGCAGCCGCTTCCACGACTTCAAGCCGCGCTACGGCGAGACGCTCGTCACCGGGTTCGCGCACATCCAGGGCTATCCGGTCGGGATCATCGCTAACGACGGGATCCTGTTCAGCGCGTCGGCGCTCAAGGGCGCCCACTTCATCGAGCTGGCGGCCCAGCGCAAGATCCCGCTCGTCTTCCTCCAGAACATCACCGGCTTCATGGTGGGTCGCGAGTACGAGGCCGGCGGGATCGCCAAGGACGGGGCGAAGATGGTCACCGCGGTTGCCTGCGCCGAGGTGCCCAAGTTCACCGTGATCATCGGCGGGAGCTTCGGGGCCGGGAACTATGCGATGGCCGGCCGCGCCTACGGGCCGCGCTTCCTCTGGACCTGGCCGAACGCCCGAATCAGCGTCATGGGCGGCCAGCAGGCGGCGCGCGTCCTGTCGACGGTCAGCGGCGATCTCGCCGACGACGCCGCCCGCGACGCCTTCGAGGCGCCGATCCTCGAGACGTACGAGCGCGAGGGCAACCCCTACTTCGCGACCGCGCGCCTCTGGGACGATGGCGTCATCGACCCGCTCGACACCCGCCAGGTCCTCGCCCTCGGCATCGAGGCGGCTCTCCATGCCCCGATCCCCGAGACCCGCTTCGGCGTATTCAGGATGTGATGGACGGCTGCGTGCTCCAGGTCAACACTTCGCCCGGCGGGGTCCCGAAGCTGCCGGTCGAGCGGGCGTGGGTCTGGCAGCTCGGGCTCGATGGCGACGGCCACCACCACTCCACGGTGCATGGCGGGCCGCACCGGGCGGTCGCGCTGCTCGGAATCGAGGCCATCGAGCGGGTCCAGGCCGACGGCCACCCGATCGAGCCGGGCTCGGTCGGCGAGAACCTCACGACGAGCGGGATCGAGCTGGCGCACCTGCCGATCGGGACACGGCTGGCGATCGGCGAGCAACTCGTGCTGGAGCTGTCGGCACCGGCCAATCCGTGCGACGTCATCAAGAGCTCGTTCCGCCACGGCAAGTCCGGCCGGATCTCGATCCTGACCCACCCATCGGACTCGCGAATGTACGCCCGTGTCCTCACCGACGGCGAGGTCCGGCCGGGCGACCTGATCCGCGTGCTACCGCCCGCGGCGGAGACGCAGGCGGAGACCCACCAGCTCCTCGACCTGCTCGACAGCGTCGAGCGCGAGAGCTGGTTGGCGATGTGGCGCGCCGCCGCGACAGTCGGCTACGACGTCCGGATCCTCGATCACGGCGACGCCGCCGGGGCGGCCTCCCCTGACCTGCCCGGATCGGTGTTCAACCGGGCGATCGGGCTGCGCCAGATACCGGTGATCCTGCCGGCGCTCCTCGACCTGTACCGCGACGCGGGAACGACGGGCTGGCTCATCGCCGGACTCGACGATCCGCCATTCCCCGGGGCGATCGCCGATCGACAACTCGGGATCCATGTCGGGGACGTGGAGGATGTTCCCGAAGCACACGTCCCCGACGTCGAGATCAGGCCTGTCGAGCCAGGCGGCGAGGCGCGCTGGGCGGAGTTGTATGTCGCAGGCCTCGGGATCGACGGGCCGATCGCCGAGGCGTGGCGCCGCTTCGAGACGACGCTGGCCGCGGCGCGTGGTTACCACCAGGTGTTCGCCTGGCGCGGCGGGCGCGAGATCGCCGCCGCGGCGATGTTCACCCGGCGGCGGGTGGCCTGGATCGGATCGGCCACGGTCATCCCGGAAGCGCGCGGACTGGGCATCCAGCGGGCGCTGATCGCCTATCGAGCCCGGATGGCCGAGACCCTGGGCTGCCAATGGGTCATGGCGACAGCCGATCTCGGCAATGTCTCATCGGCAAACCTGACGATGATGGGGATCCGCCAGATCTGGTCGCGGGGGCACTATCGGTTCGACCCGACGACCTGATACCCGATGGCGCATCGGCGTTTTTCCTGTTGCGACAAGGACGATTGCCGGTCTGGAAGTCCGCCTGGCGCGGGGGTAGATTGCGGCCATGAAGAGTGAGAATCCGCTCGTCAGCGGTGGGACTCTGGCCCTCGTGCTCGGGGCAATGGGGTTCTTTCCATCGATGCTCGATCGCGAGTTCCTGATCACCGCCTGGCTCGGAGGCATGCAGCAGCCGGTCGGCCTGAGCGCGATGGTCGTCGGCGGCGTCCTGCTCGCGATCGGCAAGCTCCGGGATTTCCGTAACAGCTCACCGGTCATCAACCCGACGGACATCCAGGTCAACGTGCTCAACGATCCCGTCGTCGAATCGTCCGTTCCGCCAAAGCGCGTCTGACCGAACCCCACCGCTCGCCGGCGGCTACGATGCCGGCGTGACTGACCTGGTGCAGCTCGAGCGGACCGGTCCCGCGGGCGTCGTCGCCCGGGTGACGCTGACCCGGCCCGAGGTCCATAACGCGATCAACGCCTCGCTGGCGGCGGACCTGCGGTCGACGTTCGCGAGCCTCGCCCGGGAGGCGCCCGCGAACCTGCGAGCGGTCGTCCTGGCCGGTGCAGGCCCGTCATTCTGTGCGGGTGCTGACGTCGCCTGGATGCGCGCGGCGATGTCGCTCGACGTCGAGGGCAACGAACAGGATGCGATCGCCCTCGCCGACACCTTCGAGACGATCGACACCTGCCCGGTGCCGGTCGTCGCCCGCGTCCACGGAGCCGCACTCGGCGGCGGGATGGGGCTGTGCGCCGTCGCCGATGTCGTCATCGCGGAAGCCGGCGCCCGATTCGGGTTCACCGAGACGCGTCTCGGGATCCTGCCGGCGGTGATCTCGCCGTTTGTCATCGCCAAGATCGGTGAGAGCCATGCCCGCTCGCTCTTCCCCGGCGGCCGCCGCTTCGATGCGGTTCGAGCTCAGCGAATCGGGCTGGTCCACGAGGTCGTGGAAGGCGAGGCTGCGCTCGACGAGGCCGTCGAGGCGGCGATCGCGGACGTCCTGGCGGCCGGACCGACGGCGGCGCGAGCCGCCAAGGCGATCGTCCGCGAGGTCCGCGGACTCGGCCACGGCTCCTCGAAGTGGCACACGGCACGCGTCATCGCGCGGCAACGAGTGAGCGAGGAGGCCCAGGAGGGCTTCCGGGCCTTCAGCGAGAAGCGCCGCCCGGGCTGGCAGCCGCCCGCCGGGGAGTAGCGCGTCGCGCCGCCCAAGGTGGCTGTGCGACAATCGCGACACGAATGACGGATGAGCTGAGTCCGCGCGAGGCGGCACTACGCATCGGGGCAACAACGCGAAGCGTTCAGCGCTGGATCGCGGCGGGGAAGCTGCCCGCCAGGCGAGTCGGGGACCGATGGCGCGTCGCAAGTGACGCGATTGACGCGTTTAGCGATGGGGCGCAGGCACCGGCCCTCCCTTCGAGTCCGCTTCGGACCATCTTCGTCGCCAACCGCGGCGAGATCGCGGCCCGGATTGCGCGCACTGCGGATCGCCTCGGCATCCGCGTTGTGATTCCGGTGACCGAGGGCCCCGACGCACTGGACCTGCTTGCAAGCGACGACGTCGTGTCGGCCGCCCGGGCGGCGGGCGCCGACGCGCTGCATCCTGGCTTCGGGTTCCTCGCCGAGAGCGCCCCGTTCGCCGAGGCCGTCCTGGCCGCGGGGATTCGCTGGATCGGGCCGCCGCCCGCGGCCATCCGGGCGATGGGCGACAAGGCCGCGGCGCGGCGACTCGCCCACGACCTGGGCGTCCAGACCCCGTCCGGCTACGACGGCAGCGACCAGTCCGACCTGGTACTCACCGCGGCCGCCCGGGCCATCGGGACCCCGCTCCTCGTCAAGCCGTCGGCCGGCGGTGGCGGCAAGGGGATGCGCACCGTGCGATCGCTCGACGAGCTGCCAGCGGCGCTGGCGTCCGCACGGCGCGAGGCCACGGCGGCCTTCGGTGACGACCGCCTGATCCTCGAACGATTCGTCTTGGGGCCGCGACATGTGGAAGTCCAGCTCCTGTTCGACGAACACGGCAACGGCGTCCATCTGGGTGAGCGCGACTGCTCGATCCAGCGACGCCACCAGAAGATCCTCGAGGAGACTCCCTCGCCGCACGTGGACGTGAGGACTCGCAAACGCCTCACGGATTCCGCCCTCGCCCTGGCGCGGGCGGTCGGCTACTCGAGTGCCGGCACGTGTGAATTCCTGCTCGACGATCGAGGCGGTGTGTTCTTCCTCGAGATGAACACGCGCCTCCAGGTCGAGCACCCGGTCACCGAAGCCGTCACCGGTCGGGACCTCGTCGCCGACCAGATCCGGATCGCAGCCGGGGAGCCACTCGGCTTCGGACAGCAGGACGTGACCGCGACCGGCCACGCCATCGAGGTGAGGCTATATGCCGAAGATGCCGAGGGGGGGTATCTCCCCGCGACCGGCCGGATCGAAATGCTGCGATGGCCGACCGGCGACGGCATTCGTATCGACACCGGCGTAGAGGCGGGCGACGAGGTCACGGACCGATACGATCCGATGCTCGCCAAGATCGTCGCCCATGGTTATGACAGGACAGATGCGCTGGCCCGGCTGACCGCCGCGCTCGACGAGACAGTCGTGCTCGGACTCACGACGAATCTCCGCTTCCTGCGCTGGCTCGTTCGCGAGCCAGCGGTCACGAGCGGGAAGGCCCGGATCGACACGTTGGAGCGAATCTGGCCACCCGACGACTGGCTCGACCGATCCGCGATCCCGGCCGAGGCATGGTCGACGGCCGGGCGCCTTCTCGGCGGTGGCGGTTGGCGGCTCAATGGGCCGCGCACGATCCGGCTCGCAGCCGATGGCGCCGAGAGAATGGTTGATCTGCACGAAACGGGCGCCGGGACGGAAGAACAGGCGGCGTCGGCCGTCGCCGGCGACGTGGCTCACCTCGATCTCGGCGGTCGGTCCGTGGCCTTTCGCGTGGCGCCACCGCCCGACGTGGACAGCACCGCCCGCGCCGCAGCGGCACACGGTCATGCGGGCGGTTCGGCCGATCTCATCGCGCCGATGCCTGGCTCCGTTGTCACCGTCCACGTCGCTGCCGGTGACGTGGTCGCGGCCGGCGATCCCATTGTCACCCTCGAAGCGATGAAGATGGAGCACATCGTCGCGGCGCCGCGTCCGGGCCACTTGGTGGACGTCGGGGTCGCGGCTGGCGACCAGGTGACCAGTGGCCAGCGACTCGCAACGATCGAAGGCTGAGCGTCGAGGCGCTACCCTTCGGAGTAGACATGGAGGAGCGAATGGCGAAGCAGCACACCGCGGCGAAAGCGCACGGCCAGGCCACCAAGGTCGACATGAAGTTGCCAGGGAGCCGAGCGGAGCTTCTGGACCGCCATACGAGCGCGAGACAGAGGCGCAACGCCGCGCCCCTGGGTAGCGACGCTCACCGCGAGGCGGTCGACGAGATCGCCCGCATCGAGATCAGGATCGCCGCGGTCGAGCGGGCGATGACCCCGCCGAAGGGCTGATCCCGCCCGTGCTCGATCGGACGGACGACGTCCGGATCTACGAGGTCGGGCCGCGCGACGGCCTGCAGAACGAGGCCACGGCCGTCGGGACGGCGACGAAACGCCGGTACATCGAGCTTCTCGTGGCCGCTGGCCTGCGCGAGATCGAGGCGACATCATTCGTCTCGCCGGCCGCCATCCCTCAGCTCGCCGACGCCGACGAGCTCTTGCCGACGCTCCCTCGTGTCGAGGGCGTCCGCTATCCCGTCCTCGTCCCGAATCTCCGTGGCCTCGCCAGGGCCGAGGCGGCCGGCGCCGACGCGGTCGCGGTCTTCACTGCGGCATCTGATGCGTTCACGAGCCGCAACATCGGGATGACCGTCGACGAGTCGCTCGACGCGTTCGCCCCGGTCCTCGCCCGGTCCGGCGAGCTCGGCTGGTGGCGTCGCGGCTACGTCTCGACGGCGTTCGGCTGCCCGCACACCGGCGCGATCGAGCCCCGGCGTACCGTCGAGGTCGGGCTCCGACTCCTCGAGCTGGGCGCCGACGAGATCTGCTTCGGCGACACGATCGGGGTCGGCGTCCCGAACCAGGTCGGCGAGCTGGCCGGCCTCGCGATCGAGGCGGGCATTCCGGCTGAACGGATCGCGTTCCACTTCCACGACACTCGCGGGACCGCGCTCGCGAACGTGGTCGCCGGGCTTGCGGCGGGCATTCGCTGCTTCGATTCGTCGACGGGCGGCACCGGCGGCTGCCCGTATGCCCCGGGCGCGGCGGGCAACCTCGCCACCGAGGACCTCGTGTACCTGCTCGACGGGATGGCATACAACCATGGCGTGCGGCTCGACGGCGTGCTCGAGGCCGCCCGGTTCATCACCGCCGAGCTCGGCAAACCGCTCGCCAGCAAGGTCGGCCAGGCCGGCGGCTGGGATCCGGCGACCGGGGCCGCGACCAGCCGATCGTAACCGTGCGGGTGGTCCTGCTACCATCGCGCCCGATGGACGGCGTGGTGCTCGTACTGAACCAGAACTACGAGCCGCTCAACGTCTGCAACCTGCCGCGAGCCTTCCGGCTCGTGTTCGGCGAGAAGGCCGAAGTGATCGAGTACGACCACCAGGTGATCCGGACGCCGCGGACATCGTTCCGCGCGCCGTCGGTGATCCGGCTCCAGTACCAGATTCGTCGGCCGCGGCCGCGCGTGAAGCTCTCGCGCCGCGAGATCTTTGCCCGGGATCGCCACACCTGCCAGTACTGCGGGCGCCAGACCCACGACCTGACCCTCGACCACATCGTTCCCCGCCATCGCGGCGGCGGCCACACGTGGGAGAACCTCGTGACGGCCTGCAAAGGCTGCAACCACCGCAAAGGCGGCAAGACGATCGACGAGGTGCGCTTCCGGCTCCACCGGCCGCCGTTCGAGCCGCGCAGCGACGTCTACTCGCTGTTCACGCCGTACCTCGCCGACGAGCGCAACGAGGCTTGGCGGACCTACCTGTTCCTGGGTCGGAACTGAGCTCGGCGGAGCGGAGCGGCGCGGCCGAGGCGGCAATGATCGGCGATGCCGTGCCCGAGCCGGTCATGGATCTCCTCCGGGCGCTCTGGGCGGCCGGGCATGCCGCCTACGTCGTGGGTGGCTCGCTCCGCGACCTGCTCATCGGCCGAGTGCCAGTCGATTGGGATCTCGCCACCGACGCCCTGCCCGAACAGACGCAGGCCGTCTTTCCTGACGCCGCATACGAGAACAAGTTCGGGACGGTCGCCGTCCGCCGGGGGTCCGAGGAGTATCAGATCACGACGTTCCGGAGCGACCACGACTACGCGGACTTCAGGCGGCCGCATCGGGTCGAGTTCGGGACGTCGCTCGAGCTCGATCTCGCCCGCCGCGACTTCACGGTCAACGCAATGGCCTGGGGAGCGACGCCGGACGCCGGTCCCGCACGCGCTCGCGAACCTCAGCCGGAACTCGTCGATCCGTTCGGCGGCCAGGCCGACGTCGATGCTCGAGTCCTGCGGGCCGTCGGCGAGCCGGAGACGCGGTTCGAAGAGGACGCCCTCCGGATGATCCGTGCCGTGCGGCTCGCGTCGACGCTCGCATTCGATCTCGACGCGGCGACCCTGGCGGCGATCCAGGTCCGGGCGCCACTCGTCGCCCACCTGTCCGGCGAGCGGATCGCCGCTGAGCTCGACAAGCTGCTCACCACCGAACGGCCATCAATCGGGCTCCGCCTGGTGGCCGCCACAGGCCTCCTCGACCACATCTCGCCCGACCTCGCCGCGCAGCGCGGCCTTCCCCAGAACAAGATCGAGGGCGACGACCTGTGGGACCACACGATGCGAACCGTCGACGCGGCCCCGGATCACCCGATCGTCCGCCTCGCCGCGCTCGTCCATGACATCGGCAAGCCGGCCACCCAGGGCGACGGCCACTTCTACGGCCACGAGGTCGCGGGCGCGGAGACCGCGCGGCAATTCCTCGACGGCCTCCACCAGCCGCGGATCGTGACCGAGCGAGTGACCCATCTCGTCCGCCACCACATGTTCAAGTACGAGCCGACGTGGACTGATTCGGCGGTGAGGCGCTTCATCGGCAAGGTCGGTCCCAACGCCCTCGACGCGATGTTTGCGCTCCGGGAGGCGGACAACGTCGGGAGCGGCGTGCCGCCAGAGGCGGGTGGCCTCGATGAGCTCCGGGCGCGCGTTGCTGCAGAACTCGCGTCGGGCCCGGTCCTGGATAGGTCCGCGCTGGCGCTCGATGGCAACGATCTGATCGTCGAGTTCGGGCTGACGCCGGGGCCGCAACTCGGGCGGATCCTCGACGCGCTCGTCGAGCGGGTGATCGAGGATCCGGGCCTCAACGATCCGCCGGCACTGCTGCTGCTCGCCCGCGACCTGGTCGCGACCGACCGATGATCGAGACGCTGATCGAGGCCGAGCGGGCACTCACTCACGGCCTCGTCGACCAGGCCGAGCGGCTCTACCGCGTCGTCCGCGAGAGCGACCCGAAGAACTCGATCGCGGTGATGGGCCTTGCCCGGGTGGCGCTCGAACGGGGCGACGACGCCACCGCCTACCTTCACGGCCGGGCGGCGCTGGCGATCGACCCGGACAACCCGGCCGCGCAGCATCTCGTCATGCGCCTCACCGAGGTCATGGCCGGCCGCGGCGAGACACCGCCAGAAGTGGACGGCGCCATCGCCCACATCGAGCATGCACCCGCCGATGGTGACGCGGCCACCACTCCCGCACCGGCACCAAGCCCGACCTCGAAGCCTGCCACTACCCCGCCACCGCGAGTGACATCGAATCGGCCGGGCGTGGTCAAGCGCCTGCTCAGTAGACGGCGGAAGTCACGATGATGACGGACAGCGAAGGGAGGCCGTCGTGCGCATCCTCGTGACCGGCGGCGCCGGTTATGTCGGGTCGGTCTCGGTCGCCGCGATTGCCGCTGCCGGGCACGACGTCACGGTCCTCGATGATCTGTCGACCGGGCATCGCGCATCCGTGCCGGATGGCGCGAGGCTGGAGGTCAGCACCTACACGGACCGCGATGGAGTGACGCGCCTCCTCGAGAACGCGCGGATCGAGGCCGTCCTCCATTGCGCCGCGCGGTCGCTCGTCGGCGAGTCGATCGAGGACCCCGCCAGGTACTACCGCGACAACGTGGCCGGCGGGATCGCGCTTCTCGAGGCGGTCCGGATCGCCGGCGTCGAGCGGTTCGTCTTCAGCTCGACGGCCGCCGTCTACGGCATCCCGGACGCGACGCCGATCCCCGAGGATGCCCCGACCCGGCCGATCAACACCTACGGCGAGACGAAGCGGACCTTCGAGGCGGCTCTCGCGGCGTACGGGCGTGCCTACGGCCTCCGCTCGGTGACGCTTCGCTACTTCAACGTCGCCGGTGCGACCGCGGAGCGCGGCGAGGATCACGATCCGGAAACACACCTGATCCCGAACCTCTTTCGCGCCGTCGCCGCGGAGGGACGTCCGGTCACGGTCTTCGGCGACGACTACCCGACGCCCGACGGGACGTGCGTCCGGGACTACATCCACGTCGCGGACCTGGCCGCTGCCCATCTGCTCGCCCTGGAGGCGACCGCGCCCAGCCACGACCGGGCGGCGGCGCCGCTCGTCCTCAATCTCGGCAGCGGCGACGGGTTCAGCGTCAAGGAGGTCCTCGCCGCCGCCGAGCGCGTCGTCGGCCGCCCGATCCCCCACACCGTCGGCCCACGGCGGGCGGGCGATCCGGCCGTCCTCGTTGCCGCCGCGTCGCGGGCGACGGCGATCCTCGGCTGGCGGCCAACCCGCTCGACGCTCGACGACATGGTCGGCTCGGCCTGGGAGTGGCAGCGCCGCCACCCGCACGGCTACCCGGACTGACAGTCAGCGCGGCTCGATCGGCGCCGTTGAGGGGATGAGCCGATCCGGCGGCGGCGTGGCGTGCGGGACCTCGCCCGAGCCGCTCCAGCGGTCGCTCACTGGCGCCACCAGCCAGGCCCCGATGAGCATCGTCACGAGGAGGCTGAGGACCGCGATTTGGTATGCGCCGACGCCGAGCGGCGAGAGGAGCAGGAACAGGATTGCGCCGTAGAGCAGCTGCCCAACGACCTGCGATCCCTTTCCGACGAGCCCGTACAGCCCGAAGAACTTGCCGAGCTGTGCCGGCGGCGCAAGACGAACCATCAGCACGCGGTCGGCGACCTGCACCCCGCCGAGCCCACTGCCGAGGATGGCGCCCGCGATGAGGAACATGACGAGGCCGGTCGTGCCCGGGACGCCGAGCGAGATACCACCCAGCACGAGGCCGATCGCCCAGGATGCGAGGACGATCATCAGCGTCCGCTTCGGGCCGAGCCGGTCGACGAGGGCGCCCCAGCCGAAGCTCGCGAGCACGGCCACGACGGCCAGCGACAGCAGGATGAGGTTGGCCACGGTCTTGCTCAGGCCCATCGCCTCGGTCGACACGATCGCCATCACGACGATGATCGTGTTGACGGCATCGGAGTAGAAGAACCGGCCGAGCAGGAAGCGACCCAGCCCCGGCACGGCCCGGGCGTGCCGGATCGTCGTCGCCAGCTGGGTCATCGCCGCCGCCACCTCACGCAGGGTCGGCCCCTTCGCGCCCGGCGTCACAGGCTCGCGGACGACGAGGAAGAGCGGGATCGAGAACAGCCCGTAGAGAATGGCCGCGACGAGGAAGACGCTCGGCACCGGCAGGTCGAGCAGGAAGATCAGGAGCCCGATGAAGATCGTCCCGCAGTAGCCGATCGCGACTCCGATCCCGGACAGCTTGCCCCTCGTCGCCGGGTAGCTCACCGTGCGGAGCGTGGCGTCGTAGTAGATCAGGGCCGCCTGGTACGAGAAGTTCGCGACGACGAAGAGGAGCAGGCCGACGATCGGCGGCGTGCCCCCGATCAATGCCGTCGGCACGATGCACAGCAGCGTGAAGAACAGCAGGTACGGGAGCCGCCGGCCACCGCCCCGGTCGCTGAGCGCGCCGAGGATCGGCGAGACGATGGCATTCAGGCCGACACTGGCCGCGATCGCGAGGCTGAAGGCGAGATTGCCGTTGCTCTCGCCGAACCGGGAGTCGTCGACGAGCCACAGGCCGATCGCGTACGAGACCACGGCGTAGCTGAAGATCGTGTTGGCGAAGTCATAGAGGGCCCACGCAATCGGGACGATCGACCGCCCGCTCGGCGTCAGCGCGCCGAGGCCCCGGCCGCCCTTCGCCACATCGCTCGAGAGGCTCCCGCCTGTCACGTTGCCGATCATAGATGGCCCCAGGGAGGGCCGCGTGACCACGCGAGCGGAGGCCGTTGTACGATCGCGCCATGACCACGCGCGAGCAGGGCACCCGGGCGATCGATGCACGCGCGGCGGCGGCTACCTGGCGCCCGCAGCAGTTCAGCGAGGGCCGGGCAACCACGGTCGAGGACCCGGTCATCGAGCCTGTCTGGTCGGGCCTCCGCGTCATCGCCCTCGTCGACGGCGGCGAGGTCACGTTCCGTGATCTCGACGGCGACCGGGTCGACGAGTTCAAGGAGGTCGCGACCGAGCTCGCTCAAGCGAGCCGGGCACATCAGCTGCTGTTCGATGGCTACCTGACCCACCAGCCCATCCAGGGCGTCGATGCGGTCGCGTATCGCGAGAAGGACGCCACGGCCAAGTCCGTTCCCTCGATCGGCCAATTCCTGTTCGGCTCGTCCGCCCGGGACCGGATCCGGAACAGGCCACAGCCGATCCAGACGATCGGGCGTGAGCCAGCGGCCGCCCCCGACGAGGACGTTGCGATCGTCCTCGTCGACCTGCTGTGGGTCGACGACGACCCGCTGCTGGCGGTCCCGCTGCTCGAGCGGAAGCGGGTCCTCGAGTCCGTCGTCAGCGAATCGCGGCTCGTTCGGCGCGGCACGTTCATCCGCCCGCCGATCGACACGTGGGTCGGGTCGTGGCGCTCGTTCGGGTTCAGCCGGCTCGCCTACAAGGGCGCGAACAGCCGCTACACCCCGGGCTCGACCAACCCTCAATGGGCCATCGGGGACCTGCCCCGCCGCTGACAGCCGGACGGCCCCGAGCGCACGGCAGCGGCACGCTGCCGGTGGTACGGTGAGCGGGTGCCCACTGCGCTCTCACCGGCTGTGCGAGATGAGATCTCGCGCCTCGGCCGGGCCGACATCATGGTCGGCATCCCGAGCTTCAAGAATGCAGCCACGATCGGCTACGTGGTCCGGGCCGCCCAGGCGGGCCTCGTCCAGTACTTCCCGGATCTAAAGCCGGTCCTGGTCAACAGCGACGCCGGTTCCCCGGACGGCACGGGCCGCGTCGTCGTCGAGACGGAGCCGCCCGACTACATCGAGCAGATCCTTCTCGTCCGTCCGACCAACAAGCTCGATCGGGTCAGCCTGACCTACCCCGAGATCAACGGCGTCGGCGGCAAGGGCGCGGCCCTTCGGACGATCTTCGAGATCGCGGCCGCCCTGGAAGTCCAGGCGCTCGTCGTCGTCGACTCCGACCTGCGTTCGATCGTCCCCGAGTGGATCGAGCTCCTCGCGGGGCCGATCCTCAAGGGCGGCTACGACTTCGTCGCGCCGCTCTACGCCCGCTACAAGTACGACGGGACGATCACCAACACGGTCACCTACCCGCTGACCCGCGCGCTCTACGGCCATCGCGTCCGCCAGCCGATCGGCGGCGACTTCGGCGTGTCCGGCGATCTCGTCAAGTACTACCTCGAGCTCGACGACTGGAGCGAGGACATCAGCAAGTTCGGGATCGACATCTGGATGACCACCTCGGCGATGACCGGCGGCTTCGCGGTCTGCCAAGCTCGCCTCGGCGCCAAGATTCACGACCCGAAGGACCCGGGCTCCGATCTCGGCCCGATGTTCCGCCAGGTCGTCGGCACGATCCTCCGACTGGCCGCGACACACCCGGATCACTGGCTGCCGATTCGAGGGAGCCACGACGTGCCTGCCTACGGCTTCGAGCGAATCATCGACCCACCGCCGCTCGAGGTGAACACGATCCGTCTCCTGTCGGAGTTCCACCAGGGCTCGCTGACGCTCGCCGACACGTGGGCCAAGATGTTCGCGCCCGACAACTTCGAGACGGTGATGGTCCTGGCCAAGGAAGCCGGCAAGCTCGTCGATGCTGCCAGGGCGAAGCTCGGCATCGGTGGCGACGGTTCGTCGGCGGTCGTCCCGACGGTGGAGATGGCCGACGCTCTCGCCGCGTTCCATTTTCCGGACGATGTCTGGGCTCGTCTGATCTACGACCTCGTCATCCGGGCGCGATCGGCAGACCCACCGATCGAGTCCCTCGTCGCGGCGCTCGTCCCCGTTTATTTCGGGCGGGTCGGCAGCTTCATCATCGAGAACCGCAGCGTGACGACGGAACAGGCCGAAGAGCGCGTCGAGCGCCAGGCCCGCGAGTTCGAGCTGCTCAAGCCATACCTTGTTGAGCGCTGGCAGGCCGCCGAGAAGGCCGAGGCGCCCGCATGACCAGCCGCTCGCCACTGCCCGCCCGGATCCTCATCCCGGTCGCCAACCCGGCCACGGCGGAGGAGCTCATCCGCCTCGGCGCCGATCTTCTCGAGCCCAAGGGCGGCGAGCTGACGGCTCTCGGGATCGTCGAGGTACCGGAGGGGATGCCACTTTCCGAGGGGGCGACCCGGGCACGCCACGCCCGGCGGCTCCTCCAGCGGGTCCTCGACTTCGCACCCCAGGGAACCGCGATCCACCCGATCGTCCGGATCGGGCGTCACGCAGCCGAAGGCATCATCGAGGCGTCGGCCGAGCAGGAGGCCGACCTCATCATCTTCGGCTGGGGCGGCAAGGCGCCGTCGGGTCGCGATGGAACCGGCCCATCGGTGTTCTCGCCAACGATCGACGAGGTCGTCCGCGACTCGCCGGCCGACATCGCCGTTGTCAAACAGCGGGGCTCGAAGGACATCCGGCGGATCATCGTTCCGGTTCGCGGCGGTCCGCACGCCGAGCTGGCCGTGCGCTACGCCGACGCGATCGCCCGGCGCCACGACGCGAAGGTCAGCGTCCTCCACTTCGTCCCGCCGGGGATCACCCTGGCCGTCCGCGCCCAGGCGGAGCACGCCCTCGCCCAGTTCCTCCGCCAGCACCTCAAGGGCAAGGCCGAGGGGATCGTCCGCGAAGCCGCCAACGTCCGCAACGCCATCCTCCGCGAGGCCGACAAGGCGGACCTCGTCGTCATGGGCGCGTCGGCTCAGCCGGCTGGCGCCGATGGCGAGGCTTACCTGTTCGGCGCGCTGCCCGAGGCGATCGCTGCCCGCGCCCGTCCGACCGTTGTCGTCGTCAAGACTCGCGAGACGATCGGCCGTCAGACGTTCGAGCAGCTCGCTTCGCGGGCGGAGACGCTGGCCGCCGCCGATCGTGCCGCGGAGGAGGCCCGCGCCGTGCCGGCTCGCGTCGAGCGATGGTTCGGCGAGGCCAACTTCCACCACGCAGAATTCGCCGACCTCCGTCGCCTCGTCCAGCTCAAGGAGAAGCAGGGGCTTACGGTCTCCCTCGTCCTGCCGACGCTCGACGAGGAGGAGACGATCGGGCCAATCGTCCGGCGGGCGATGCGCGAGATGATGGGCCGGGTGCCGCTCATCGACGAGATCCTCGTCATCGACTCAATGTCGACGGACCGGACCAGGGAGATCGCCGAGGCCGAGGGCGCCCGCGTCGTCCAGCATCCGGACGTCCTGTCCCGCTACGGATCGTTCCGCGGCAAGGGCGAGGCGCTCTGGAAGTCCGTCTACGAGACGAGCGGCGACATCATCGTCTGGGCCGATACCGACGTCCGGAACTGGCATCCGCGGATGGTCTACGGGACGCTAGGTCCCCTCCTCCACGAGCCCCGCCTCCAGTACGTCAAGGGCTACTACCAGCGCCCGATCGTGTCGGACGGGGTGCTCAAGGAGGGCGGCGGCGGACGGGTCACGGAGCTGGTCGCCCGGCCGCTCATCAACCTCTTCTACCCCGAGCTTTCGGGGTTGATCCAGCCGCTCGCCGGCGCGTACGCCGGGCGCCGGGCGCACCTCGAGACGATCCCGTTCTTCACCGGATATGCGGTCGAGATCGGCCATCTGATCGACGTTGCGGAACGGGTCGGGCTGGAGGGCCTCGGCCAGGTCGAC
The DNA here is from genome assembly GCA_038250445.1 of Candidatus Limnocylindrales bacterium. GTDB lineage: Bacteria > Chloroflexota > Limnocylindria > Limnocylindrales > CSP1-4 > CF-46. Next base: position 4,335 of record JBBSCI010000016.1, on the reverse strand, counting down.
CTCGAGCGGCGCGTCCATCGCAACCAGGAGCTCGAGGGGCTGTCGCGGATGTCGTTCGTCATCCTCCAGGCCGTCATGAAGCGGCTCGAAGAGCGGCGCAAGGCGCGCCTGTTCGCGGAGCTCGGCTCGACGATGAAGCTTCCGCGCTCCGGCAAGGGCAGGCTCTCTCTGGAGGTCATCGAACTGGCCGACCAGGAACGCCCGCCGATGATCCGGATCCCGGAGTATCTCGAGCGGCGGCGGGCGGCGGGTCACGCGGAGGCAGCGCCGGCCCCGGAGCTCGAGCCTGCGGGCCGCTGAGCGCGTTCGTCGATCGTGGCACGGCCGCTCACCGTCCTCGTGGCGCCCGACTCGTTCAAGGGATCGCTAACATCGGTCGAGGTCGCCCGAGCGCTCGCCAACGGCTGGGCACGAGCGCGACCTGACGACACATTACTGTTGTCGCCGCTTGCCGACGGCGGGGAGGGAACCCTCGTGGCGATCGAGGCGGCCGGCGGCTGGGAGTGGCAGACGACAGCGGCGACGGATCCGATCGGGCGGCCGATCCAGGCGCGCTGGCTTCGATCGCTCGACGGCGCGCGTGGTGTCGTCGAACTGGCCGAGGCCTCCGGCCTGTCGCGCCTTGGCAGCGATGAGCGCGACCCGCTCGGGGCGACGACACGGGGCACCGGCGACGTGATCCGGGCGGCCCTTGATACCGGCGTCCGCCGGATCACGCTCGGGATCGGCGGCAGTGCCACGACCGACGGCGGTGCCGGGATCCTCCAGGCTCTCGGGGCCCGGTTCGAGCCTGACGGCCGCGCGGATCTGTCCGGTCTCGATCCACGGATCGGGGAGGTCGTCCTCCGGATCGCCTGCGACGTCACGAATCCGCTCCTCGGGGAGCGGGGAGCGGCAGCGACGTACGGGCCCCAGAAGGGCGCGACCGTCGACGACGTTGCAGTGCTCGATGCCCGCCTTGCCCGGTTCGCGGACGCGCTCGATGCCGCCACCGGCCGGTCGGAACGGGAGACACCCGGGGCCGGCGCGGCGGGCGGCACCGGCTTCGGGCTCCTCAGTCTCGCCGACCATTTCGGTTCGGTGGAGCTTGTCCCCGGAGTCGACCTGGTGATGGACCAGACGGACCTGGATGGGAAGCTCGCTACAGCCGACCTCGTAATCACCGGGGAAGGTCGCATCGACGAGCAGACCGCCTACGGCAAGACAGCGCTCGGCGTCGCCCGGCGAGCGGCAGCCGCCGGTGTCGGATGCATCGCCATCGGCGGCGGCGTGACCCCGGCAGGGATCGCCGCGCTGGCTCCATTCGGGGCGGTTGCTGTCCCGGTCACGGAACGGCCGCAGACCGTCGAGGAGGCGATGGCCGCCGGCGCTCCCCCGATCGAGCGCTGCGGGGAGCGCCTCGCGCTCCTTCTTTCGATTGACTAAGTCCATGATGTGCTCGTGGCAGACGCAGTCAACATTCATGAAGCCAAGACGCACCTTTCGCGACTTCTTGAACGCGTCCGACAGGGCGAGGAGGTGGTGATCTCGAAAGCCGGGACCCCAATCGCCAAGCTGACCCCAATTCGAGAACAGCCAAAACGGCGCGTGCCTGGGATGGATAGGGGCAAGGTGGTCATCCACCCCAACTTTGACGATCCGCTTCCGGAGTTCGACCCCGACTACATGCACCCAAACGATCCAATGCGCGATCTCATGCGGTGAGGGCTCTGCTCGACGCACAGGCATTCATCTGGTGGGTCCTGGACATGCCGAGCCTGTCGGAGCCGTGCCGGGAGATCCTGAGCGGCGGAGCCAACGAAGTCTTCGTCAGTGTCGCGAGCTCCTACGAGATTGCGTACAAGGCGGAGCAAGGTCGGTTGACGCTTCCGGAACCTCCCGCCGCCTATGTTCAGAGCCGCCTCGCGAGCAATGGTTTCGGTTCCCTGCCGATTGAGCTGGCCCATGCGTTGCGCGCGGCAACGTTGCCTCGCATCCACGACGACCCATTCGTTCGGCTTCTCGTGGCACAGTCACAGATCGAGGACCTTCCGATCCTGACCGCCGATCCTGCGATCGGGCTGTATGACGTAGAAACGATCTGGTGACGAGCCCTACGGCGCCACTCAGGGCGCGAACGCGACCACGGCCGAAGAAGCGGAAGTTCACGGATCCCGGGCGGAGCTATGCGAAGCGGCTCGAGCGGTACCGCCCTGGGCTGGTCCGCTTCGTCCTCGATCGCCTGGCCGAGGCGTACGGCCATCCGGTCTGGGAGCGCCGACTCGACCCGACGAGCGAGCTGATCCTGACGATCCTCACCCAGAACAGCGCCGATACGAACGCCGAGATCGCCTTCCAGCTCCTTCGCGAGGACTACCCGAGTGGGCTGCCGCCCGACACGCATCACCCTGGGCCCGGCTGGGGCGGGTTCGGCCTGCCCGACGGCGCCGCGCCGGACTGGGCGGCGGTCGAGTTCGCGCCGATCCCCGAGCTGACCAACGTCATCCGCCCCGGCGGCCTCGCCAATCAGAAGGCGCCGCGCCTCCAGGCGACGCTCCGGCGGATCCGCGAGGAGCGCGGCGACTACTCGCTGGACTTTCTCGCGAACGTGTCGCCCCTCGAAGCCCGGGCCTGGCTCACCAGCATCGACGGAATCGGCAACAAGACAGCGTCGATCGTCCTGCTGTTCTGTTTCGGAATGCCGCTCATGCCGATCGATCGACACGTCGAACGTGTCTCCCGCCGGATCGGGCTGCTCCCCCCGAAGGCGACGATCGAACAGGCACATGAGTTGTTCCTTGGTGTCTTCGCGCCTGACGAGATGTACGAGGCGCACATCAACCTGATCCAGCATGGGCGCAAGATCTGCCACGCCCAGAAGCCCGAATGTGGCCGCTGTCCTGTCCGTCTGCGCTGCCGATTCGTGGACCCGAAGGCGCCCTGAGCCTAGATCGCCACGCTGGGAGCTGCATTTTCCCGGCCTTTGCAAAGTGGATCGTAAGGTCCTATCCGGTACCCTCCAGACCTCACACATCTGCACCATCTGTGCCACGCGTCACCCCGGGGATTGTTCTTTGTCGCGATTCATGCAGAGGGGCCGCCGCCGGTCGCCAGACCGGAGACAGCGGCGTGCCCGCGGCCAGGCGCTCGTAGAATTCGCCCTCATCCTGCCGCTGTTCATGCTCGTCCTGATGGCGGTGATCGAGTTCGGATTCGTGTTCAATTCGTATCTGGCAATCAATTTCGCCAGCCGCGAGGCATCGCTCGTCGCCGCCGAAGCCGGCAACGTGGGTCGGGCCGACTGCTTGATCCTCAACTCGATCGACCAGAGTGTCGGTTCACCTTCGAACCCGGACGCGATTGCCGAGGTCCAAGTCTTCCGGATGGTGGCGGGCGCGAAGACCGACGTCACGACTTACACGCGGGGCGGCCTGACGTCCTGCCCAATGCCCGGCGGCGGCGTGCTAGAGGTCCCCTATACGATCGGCACGAACCTGTATCCGACCGGCAGCCGCTGCAACCGACTCGCAGGCTGTACCAGCAACCCGACTGGTGTCGACCAGATCGGTGTCGAAGTCACATATTCGTACGCCTGGCACACCCCGCTCGGCAGCCTCTTCGGCGGCGCTAACGGCACGACCCCACTCGTGAAAGCCAACGTGATGCGCATGGAACCGGTGCTGTGAAAGCGCTACCGGCCGTTCATCGTCGTCGGCGGCGGAGCGGCCAGAGCCTCGTCGAGTTCGCGATCCTGCTCCCGCTGTTCATGATCGTGTTGTTCGGCATGCTGGAGTTCGGCTTCGCCTTCTCGCACCACCTGACCCTCGAGTATGCCAGCCGCGAGGGCGCTCGCATCGGGGCCGCGCTCGGCAAGGGAAGGGATCAGGCGCCACTGCCCTGCGACCAGACAAGGCCGGAAGATGTCGACGAGCTCATCATCGCGGCGGTCCAGCGCGTAATCACCTCCCCAGGGTCACAGATCCCGCCAGACCAGGTGACCCAGATCCATATCTACAAGGCCACGTCGAGCGGTGGCGAGACCCCCGGCATGGTGAACGTCTGGGTGCCCGGATCCGGAGGCACCGTCGACGGCACGGCCCTTCTGTTTCAACCCACGATCCAGCCGTGGAGGGCCTGCTTTCGGAACATCCTGTCGGCGACCTCAAATCCGGACTCGATCGGCGTCTCCCTGTTCTACAACTACCGCGCGATCACACCCCTTGGCTCGTTTCTGAGGATCGCTGGCGCAGCCGACCTGCAGATCTCTGACCGCACGATCATGGCGCTGCAACCGTTCCAAGATGGCTGAGAGGCTCGACATGACCCTCCCAGCCGCAGTCGTCGGGGACCCTCGAT
>JBBSCI010000015.1:0-31375 GCA_038250445.1 Candidatus Limnocylindrales bacterium | reverse complement strand
TGTTGGTCGTCCGGATGACGGCCCCGGCGGTGACCGCCAGGGTCAGCGTCCCGGACGGCTTGTTGATGACGACCGGCGGCAGGGTCCCGACGCCGGTCGTGGCCGAGCCGGTGAAGGTCTGGCCGGCCGGGCCGTCGATGTGGAGGGTGGCCGTGCCGCCCAGAAACGTGGACGCCTCTGCGATGGCGCCGCGGGCGGCCAGCGTGCCCCCGTTCACCGAGCCCCCGGTCAGGGTCGTGGCGCCGCTGACCGTCAGCGTATCGCCCGCGGCGATCGTCTTGGCGCCGGCGGTGAAGGTCAAATTGGTGAAGGTCTCGCTCGTGACCACGTCGATCGTGGCGGCTCCACTGTTGAGGGCCACGGTACCGGCGCCGGCGCTGAACAACCCGGACGCGCTTTCCACGAAATTGCCGCCGACGGTCAGCGTGCCCGAGGTGGATGTGAAGGTCCCCCCACTCAGCGTGAGCGCGCCATTCACTGTGATGGGGTTGCTCCCGCCCGTGAAGGCGCCTCCGGCCTGGCTGAACCCGCTGGCGCCGACCGTCACGGCCGAGCCGACCGCCTGCGTGAGCGTTCCGCCGTAGGTGCCGGCGACGTCGACCCCTGCGACGTTGATCGCCAAGTTTATCGTGACGTTCTTCGAGCTGGTCCCGTCGAAGGTCGCGACGTCGGCCAGACCCGGGATCGTGCCGCCGACCCAGTTGCCGGCGTCGTTCCAGTTATTGGTCGCGCCACCGCCGTTCCATGTGCGGACCGCGCCGCTGGCGTGCGAAGGGATCGCGAGGAGGACGAGGGCGACCACAGGAAGCAGGCCCAGGGCCCGGACGCGGATCGGAGCGCCAACCGACCGCATGGCGCGCCATGCAGCCTGAGTCACTTTCCGTTTGACCGGCGATGCAGCGGGAACCTCGCTGCGTCCGTTGGTCGCCGAGGGAACTCGCCTGAGAGCCACGGGCTCCGACTCCACGGTTTCGGCCGCCGACGACGAGGTCGCCGAGACGGCAGGAAACGGTCCGTCGAGGATGCCCCCCGACCGCGATTGTCGCGAGGAGCGTAACCCACCCGAGGATGGGGCTGACCGGGACCGAGGTACCAGCCCGAGTTACCCCATAGGTCACCGGTCGAACGCACTCCGGGCGCAGGCGGAACATGACGAAGGATTGGGACGAACGGCGGACCGCCAAGTACCCCCGACTGCTACCCGGCGGGCGTGGTCACGGCTAGTGTCGGCGAGTCACCCGTTCAGAGGCATCGCGCCCATGCGTCGTCCGCAGATATCGCTTCACGCCCCTTGGGCCCGTCCCGCTCGCACGTCGACGCCGCTGGGATCCACCGGCCGCGCCGACGTGGATCCCACATCGGCCCCCGTGTCCGACCAGACGATCGCAAGCGAGCCGTCGAACGATGCCGCGGCGGCCGCGCCGCCGAAGCGCGGGCGGCGAACGAGCGACGTAGCCGGCTCGAAGCCGCGTCTTGTAGTCAAGAGTCGGCTGCTCCCCCATTCGATCAATGACGGCGACGGCTCGGCCGCCCTCCAGCCGGCCGCGATCAGGGTCGTCCTCGTCGAGGATGTCGCCGAGGTGGCCGCCCACGTTCGCAACCTGTTCCGCCAACGATCGCAATTCAAGTTGCTCGACGTCGTCGCCAGCGGCCGCAACGCCGTCGATCGCATCCGGGATCTCGACGTCGACGTCGTGATCGTCGACACGCTCGTGCATGGTCGGGTCAATGGTTCGACGCTCATTGACCGGATCCGCAAGGCGGGCCTGCCGGTAGGAATCGTGGCGGTGACCCTCGCGGATCGGCCGCTGAACACCCGCCGAGCGGCCGCGGTCGACGCCGTCGTGACGATGCCGTTCGGGACCTACGACCTCGTCCGCGGCGTTTCCGACGCGAATGACGCGGCCGCCGCCCGCAACCCGAAAGCAAATTCGCGAACGGTCGCCGTATTCGCTTCGAAGGGCGGCGTCGGGACGACCACGATCGCCTACAACCTGGCGGCCTCCCTCCAGGCCGCCGGCTTGCGGACCATCCTCGTCGACGGGAGCCTCCAGTTCGGCGACATGCGCCGGCTGCTCCGGATCCCTGCCCACGCCCCATCGATTCTCGACCTGCCAACAGACGCCCTGTCCCAGGCGCACATCGCGGGCGTCGTGTTCACCGACACGTCCGGGATCGACGTGCTCCCTGCTCCGGAGCGACCCGAAATGGCCGAGTTGATGACCGATCGCGATCTCGCGGTGGTCTTCGACCTCCTCCGCCGGACCTATCAGGCGATCATCATCGACACGCCGTCCAGCCTCGGCACGGCGACCCTGGCCATGCTCGACGCCGCCGACGTCGTGCTCCAGGTGGTGACCCCTGACCCGGCGACGATCGAGAGCGCGCGGGTCGCCAACCAGACGTTCAGCGAGATCGGCTATCCGCCCGCCAAGCTTCGCTACCTGGTCAATCGGCTGGGCACCGTGGGCGGGCTCGGGCCCGATCGCATGGCCCGGGCGCTGGGTCGAGATCCGGATTTCACGATCCGCTCTGACTGGCAGCTCGTCACCGGGAGCAATGCCGAGGGGATCCCGTTCGTGCTCGCCCGTCCGGACGCGCCGGCAAGCGTCGACATTCGGGCCCTCGGCGAGATGATGAAGAGCCTGGGGGCCGTCCCGACGACGCCCATCCCGGGTCGCACGCGCGCCCGTGGGGCGAGCCTCGTCGAGGCGCGACGGCGCTAGTGCGACCTCTTGGGGGCCGGCCTGCCTGGATGCTCAATCGCCGTCAGGTTGGTCCTCCATCGCCGTTTCTCCTCGGCTACGCTCACTCCGCCCGGCAGCCCGAAGCCTGAGGTCCTCGATGCACGCCCCCACGCGCATGGAACGCATGCTCTACTCGTTCGACAACTTCATGGCGCGGGGGACGATCGCCCTGATCGCGGGCCTGTTCGTGGCGTCGGCGATCGGGATCTTCCTCATCTCGTTCGTCATCACCGTCCTCGGGCTCGCCAACGACGCTGATGGCCAGGCCATGGACCTGCCGTCCCTCCTCTGGGCGAGCCTGATGCGGACGCTCGACTCGGGGACCATGGGCGGTGACACCGGAACCCCGGGGTTCCTCGTCAGGATGCTCACCGTCACCCTCGGCGGGATCTTCGTGATCAGCGCCCTCATCGGCATCATCAACACCGGCCTGGAAGGCAAGCTCGACCAGATGCGCAAGGGCCGGTCGCGGGTCCTCGAGACCGGGCACACCGTGATCCTCGGCTGGTCGCAGCAGGTCTTCACCGTGCTGTCGGAGCTGATCATCGCCAACGCCAACGTGCCCAAGAGCACGATCGTGATCCTCGCCGACCGCGACAAGGTCGAGATGGAGGACGAGATCCGCTCCCGGTTCGAGACCACCGGCAAGACGAACATCGTGTGCCGCTCGGGCAGCCCGATCGATATCGACGACCTCGACATCGCGCGCCTCGAGACATCGCGCTCGATCATCATCCTGTCGCCCGAGATCGACGAGCCGGATGCGGACGTGATCAAGACGATGCTCGCGATCACCAACCACCCGCGCCGCCGCGCCGAGCCGTACCACATCGTCGCGGAGCTGCGCGAGCCGGCCAACATGGACGTGGCCCGGCTCGTCGGGCGCGACGAGGCCCAGCTGATCCTCGCCGAGGACCTCATCTCGCGGATCGTCGCCCAGACGTGCCGTCAGTCGGGGCTCTCGATCGTCTACACGGAGCTGCTCGACTTCGACGGCGACGAGATCTATTTCGCCAGCCTGCCGGCGCTCGCCGGGCAGACCTCCGGCGATGCCATGTTCGCGTTTGAGGAGTCGACACTGATCGGTCTTCGCCCGGCCGGCGGGGCGCCGACGCTGAACCCGCCGATGGCGACCGTCATCGGCCCCGGCGACCACGTCATCGCCATCAGCGCGGACGACGACACCGGCCGCCTCTCGAGCCCAACGGCGAGCGTCGATGAGGCGGCCATCGCGACGATGGCGCCCGCGGTCCCTCGTCCCGAGCGGACGCTGATCCTCGGCTGGAACTGGCGGGCACCGACCGTCATCCGCGAGCTCGATGGCTACGTCGCGCCGGGTTCTCGGATCACCGTCGTGGCCGACCTCGGCGACGTCGGACCGGTGATCGATGAGCTGCGACCGGCGCTGGCCAATCAGGCCGTCACGTTCACCAGCGCCGACACGACCAATCGGGCCGTCCTCGACTCGCTCGACGTGCCGAGCTTCGACCACGTCATCGTCCTCTGTTACTCGGATGACCTCGAGGCGCAGCGCGCCGATTCGAGAACCCTGATCACGCTCCTCCACCTGCGCGACATGTCGGGCCGATCCGGCAAGGACTTCTCGATCGTGTCGGAGATGCTCGACCTGCGGAACCGGGCCCTGGCGGAGGTGACCCAGGCCGACGACTTCATCGTCAGCGCCCGACTGGTGAGCCTGCTGATGGCCCAGGTGGCCGAGAACGCCGAACTGAACGCGGTCTTTGCCGACTTGTTCGATCAGGACGGGTCGGAGATTTATCTCAGGCCGGCGCGCGAGTATCTGACGCCTGACACCGAGGTTGCCTTCGCGACGATCGTCGAGTCGGCGAGGCGAGGTGGCGATCGGCTATCGAATCGTGCCGACGCCGGGCGTCGCCCGGGTCGACCATGGCGTCCGCATCAACCCGCCCAAGTCGGATCGGGTCAGACTCCGCGCAACAGACGCGGTGATCGTCCTCGCCGTCTGAGCTGGGGTCGTCAGCTGCCGACGAGCGTGATCCCGACCATCCGGTGGTAATGCGAGACGAACGTATCCCGGTGGACCACGCGGCCAGCTTCGCGGACCGTCCTGGTGACCGAGACGTTCATGCCGTCGACCGGCCACTCGATCCGGAGCTTCTTGCCGCGCGGCAGTGTCCCAGTGCGCTGGACCGTGTCGAAGCCGCGGACGACGTTCGAGATCGCCGGCCTCGTCCAGGTGGTCGTTCGGCCGTTCGGGACGCTCCAGGTCTCGAAGTGGACCATGCCCGGCGTGGCCAGCGTCTTGATGAGGATGGGATAGCGCGTGTCGTTCCGAAAGCGCATCGTCTGTGATTGCGAGACCGTCGCGTCGAGCCCGGCGGGATAGCGCTTGATGTAATACCAGTGCGGCGAGCGCGTGAGGATCTCGAGACCGCCGCGGGCGGCCGCGTTGAACAGCGTCGTCGACGTCGCGCAGATCCCGCCGCCGAGGGCCTTTCCCTCGACGGAGTGGCCACCGACGATCGCTCCGCCGAGGCGATAGCCAGTCCGGAAGCTGACTTCGCCGATCGCCCTCCAGAAATCGAATATTTCGCCTGGCCGAACGACGACGCCGTTGAGCTTGCGGGCCGGCACCGTGATGTTGGCGCTCATCCCATTGTGAGGAGCCACCTGGTAGTAGGTGGTCCAGGCTCCGATCCGAACCATCAGCGGCGCGGTCTTCACCGCCTCGCTCGTCACGAGCTTCGGGCCGATGGCCGCGACAGCAACCTTGATCGGCGCGGCCGATGTGGCTCCGCGAGCCCGTCCCTCGAGGGCGCCGACGACGGCGCGAGCCGTAGTCGGGATGTCGAGGGCGCGGCCGGCGCCCGAGGCGCTGACGCCGAGGACCCTGCCCGATCGGTCGCGGAGGTACGTCGCGTCGCGGGCCTTGACGAGGACGTCGTGGTAGACCTTGCCGAACGAGGTCGGCACCTTCGCCGGGTTGATCGACGGCAGGTAGCCCTCGTCGGAATGGGCGAAGGTGATCCAGGTCCGGATCTGGGCCGCCGGGATCTTCCACGACTTCGAGCCGTTCGTCAGCGTCAGGTCCGAGGCAATCCGGGCTGCGAGGTCGCGAGCAACCTGCGCCGCGGCGTCATTGATCCGCGGCGCGACCCCGACCACGTCCGCCGTCACGGCGATCTGGTTTGCCGTCGCCGGGTCGCGGAGTGCCGCCCCGATCTGCGGGATGAGTGATTCGGTCTCAAGGCGCTGACCCTCGACCGATGGCCACAGCGCCAGGCCGCTCGCGCCGCTCGTGACGGCAGCATCGAGGGGGTCGATCCGGACGGACCGCGAGAAGGCCGCGAGCTCGCGGCTGAGGGTGTCGGGCTCGAAGCCGACAAGCGGAGTCACGGCGACCTGGTTGGCGAGCAGGTGAAGCCCGAAGACCGCCTCGTCGAACTGGGTACCGCCCCGACCGACCGCGAAGGCCTGGCTGACCATCGTGTCGAGATCGAACTTGCGACCGAGCCGGGCGTACGGGATGACCTTGCTACCGCGGCTCGACTGGATCACGACCTCGCCGTTCTCGAGGGGCCCGAACCGCTCGGCCAGGGCCAGCCTTGCAGCGGCCGGCGTTAGCGATCCCACGTCCACATCGCCGACCACGACGCCGGGCATGATCCGATCGGCCAACGCCTGGCGGAAGCCGATCAGTCCCCCCATCACGAGCAGGATGCCGAACAGGAAGCCGATCGTGAACCGGCGCAGCCGCTTGCCCGGCCGGGCGACGTGAACGACCGGGAGATGCGGAATGAAGGCCCGCGTGACTGCCATGCCTGATGCACCACCCACTGGCGGAGGACCGCGCCTCCGATCGGGAACGGCAGCCTACGTTACCGGCGCACCGGCGGCAATCCCCGAAATTACGCTCCGCTCCTTGACGGCCGTTCTCTGCCGTTATATCGTTGTGATATCAAATCGATATAGCGAGGGGTCTCTCATGAGGGAGCACAACGCGCTCGCACTTCCCGGCCTGCTGATGGTCGTGGTCGTCATCGGGCTGTTCGGGCTGGCAGGCTTCGTCCTCGTCACGAGTCTCGGGCCCGGCGAGGGCCAGATCTCGGCACCGGGGCTTGTCGGTTCGGTCCTGCTGTTCGTTGCCGCCGGCATCGCCACCAGCGGCTTCATCGTCATCCAGCCGAACCAGGCAGCCGTGGTCACGTTCCTCGGAACCTACCTGGGCACGGTCCACACGAGCGGATTCACCTGGACCTGGCCGCTGACCGAGCGGCGCATCGTCTCGCTGCGGGTCCAGAACTTCGACAGCCAGATCCTCAAGGTCAACGATGCGGTCGGCAACCCGGTCGAGGTGGCGGCGGTCGTCGTCTGGCGCGTGGTCGACACCGCCAAGGCGGTCTTCGATGTCGAGGACTACGAGGCCTTCGTCAAGATCCAGACCGAAACGGCCGTCCGGCACATGGCCAGCCTCTATCCGTACGACAGCTACGACGAGGGGGTCTCGTCGCTCCGCGCGAATGCGGACGCCGTGACCGACTCGCTCCATCGGGAGCTGCAGGAGCATCTCCAGGTGGCCGGCGTCGAGGTCATCGGGACGCAGCTTCGTCGCCTGGCCTACGCCCCCGAAATCGCCGGCGACATGCTCCGCCGTCAGCAGGCTGAGGCGGTCGTTGCCGCTCGGACCCGGATCGTCGAGGGCGCCGTCGGGATGGTCGACATGGCACTCGACATGCTGAGCAAGAAGAACATCGTCCAGCTCGACGAGGAGCGCAAGGCGGCGATGGTGTCGAATCTCCTCGTCGTCCTCTGCGGCGAGACGCGCGCCCAGCCGATCGTCAATACAGGAACGCTGTACTAGCAGCCCGTGGCCAAGCGAAAGAGCTTCCTGCTGCGGATCAGCCCGGAGCTCTACGAAAAGCTGGAGCACTGGGCCGCCGACGAGCTCCGGAGCGCGAACGCCCAGATCGAATACCTGCTCGTCGACGCCGTTCGACGGGCAGGTCGCGATGGTCGGGACGCGACCCGGGACCAGGCCGGCGCTAAGGGCGCCGCCCGGCGCAGCGGCTGATCGCTGGCTAGGCGCTCGCGCCGGGCGAACCCCCGCTGCGGCCGTACTGGTCGAGGACCTCGTCGATCGTCATCTCGCCGTAGCGATCACCGAGCTGGTCGCGGGCGATCCGCCACATCGTCCGAAGGGGTCGCGGCCCGGCCCGATCGAGCTCGCCGAGCCGCAGCGCCCCAAAGCGCTCGATTCCCGGGATTGCCCGCAGGTCGCGCGCGAGCCGCTGAGCGGCGGCGTTGACGGTCGTCTCGCGGTCAATCGGCGGTGTGCCAAGCACCGAGGCGGTCGTCTCACCTGCCCTCCTGATCGCATCGTCGGCCCGGCCGATCGCCTCGCGGGCGGGATCGGGGGCCGGTGACGGCGGCGGCGGGGCCGCAGCCGCCACGGGCTCCGGCGGAGGCGCCGCTGCGGGGGCCGGCGGAGCGGGGGTTGGTGAGGCGCCCCACGCTGGCCCCTGGCCCGTCTCGGTGGGCGTCGACGCAGTCGCGGTGGCCGCCGGTGCCGGACTTGCTCCACCCGGCTTGGGAGATCGGCCGCGCGTCCGGGTTCCGCCTCCCATGCCGCCGGAACCACCACCCGAGCCGCTCGAACCGCTCGAACCGCCGCCACCCTCGTCGCCGCCACCTTCTCTGCCGCCGCCCATCCGGCCGCCCATCGCAGACCCGATCAGTGACGGGATGTCGATGCCGGTGACGCCCTTGACGACCGCGCTGGCCTCGGCCACGGTCCGCGTTCCGTTCTTCACGAGCTCCGACGCTCCGTCGGTCGAGAGCACCGTGAGATCCTTGATGTTGGCCATCGGCTCGGCGGCGGCTCGGACGATCTCGGGGAGCATCGACAGGACCGTCTGGATAACCGCGGCCTCGTTGAACTGGCGGTAGGCCTCGGCGCGCAACGCAAGTGCCTTCGCCTCCGCCTCGCCCTTCGTAAAGACGACGCCGGCCTCGGCGTTGCCCTCAAGCTTGGTCTTCTCGGCCTCAGACTGGGCGTTGACGAGGATGACGCGGGCGTTGGCCTCGCCCTTCGTGATCGTGATTGCCGCCTCGGCCTGGCCCGCGAGCTTCACCCGTTCCGCATCCGCCTGGGCCTGGGCGATCCTGGCGCCCTTTTCGCCCTCCGCTCGGCGGATCTGGGCCTCGGCGTCGGCCTCGGCGGGGCGGATGGTCGAGGCGATCAGCTCCTTCTGCTTCCGGTCGGCCTCCAGCTGGGCAAGCTCCGTCTGCTTGCGCGTGACCTCCTGCTGGGCCTCTGCCTGGGCGAGCGGCCCGGCCTGTGCCGCGCGGGCCTCGGCCGCGGCCACCTGCATCTCGGTCTCCGCGCGGCGGACCGACACATCTCGCTCGGCGTTGATCTTGATCTGGTTGGCCTCGGCCTCCCGGACCGCGGCCTCTTGGTCGGCCGACGCCTGTGCCATCCGGGCGTCGCGCTCGCGGCGAGCGGTTTCCTGCTGGCCGATGAGCTCCATGTAGCCAGACTCGTCGCGGATCGCCTGGATCGTGAACGAATCGATGAGCAGTCCCGAGGTTGCGAGATCTCCCTTCGCCGCGTCCTGGACGGCCTGCTGGAACTTCTGGCGGTCGAGATTGAGCTCCTCGATCGTCAACGTTCCCACGATCGACCGGAGTGAGCCCTCGAGAACATTCTTCACGATCGAGTCGACCTGCTCCTCCTGTGCGTCGAGGAAGCGCTCGGCGGCATTGCGGATGGACTCGTCGTCGGCACCGATCTTGAACGTGGCAACGCCCTGGACGGCGACCTTGATTCCCTGGCGCGAGACGGCGTCGGCGAGGTTGACGTTGATCTGTCGCGCGGTCAGCTTCAACTTGCCGATCTTGTGAAAGAGCGGCAGGACCACGATCCCCTGACCGCGGACCACCTTGAGCCCGGCTTCGCCGCCGCCCAGCGGCGTCGCCCGACCGGATCGGATCAGCGCCTCGTTGGCGCCCGCCACCTTGTAACGGCTGCTGAGGTAGGCGATCAGAAGGACGATGATGACGATGGCAAGGAAGATGACGAACGTTCCGCCACCGATGAAGTTGAGCAGGCTATCCACGATCGGTTTCCCCCTCGGTCGACGGCCCGGCGGATGCGGCGGGCGACGCTGATTCGTGAATCGGCGCGACGATGAGGCCCGTCCCGGCCGTGCCGGTCACCCGGACCGTTGTCCCTGCCGGGATGTCAATCGCCGAGGTAGCGCTGAACTCGTGGGTCTGGCCCTCGGCCTTGACGTAGACGCTGCCTGACCTGCCGGCGGGGATGCCCACACCGACGAATGCGTCCCGCCCGATCAGGTCCCTGGTCGAGAAAGGTGTCGCGCCCTCGGAGCGGCGCATCACCGAAAACAAGACGAATACGACACCGAACCCGGCGGCCCCGAAGACCGTGCCGACCAGCGCCGCCGGGCCGCCATGGATGTCGAGGACCTGCGTCGCGAACAGCCCGCCGACGCCGAACATCGAGACGAACGCGAGCATCAACGGCATGAGCGAGACGCCGCCGATGTCGAAATCGATGCTGAGCGCGTCGAGGATGCCGCCGAGGATGTCGTCGACGAGCACCGTGATCAGCAGGAGCGATCCGCCGATGAGCGTGCAGACGACAAAGACCAGGTCTTCGACCGGGATCTCGAACATCCACACTCCCCTTCACTGGCGGTCGGGCCGTCCCGTTCTAAGCGCCCAGTCCGCCGCCCATCGGAAGCATACGACGGGAGGGAGGCGTGGACGGACCGCCAGCGAGGCGGCTGGCGCGTGTTGGGAGGCGGGGATCCGCTAGTTCGTGGGACCGAAGAGGAGCGTCAACCACGACTCCAGCGGCGTCGGCCGGTCCTCGTGGGCCCCGACGCGCAGGGCCGCCGAACCTGGGGCATCCGGGCCCGGCGCAGGCACCGACGGATCGAGGGTGAACGGAATCTCCTGCGGCGAGCCTAGGCCGTAGGCGCGGGCCTGCTGGGCGATGTAAGCCGGCTTCTCGATGATGGCCAGCTCGCGTTCGAGCGAGGCGACCTCCGCGGCGAGTGCTGCGTTATCGCGGGCTGTCTGGTCGACACGGCTCGACGCGCTCGCCGCGTCCGCCGCCTGTCGGGCGAAGACGACGACGATCCAGGCCGACAGGAGTGCGGCGGCAACCCAGCCGACCCGGCGTCGGGTGATCCCGGCGATCGACAGCGCCGAAAGGTCGACCCCGTCGGTCGCCGCCGCTGCGACTGGATCGCCAGTCGCCACTGCCTCGACTCCTGCGGTCGCCTCGTCGTCGGCGTCGGTCGAGGTATCGTGGCGGTCGGGCAGCTTGGGTGCGTGCGCGGAACGGGGTGTGTTCACGTTCCGAGGAGCGTAGCTGCCCGCAGCTGACATGTCAAAGCGAGAGGTGATCGTGAAACGGGCCGGCCTGATCGGCGCTGCAGTGTCTCCCCGCACCGGCGAATCGCACGCCCGTCCGATTTGTTGAGACCAACCCGCACACGACGGCACCTCGCCGGAGAGAAGTCGAATATGATGCCCGCTGGCTCAACTCTGCCGCGGTGGCAGGTTTCACGGGGGAAACAAGGATCGAATTCGTGTCGCGGCAGGCCCTGAGCGCCTGGCGCTACTTCGCCGCCTCACGACCCCTCCAGGTTGCCCTGCTGGCCGTCTTCCTCGCCGGCTGGGGCTTCCATGCGGTCCGGACCTTCGAAGACCCAGTGCTGGGCGGGCTGTTCCGATGGATCGGGATCGATTTCGGCTTCTTCTATGCCCATGCCCAGGTATTCGCCCACGGCGACCTGGCCGAGCTCTATTCCGTCGACGCCGCAGCGCCATACCGCGACGCCCTCGCCGCGTACGCGAACGGCGCCGGCCCGCTGCCTTCCGGCCCCGTGCCCTTTCCACCGATCTACGCCTGGCTGATCAGCCCGATGGCGCTCCTGCCCGCACCGCTCGCCTTCGCGATCTGGACGGCCGTCAATGCCGTCGGGGCGATCGCCCTCGCCTGGCGGGCGGCGAGCTTTTACACTGCCGAACGCCGCCTGCTCGCCGGCATCCTGGTGCTGGTCTCGACCGCCGTCATATTTTCCCTGTGGTTCGGGCAGCCGCAGCTCATCCTGGCGCTCGCGTTCGGAGAGGCGTTCATAGCCCTCAGGAAAGGCCGCGATCTCACCGCGGGCGTGTGGCTGGCCGTAGTCCTGTTCAAGCCGCAGTACCTGGTGCTCATCCTGCCCGTCCTCCTCTGGAAGCGACGCTGGCGCGCGCTCGCGGGCTTCGTGGCGGGTGGCCTCGCCATCCTCGTTGCGTCGGTCCTCGTCGCAGGCCCTTCGACGTTCGTCGAGTACCTCGGGACCCTCATCGATTCGGCTACCGCGTCGGGCGGTACGCTTCTCACAGCCGTCGCTCCTGATGTCATGGTCAACTGGCGAGCCCTTGTCCTCCGTGCGCCCCTCGATCTCCCCGATACCGTTCGTGTGGCGATCACGCTGATCCTGAGCGGGCTGACGGTCGCGGCGCTCGTCGTAGCGTGGCGCGGTCCGTGGCTACCGACCGGAGCGCGTTTCGCCGGCCAGATGACGCTCCTTGCCATCGCCACGGTCCTGACGGCCTGGCACAGCCACATCCACGGCGTCGCGATGATTGCCGTGCCGCTGGCGGCACTTCTCGCCTCTGGGATCAGCCGCGACACGCTCGATCGCGCGATCGGGCTCGGGATCCGGGTGGTCGTCGGGGCGGCGATCGTCGGTCCGTGGCTGTGGTTCGCCGTGCTCGACCGGAGCCACACCGAGGCCAATCGGATGGTCGCCGTCGCCCTCGTGATTGGGTTCATCCTGCTCCTCGCGCTCCTCCAGCGACGCGGGAGCGAACCCGATGCGGTCCTCGCCACGAGTCAGGTCGCTCCCGCCTGACCGACCGCTCCAGCGCGCTGTGTCACCCAACCTGTCACAAACGGCCGCGAGGCTGGTGCTAGACTGCCGCAATTGGATCATCCGTTCGGTTTCGGAGTGGCTGATGCGCACCTATGCCCCCGCCTCCACCGAGGCCGTCCTGACCGCCCTTCTCGACGAGCCATCGATCGCCAGGGGCGTCGTCCACCACCGGCACATCCCCGCGCGGGAGGCTGAGTACGGAACCCATCCCGAATGGCTCGATCCGCGGATCCGGGCGGGCCTCGCGTCACGTGGCATCGAGCGGCTGTATACCCATCAGGCCGATGCGGTCGAGGCCGTCCACGCCGGCGAGGATGTCGTCGTCGTCACGCCGACGGCGTCGGGCAAGACCCTGTGCTACGCGGTCCCGGTCCTTCAGGCGATCGCCGACGACCCGGCCGCCCGCGCCCTGTTCCTCTTCCCGACCAAGGCTCTCGGCCAGGACCAGGTCGCCGAGTTCGCGGAGCTGTCGCGGGCGGCGGGCATGGCGATCTCGGCGGCGACGTACGACGGGGACACGCCGGCCCCGATCCGGTCCGCGGTTCGGAAGGCCGGCCAGGTAGTCGTCAGCAACCCCGACATGCTGAACTCGGCGATCCTGCCGCACCACACGAAGTGGTTCCAGCTGTTCGAGCAGCTCCGGGTCATCGTCATCGACGAGCTGCATACCTATCGCGGGGTCTTCGGGAGCCACGTCGCGAACGTCATCCGGCGCCTTCTCCGGCTGTGCGCCCACTACGGCAGCTCGCCGGTCATCGTCTGTTGCTCGGCAACGATCGCCAACCCCGCCGAGCTGGCGGCGATGCTCACCGGCCGACCCGCGCGGCTGATCGATCGCAACGGAGCCCCGGCCGGTGAGCGCCACGTGCTGCTCGTTGATCCTCCGGTGCTCGACTCGGCGACAGGAGCCCGCGGGTCCGCCGCGACCCTGGCGAATCGCTGGGCCCTGCCGTTCCTTCGAGCCGGGCGCCAGACGATTGTCTTTGGCCGGTCGCGGACGGCCATCGAGATTCTCCTGACTGGTCTTCGCGAGGCGCTCCGCGAGAGCTACGGACCGCGCTCGCGCATCCGCGGCTACCGGGGCGGCTACCTGCCGACGGAGCGCCGGGCCATCGAGCGCGGCCTCCGCGACGGCGAGGTCCTTGGCGTCGTTGCCACGAACGCGCTAGAGCTCGGCGTGGACATCGGCCGGCTCGACGTGTCGATCCTCGCCGGCTATCCGGGCTCGGTGGCGGCGACCTGGCAGCAGTTCGGACGGGCCGGGCGGCGGCAGGGCACGAGCGTGTCGGTCCTCGTCGCCTCCGGGGCGCCCGTGGACCAGTACGTCATCCACCACCCGGAATTCATCCTCGACGGCTCACCAGAGGAGGCCCGCGTCGACCCCGACAACCTCCACGTCCTGCTCGCTCATCTGCGGGCCGCGGTCTTCGAGATGCCGTTCGAGCCCGGCGAGATGTTCGGGCCGTCGCCGGCCGACGATCTCCTCGCCTTTCTCGGCGAGACGGGCCAGGTCCGGCAGGCAGGCGACGGACGCTGGTACTGGAGCTCGGAGAACTTCCCAGCCTCGGAGATCTCGCTGCGGACGGCCGCGCCGGAGAACGTCGTGATCATCGACACGTCGCCGGACAGGCCGCGGGTCCTCGGCGAGGTCGACCTGTTCTCGGCCCAGGTCCTCGTCCACGACCACGCGATCTACATCCACGAGTCGATCCAGTACCACGTCGACAAGCTCGACTGGGGCGAGCGGAAGGCCTACGTCCACAAAATCGACGCCGACCACTACACGTACGCCAACCGGGCGGTGACGCTCAAGCCGCTCGACGTCTTCGGCGAGGCACCCGCACCGGCCGGCCATCGTGTCCATGGCGAAGTGATGGTCGCCAGCCTCGTGACCCTCTACAAGAAGCTGAAGTTCGTCACTGACGAGAACGTCGGCTGGGGGCCGGTCGACCTGCCGGAGATCGAGCTGCAGACGACCGCCTACTGGCTGACCGCGGACGCGTTGGAGGGACGCTGGACGCGGAACGACCTCGATATCGCTCTCATGGGGGCGGGTCGGGCGATCCAGACGATCGCCAGCGTGCTGCTCATGGTCGATCCGCGCGATCTCGGCCTCGTGACCCAGGTTCGCTCGCCGCACCAGGAAGCGCCGACGATCTACCTCTATGAGGCGGTACCCGGCGGAGTCGGACTGTCCGAGCGCCTGTGGCAGCGGCACGACGAGTTGATCGCCGGGGCCATGACGCTGATCTCGTCCTGCGGCTGCGACGCCGGCTGCCCTGCATGCACCGGGCCACGACTCGAGCCCAACACAGACGCGAAGGGGCTCGCCCTCAGGCTCCTCCAGGAGCTCGGTGTCGGGGCGGTCGTCGCGGCATGAGCGGCGCGACACTCGAGCGGCGGCTCGCGAACTTCCGGGCGGCGGTCCGCCCGGACCCGCCCCCGTCGGCGGCCGAGCGGAGCCGATCGGCCACGCTCGCGAACCTCATGGCCGAGGCCGTCGATGGCGAGATCGTCGGAAGTGACCTGGGCGCGGTCGTGCGCTGCGAGCCGCTCACCGTCGTCCTGCCGATCGACCGCGAACGGCTGGCACGAATTCCGGGTCAGCCCCCGCCGAAGGTGCCCCTCGTCTGCATCGACACGGAGACGACCGGGCTTGCGACTGCGGCCGGGACGATGGCCTTCCTCGTCGGGTTGGGCTGGTGGGAGGCGGACAAGTTCAGGCAGGCCCAGCTGCTCCTACCCGACCAGCCGAATGAGCCGGCCCTCCTCGCCCTGCTCGAGGCGCACATCCCACCGACTGCGTGGCTCGTGACCTACAACGGCCGAGGCTTCGACTGGCCGCTGCTCGTCACCCGCTACCGGATGGCCCGCCGCGACCCGCCGGTCCACGCCGGTCATCTCGACCTGTTGCCGTTCGTCCGGCGGGTCTTCAAGCACCGCATGACGGACGCGCGTTTGCGAACCGTCGAGTCGGAACTGCTCGGCGTCGTGCGCCATGAGGACGTCGACGGTTGGGAGATCCCCGGTCGCTACCTCGACTTCCTCAGATCCGGTTTGGCGGAACCGTTGCACGCCGTCGTGCGGCACAACCGCGAGGACGTGCGATCGCTCGCCCGGTTGCTCGTCCATGTCGAGGGCCAGTTCGCAGACGAGGCCGGTCGCCGCCTCGCCCATCGCGGTGACCTCGCCGGCCTTGCCCGCGCCTACTCGCGCGAGCACCGGCTCGAAGAAGCCTTGGATTGCCTGGACACCGCCGTCGCCATCTCGTCGGCGACGGCTCGACCAGAACCCGACGAGGACCAGTGGTGGACGCCCCGGCGGCCCGTCGACTACGGCGGCCGGCTGCGGATCACGACGACAACCATGCCGCCGCGCCTCGATTCGCCGTGGACCGAGGAACGGATCCTCGTCGAGCGGGCCCGCGTTCTTCGGCGGCTGGGTCGTTACACCGACGCCGCCGAGGTCTGGCAGGCATTGGCATCAGGGATCGGACCGCTCGCGGTCGTCGCCTGGGTCGAGGTCGCCAAGCTTCGCGAGCATCGCCTCGGTGACCTCGTCGGTGCGTACGATGCCGCGTACAGTGGGCGCGAGCTCGCTCAGCGACGGCGCCGCATGGGCAGGATCGATCCCCCACTCGACCGGGCCATCGCTCGACGCATCGAGAGGCTTGCGCGTCGCCTCGCCTCTGCCGGCTCGGCCGCCGTGCGGGTCAGCTGATCGGCGCCGACGACCGCGCCGTCACGAGCGGGATGCGGGGATCGGGCGCCCCCGTCGCCCAGGAGTTACGGATCCAGTCGAGCTCGGGATCGAACGAGCAGGCCATCGTCCGCCGGTCGCCGGCAAGGGCGTTGAGGTAGTAGGCGTGCTCGAACTGCGGCGCGATGAACGGGTGGTAGCCGTCGGTGACGAGGACGACGTCGCCGTTGCGGACCTCCCAGATGCCGTCGCGGGAGCGATCGCCCCGGTAGAGCCGCTGGATGCCCCACGCCGCCTGCCTGAACTGGTAGTAGTAGATCTCCTCGAGGACCGCCTCGTTCGGCATCTCGTCGACATCGTGCTTGTGGGGCGGCCAGCTGGACCAGTTGCCCGACGGCGTCAGGACCTCGACGACCTCGAGGCGGTCGGCCGGAAAGTCCGGCGCGATGATGTGGTTGATCTGGCGGGTCGCGTTGCCGGCACCGCGGATCTCAGTCCGGATGTCGCCTGGTTCGATGCCGATGATCTCGGTCGCGACGCCGCCACGGCCGGAGGCGGGCGCCGACGCAATCGCGATCAGGGACCGCGCCTCCCGGCCAGGTCCACGGCCGGCCACCCTCGCCGACGTGCCCGGCGGCAGGTACCAGCCCGACGGCAGGCCTTCGAGGGGATCGGTGCGCCCGTCGACCTGCCAGGCCGCCTGCCCTTCGCGCTCGAGGACGGCGCCCGGACCGGATATGACCACGATCGCGTTCTCAACGCCCGGCCCACCGAGATCAATCGCCACGGACGGGTCCAGCCATGCCGTCCTGAATGACAGGTAGCGCCAGCCCGCCCGCGTCGGATCGACGGCTACCTCGCCACTCGCGTCGGAGGGGAGGTGGAGCTCGTCGACCGACAGAGCGTTCGGCACGGCGGCCGGATGGATCAGCTCGGCCACGTGCTCAGCCGGTCTTGAGATCCGGGTTCGGGACCATCGCGTCGGTCACCGCGTGGAGCAGCTCGTGATAGGAGGCGATGAACGCACGGATCGTCCGGGCGGTCGGCGGGAAGCTGTCGAACTCGTCGCGGGTCAGGCCATCGAGCTCATAGGCGCGCACGAAGTCCGGAAAGCGGCCCGCGAGCTCGGCGACGACCAAAGGGTCGACAGGGTCATCGATCCGTGGGCGAACCTCGACGTCTGAGGCGTTGAATCGCCGCTGCCAGCTCGACGGCAGCGCAAGGACGACGTCGCCCCCGATCAGCTCCGACCAGTGGTAGTGATGCCGGATCGCCGCGCCCAGGAGTCGCGCTCGGTAGCCGCGCTCGCGGAAGATGCCGTAGGCGTGCTTGAAGACAGCAACCCCGGACCACGGCAGGGCCGCCGGATCGGCGACGATCCCATCGCGCTCCGCCTGGGACCGGAGCCAGTCCTCGATGCGGCCCATCATGATCGTGACGACGGGCCCCATCCGGTCGACCGGCAGGCCCTCGGCCTCTCGTCGCCGCAGACCGCCCTCGATCGCCTCCGCGGCCGCCAGCGCCTGGGCCACCGAGAAGCAGACCGTCGTGTTCACGCTGACGCCCTGCCGGCTGGCCTCCTCCATTGCCTCGATGCCGGCCGACGTCGCGGGGAACTTGACGATGATGTTCGGGGCGAGCTGGTCGAAGTGGATCCCCTGGGCGAGCATCCGCTCCGGTGACCGGAAAAGCGTTGGATCCGTCTGCATCGAGAGGCGGCCCTGGCGCCCGGCGTGCGCCTTGAACGCCGGCTCGAGGAGGCGGGCCCCGCGCGTCGACATCTCCTCGACGACGAGCCAGGCGAGGTCAACCTCGGTTGTCCCGGGGTGCTCTGCGGCAAGCGCACGGACCCGCTCGCGCCAGTAGGCGGGATCCTGCTTCCAGACGTCCGCCACGATCGTGGGATTCGCGGTTGCCCCTGCAGCGCCGAACGAGATCGCGTATTCGAGCTCGTCGATCGCGCAGGAGTCATTCCAGACGTCGGTCGCGGTCGAGGCGATCGTTCGGCCGAGGGGCGTATCGGCGAGCGGGAGCGACCCGGTTGTCGCGTCGACTGGGCTGTGTGCGACCTGAGTCATCGGTTGCCGTCTCCTAGGCTGCGGCAGGTTTGTCGCGTCTAGTGCCGTCAGCGGCGCGGTTCGCAACTTCAGCGTTGACAAGCCCAATGGTCATGCTAACGTTCGCCGCGGCATTGGTCAATCGATTACCCGATCTCGATTTACCTCAGCGAACACTGCGCGCGGGAGAACCGAACCCTTGAGCGACGACACCCAGCGTACCCTCACCGGCGCCCAGATCGTCGTCGAATTTCTCGTCCGTCGCGGCGTCGGCTTCGCCGCCGGCATCCCCGGTCACGGCTGCTGGGCGATCACCGACGCCCTGCTCGACCGGACCGACGAGATCCGGACAATCCAGGTCATGCACGAGCAGTCTGCCGTCCATCTCGCGGATGGATTCTTCCGGGCGAGCGGGCAGCCGATGCTGGCGTTCACGAGCATCGGGCCGGGGGCAATGAACACCCTGGTCGGCATGGGGACGGCGTACGTCGACTCGACGGCCGTCGCGCTGATCACGGGCTCGCCCCACACCTATATGCGCGGCCATGGCTTGCTGCAGGAACTCGAGCGTCGCCATCATGCCGACAATCCGCGGGTCTTCGAGCCGGTCGTCAAGGAGTGGTGGCAGCCTTCGCGCGTCGACGAGCTCCCGTTCGTCCTCCACCGCGCCTGGAACGCGATGCTCTCCGGACGGCCCGGACCGATCCTCCTCGACCTGCCGATGGACGTCCAGGCCGAAGCCGCAGAGGTCGCGATCCCGGATCCCGACCGGCGTGGGGCTCGAGGCCGGGTCCGGCCAGCGGCGGATGACGTCGAACGCTCCGCAAAGCTCCTCGAATCGGCCCGACGACCGGTGATCGTGGCGGGCGGCGGCGCAATCCTCGCCGAGGCGTGGCCGGAGGTGACCGCGCTGGCCGAGCGACTCGGGGCACCGGTCGTGACGACGTGGAACGGCAAAGGGGCCATCGACGAGACCCACGATCTGGCGGGACTGACAATCGGCGACACCGCGTCGACGTGCGGCAACGCGCTTGCCTCGACCGCCGACGTCCTCCTCTCGGTCGGCAATCGCTTCACCGACTGGTCGGCCTCCTCGTATCGGAAAGGAGTCACGTTCGCGATCCCGCCGTCGAAGCTGATCCAGCTCGACATCGACCCGCGCGAGATCGGCAAGAACTATCCGGTCGAGATCCCCCTCGTCGGCGACGCGAAGGCGGGCGTCGCCGACCTCCTCGCCGCCCTCGGCCCGGCCGGCGGTCCCGCCCTCTACCGCGCGACGCCCTATTTCGCCGAGATCGAGCGACTGCGGCGGGAGTGGCTGGAGCAGGTTGAGGTCAAGTCCGGCTCCGATGCGACGCCGATGACGATGGCCCGGGCGGTCCGTGAGGTCCAGCGCGCTACACGTGAGGACGCCATCGTCGTGACCGGCGCGGGTCTGCCCCAGGGGATGGTCAAGCAGCGCTGGGTGACTCGCCAGCCGCGGACGCACCTGACGTCGGGCGGCTTCTCGACGATGGGCTTCACGTTGCCGGCGGCGATCGGAGCGCAGCTCGCGAAGCCCGATCGACAGGTTCTGGCGGTCTGTGGCGACGGCGACTTCCTCCAGACGATGCAGGAGCTCCAGGCGGCGGTTCTCGCCGCCACGCCGGTCTGCGTCGTCGTCCTCGACAACTCCGGCTGGATCAGCATCAAGGGCGGCCAGCAGACGTTCTTCGGCCGAACCGCGTGGACGGACTTCACGACGCCGGACGGCTCCATCTACTCGCCTGACTTCGCAGCCATCGGTCGGGCCTTCGGCATCCATGCGGAGGCGCCGGCGGCGCCGGACGAGGTCGCCCCGGCGGTGGCTCGGGCGCTGGCGTCCGGCGGCCCGTCGCTCGTCCACGTGAAGGTCGACCGCGACCTCGCAGTAGCCGGCCCCGACAAGACCGGCTGGTGGGACGCGCCCAGCCCGCCGAACCATCCGGAGCAGCACGCGCGCTGGCTGGCCGGCCGCGCCGAGGAGCAGCAGCGGTGACCGCCCCGGTCGCCCCCGAGCTCGTCCGGCGCTCGCTGGCTGTTCGCCAGCGGCTGCGCCCCGATGGCGGCCCGCTCGCCGCGGCTTCGATCGGCACCGTTCCGATCCTCTGGAACAACGTCGATATCGAGGAGCTCCGCCTCGGCACGAAGCCCGAGACGATCCTCGACGAGATCGCAAGGCTTGGCTACGACGGCTGCCAGCTCGGGCTCGGCTTCCCGGAAGGGGCCGATCTGGTCGATGCCCTCGCGACCCGCAACCTCCGCCTCGCCGAGGTGTACGCCTCACTGCCGGCAACGCAGGACGGGCCGTCGGCCGGCGCCGCGGAGGTCGGCCTTGAGCGGCTGCGCCTGCTTGTCGAGGCTGGTGGCGACGTCCTGTGCGTCGCACTCGACCTCTCGCCGGGACGGCTGGATCGCGTCGGACGAGCCCGCGATGCCACCACGCCGCGCCTGACCGATGATGGCTGGCAGCGGCTCGCGGCCGTCCTCGAAGAGCTTGCCCGGGCTACAACCAAGGCGGGCCGGCGACTCGCGTTCCACCCCCACGCCGGGACGTTCGTCGAGACACCGGCCGAGACGGAGCGACTCCTCGAGACCACGGATCCGGGGCTCGTCCCGCTGTGCCTCGACGTCGGCCACTGGATCGTCGGTGGCGGCGATCCTGTCGCTGCCCTGCGGCAATTTGGCGAACGCGTCACCCACGTCCATCTCAAGGACGTCGACCCGACGGTCCTCGGCCAGCTTCGACGCGGCGAGCTGACGACCTTCAGGGAGGCGATCCGAGCCCGCCTCTTCACGGAGCTCGGAGCCGGCGAGCTGGACCTGCGCGGCTGCCTCCGCGCGCTCGCCGACCGCCGTTACGTCGGCTGGCTGATGATCGAGCAGGACAGCAGCTGGTCGCCTCCGTCCGAGGCCGCCGCGATCGGTCGCCGGGTCCTCGCCGGGACGCTGGCGATCGTCGACGGCGAGCGAGCAGGATGAGGATCGCCCTCATTGGCGTCGGCCGGATCGGCGCGATGCATGCCCGCCTCCTGGTCTCGACTCCTGGCGTGGACCTGATCGTCGCGGATGCCGACCCCGTGCGAGCGAGCGAGGTTGCCCGCGACGTCGGCGCCGAGACGGCGCAATCGATCGAGGCCGCGCTGGAGGCCGCCGACGCGACGGTGATCGCCGCCGCGACGTCGGCCCACGCCGAGCTGATCCGTGCCTCGATTGCGCGCCGCCTGCCGACCTTCTGCGAGAAGCCGCTGTCGGGCGACCTCGAGGACACGATCGCCCTCGCTGCCGAGATCGAACGCAGCGGAGTCCCGTTCCAGCTCGGCTTTCAGCGTCGGTTCGACCTCGGTTACCGCGAGGCCCGCCGAAAGGTCGAATCCGGTGAGCTGGGGACGCTGTACGCGATCCGACTCGCCGGCCACGATCCGGCCCCGCCGCACGAGAGCTACATCCCGCTATCGGGCGGCCTGTTCCGTGACTTCTCGATCCACGACTTCGACATCCTCCGCTGGCTGACGGGCGCGGAGGTCGAGGAGGTCTATGCCGACGGCGGCGTCCTCGGGTTCCCGGTCTTCGCCAAGTACGACGACGTTGACACCGCCGTCGCCACCCTCCGCCTGACGACCGGCACTCTCGTCGTCATGACCGTCGCCCGCCACGACCCCCTCGGCTACGACATCCGGGCTGAGCTGTTCGGCTCCGGGGACTCGATCAGCGTGGGCCTTGGCCCGCGGACACCGATGCACTCGGTCGAGCCGGGAACCCTCCCGCCGGCAGGCCCGGCCTGGCGCGATTTCGTCGATCGTTTCAGCCCCGCCTACGGGGCGGAGCTCGTCGAATTCCTCGGGGTCGCACGAGGTGAAGTCGCGAGCCCGTGCGTCGCCCGCGATGGCCTCGCGGCCCTGCGCATCGCTGAGGCCGCAACTTGTTCGCTCCACGAGCACCGACCGGTGCGCCTCGAGGAGATCCCCGGCTGAGGAACCGGCCAGACAAGTCGGTAAGAGGAGGTGCCATATCCCGCTCGTCGATGCCGGCACGGGATCGCGTCGCGGCAGGACGCCGGCGACGACGATAGCCGACGTGGCCCGCCGAGCGCGGGTCTCGACGGCTACCGTCAGCCGGGTCCTCGCCGGGCACGGCCGGGCACGCCCCGAGACGCGCGAACGTGTCTTCGCGGCGGCCCGGGACCTCGATTATCGGCCGTCCGGTGTCGCCCGGTCGCTGCGCCAGCGCGCAACCCGGACGCTCGGCCTGATCGTCACCGACATCGAGAACCCGTTCTTCCCGCAGCTCGTCCGGGCGGTCGAGGACGCCGCCCGCGACCTGGGCTACGCGATCCTCCTCTGCAACGCCGACGACGATCCGGAACGCGAGGCCGGCTATCTCGACCTGCTCGTCGATCGCCGGGTCGATGGCGTCGTCATCGCCGCGGGCAGCCTTGGCGGCCGCCATCGCGAGTGGCTCGCCCACGCCCAGCTGCCGATCGTCCTCGTCAACACGGCGGACCCCGAGACTGGCCTCTCGACGATCGCTTCGGACAGCTACGCCGGTGGCGCGCTCGCCGCCCGCCACCTCGCCGGGTTGGGTCACGAGCGGTTTGGCCTGATCACCGCGCCGCCGCGGAACAGCGACGGACCAGCCCGGCTGGCCGGCGCACGCGACGCCCTCCGAGCGGCCGGGGTCGAAGGCGATCGCGTCCTCGTCGCCACCGATGAGGCAGGGGTCGCCGGTGGGGAGCGGGCGGCGGCCGACATCCTCGGCCGCGACCGGCGGGTCACCGCGCTCGTCGCCTATAACGATCTGATGGCGATCGGCGCGATGCGCGCGGTGCGCGCGGCCGGACTGCGGATCCCGGCCGATGTCAGCGTCATCGGCTTCGACAACGTGGACCTCTCCTCCTATGTCGACCCGCCGCTGACGACCATCGCCCAGGCCACGTCCGACATGGGCCGCTGGGCGGTCACGCAACTCGCCGCGGAGCTCGCCGGCCGCACGACCGCTATGGTCGTCGGTGCCGCGGAGCCGACGTCGCCCGATGCGCGGGAGGCCGCCCACGTTGTCCTCCCGGTCTGGCTCGAGGTTCGCGGCTCGACGGGACCGGCGCCCGGCTGACGCTCGCGACGCCCGTCCGCATTCGACTCACACGGCCTCCCCGGTGCCCTCCCGCCGACCTGCCGCCATCCGCTCGATGACCGCGCCGCGACCGGGCACGCCCAGCAGCCCGGGGCCCTCGAGAACAAGTGACGCAGCCGAAGCGGCCAGCAGGAGGTCGAAACCTCCGCCGATCCGCCCCCCGATCAGGCGCGGCTCGATCCGGGCCGCGGCGAGAGCCGCAAGGAAGACGTCGCCCGCACCGGTTGGATCGATCGGATCGAGGCTGCGAACCGGCGGGTAGTGGCGTGAACGGGCTGGTCCGTCCGGGCCAGCTTCAATCACCAGGCCGCCGCGATCGCCCTGCGTGAGGGCCAGCGTTGCGCCCGGGCGAAGGAGCCGGCAGAGCTCGGCCAGCGAGGTCGATGGGTCGACATCGTCGCGGCTGAGCCCCACGAGATCGGCGCGACCGACGAGCGGATTCGGGCCTGGTTCCAGCTGTCCCACCGGGTCACCCGGGACGAGCACCCGGAGTAACCCCTGCCAGCCGACGGCAACGATGGCCGCGGCTTCGGGCACCCGTGCCCACTCGCCCGGCAGCTCGGCCGCGACCGGGGCGAGGATCCAGCCGCGCGCGCCGCGCCACGCGGCGGGGACGGCGGCGACCGGGACGGCGTCCGAGCGCGACACGCAGAGCTGTTGGCGGCCCTCGGGCCGCTCGATGTTGACGAAGACGGGTCCGTGCTCCAGTTCAACCAGCCTGACGTCGACGCCCGCCTGGCGGAGCAGGTCGAGCTCGAGGGCGTGACTCGCCTCGTCGTCGACGCCGATAAGGGCAGCAGTCGGAATGCCGAGCTGCGCAACGGTCAGGGCGCTGTACGAGACGCCCCCACCGAGGCGCCAGCCGCGCGGGTCGCCGTCGGTGATGTCCCGCGCGGCCGCGCCGACGACCACGACCGTCGGCAAGCCAGGCGGTTGCTGTGGTTCGATCATCGGTCGGCGGAGCGGCCCGGGCGGGGTGCCCACGTATACTTGGCGTGCAACCCTTCCCCTTCCCGACCGGAGTCAGCGTGTATTTCTACGAGCTTCACGAAGGCGACGACGAGATCTTCTCCGACGCCCTCCTCGTCCGCGAGACCGAGATGGAGCCGGACGACTTCTTCGAGCTCGTCCAGTCGATCCGCCGCCGCATCCAGGACAACCACGAGCACGATACGCTGATCGAGGCGATCGCCGCCGAGCTCGAGCGTGAAGAGGAGTTCGTCTTCGTCGGCGACGAGCGGATCACTGCCGCGGTCAACGTCTCACCGATCGAAGCGGAGAACATCCTCATCACCACGGACGGCGATGACGATGACGATGACGGCGACGAAGAGCGGGACGCGGACTACCGGGCGGTGATTGCCGAGTTCGATCCGTTTGGCGAGGCCCGGACGAACAACTAGTCGGAGCGCCCGGCCGCCTAGCGGCTGAAGAGGATCTCGACGACGTCGCCGTCCTTGACCCGGTACGTCTTGCCCTCTGACCGAAGCCGGCCGGCCTTGCGCGCGTCGGCCATCGAGCCGAGCGTGAGGAGGTCCTCGTAGGCGACGGTCTCGGCCCGGATGAAGCCCTTGGCGAGGTCCGTGTGGATCGCGGCGGCCGCGTCGACGGCGGTCGAACCGTCGCGGATCGGCCAGGCCCGGACCTCGTCCGGACCGGCGGTCAGGAACGAGATCAACCCGAGGAGCCGGTACGACAGGGCGATGACCCGATCGAGTCCCGACTCCGCGATTCCCAGCTCCTCCATGAAGACCGCGGCCTCGTCTGGCTCGAGCTCGCCGAGCTCCATCTCGATCCGGGCCGACAGCGCGTCGACGAGCGCCTGGCGATGGTCGTAGCCGGCCGCAATCTTGGCGACCTGCACGCCGGCCGTTGAGAGGTCGCTCTCCCCGACGTTCAGGAGGACGAGAACGGGCTTCTGCGACAGGAACCGGAAGCCACGGATCGCCTTTTCTTCGTCCTCGTCCAGCTCGACGTCCCGGATGGGATGACCGTCCTCGAGGGCCGTCTTGAGGCGGGCGAGGACTACTTCCTCGCGCTCATTGGCCTCGCGCTCCACGGGCGTGCCGTGCCGTCCGCTCGTCTTCAGCCGCTCGAGCCGCCGATCGACGAGCGCGAGGTCGGCGATGACGAACTCGAAGTCGAGTCGCTCGAGATCGCGGGCCGGATCGACCGACCCCTCCGGGTGAGGATGATTCGGGTCCTCGAACGCGCGGACCGTGTGGAGCAGGGCGTCGGACTCGCGCAGCCGGGCGAGGTGCTCGGCTGGCAACTCCTCCGCCCCGACCTTTCCCTCCGACGAGGCGGGCGGGGCCGGCAGGTCGACATAGGTGACATCGGCCTGGACGAGCTTCTTGGGCTTGAAGATCGCGGCGAGCCGATCCAGCCGCTCGTCTGGGACCTTGACGACCCCGATGTGCAGCTCGAGGCCGCCGAAGCCGCCGGTCTCGGCGTGGCCCCGGGTCAGCGTGTTGAAAACGGTCGTCTTGCCCGCTCCGGCAAGCCCGACGATTGCGATCTGCACTCAGTAGCCCTGGCGCGGATCGACGACGTTGAAGAGCGGCTCCCCCGCCGCGAAACGGCGGAGGTTGTCGCAGAACAGCTCGACGCTCCGATCCAGGACGCGGCTGCTCGACCATGACGTGTGCGGCGTGACGATGACGTTCGGCAGGTCATAGAACGGCGAAGAGGCCTGGAGCGGCTCGTCGCGGAACGTATCCAGGATCGCCCCGCCGATCGGCCCGTCGCGGAGCGCCCGGAGAAGCGCCCGCTCGTCGACGAGACGACCGCGGGCCACATTGATCAGCCACGCTCCGGGCTTCATCGCCGCGAGCGTCCCGGCGTCGATCATGTTCTCGGTCTCGGGCGTCAGCGGAGCCGCGAGGACGACGAAGTCGGATTCGGCGAGGAGGGCGTGCAGCGTCTCGGGGCCACCGACACGGTCGAGCATCGCCTCGCCGAACGAGAATTCCCGCGCCGATTCGGGGGCTCCCGCGGCAGGACCGTCCGGCCGGCGGCGAGTCGCGATTACGCGGCAGCCGAACGCCGTGGCGAGCGCGCCGACGGCCCGCCCGATCGAGCCGAGCCCGACGATCCCGACCGTCACGTCCCGCAGCTCGCCGCCCTCGAGCGGCTGCCAGGTCCGCTCGCGCTGGAGCTCGAGGAGTTCGGGCAGCTTCCGCCGAACGGCCAGGATCATCATCAACACGTACTCAGCGATCGGCCGCGAGAACACCCCGCGGGCGTTCGTGATCACGATCCCGCGCTCACGGGCCGCCGGTGTCAGGGCTCGCTCGACGCCCGCCGACGCCGAGTGGACCCAGGCGAGGCGCGGGGCGTGGGCGAGAAGCCGGTCGAACGCATCGGCCGACAGCCAGCCGTGGAGCAGTGCCTCGACGTCGTCGACAGGCTCGTCCGCCAGGCCCTCGACGGACAGCGTCACGATCCGCGAGCCAGGCGCCGCCGCCCGGATCCGCTCGAGATCGCCGGCCCGGTAGCGAGCCGACAGGATCGGGGAAAGGGCGACCGCGGATGGGACGCCACCGGGCCCGCTCCCCGGGCCGGCCGCCCGCAACGGCCGAACACGCTCGTCCGCGTTCACCCTCGTGCCTCGGGCATGACCCGCGCGATCCAGGCCGCCGGCTTGTCGATCTCCTCGGGGCGCGGGAGAGTTTCGGGCCCCTCCCACAGCCGGCGCAGGGCAGACGGACCGCCGGCCTCCGCGACCATCCGGACGAATCGCTCGCCCTTCCGGTACTGCTCCATCTTCACGTCCATGCCGGTCAGCCGCATCACGGCCCGCTCGAACGGGGATCGGCGGGCGTGGCGCCGCTCGTGGAACCGGGCGCTGATCCGCTCGACATCGGGCACGAGGTCGCGACCGACCTCGTCCATGATGTAGTCGCTGAACCCTTCGAGCAGGCTCATCGCCGCCTGGGTCTCGCGGAAGAGGCGGCGTTGCTCGTCGGTCATCAGCCGCTCGATCCAGTGCTCGGCGCCGTTGCCGCTCGTCTCGCCGCGAATCGCCCGGCCGAGCCCGCGAAGCGCTTCCCGGCCGAGCCCGCTGGCCTCGCGGCTGAACAGCCGCAGCTGCCGCTCCAGTCGCTCGGCGAGGTACGGCCGGAGCCACGGGTGCGCCTCGAACTCGAAGGCATGGGTCGTCTCGTGCAGCGCGATCCAGGTCCTGAACGGGCCGAGCGGGACATCGAGCGCCCTGGCCGTCTGGCGGATGTTCTCCTCGACGAACAGGAGACGCCCCGGCGTCGCCTCGGCCGACAGAAGGGCGAGGTCGTACTGGCCGAGGACCTTCGAGCCCATGAAGCCGAGGAGAAAACCGAGCTGGCGAGTTGTCACCCAGCGGTTGGCGAGCGCGATCGCCGATTTGCCGAGTCCGCCGCCGGCGGGAACGACCTGGTCGAGCAGCTCCTCCTCGAGCGTGCCGATCAGCGATGCGAATGTCGCGACATTGGCGTGGACCCAGCCGGCCCGGTCGACCACGCCGGACCGCTCGACGACGCCGGGCAGCTCGGTTCCGAGGGCTTCCGACAGGCGAGGCACGATCCGGGCCATCGCCGCCGCATAATCCTGCTCCGTCGCGCTGAGCTCGTCGGCCGTCAGCGTTCCCGGCGCAGATCGCAGCCGATCGGTGGCGATGCGCTCGGCGCGGGACCAGTCGACGAGGCCGCGCCGTGCCACGGTCTCGGCCCGACGGCCCAGGACGGTCGCCGCAGCACCGATCGCCGAGCCGACGATGAATCCCGCCTGCCATAGCCGGTCGTCGCGCCAGGTCGGACCACGGCCGCGGCCGCTCCGTTCGCTCACGAGGCCACGGCCGCGAGCTCGACCGGCTCGACGTCGAGGAACGTATCGCCGAAGAGGCGGCCCGCGACGGACCGGAAGCCGTCCACGTCGCCGGTCGTCAGCTGGACGTGGAGCGGACGGTCGGGGCCCTCGTCCGGCGCCTCGAGACCGTTGATCGCCAGCAGCTCGGACAGCGCCGCGGCCGTCGCGGTCGCGGAGTCGACGATCGCGACCCCGTCGCCGGCGATCGCCGAGATGATCGGCCGCAGCAGCGGGTAGTGGGTGCAGCCGAGCAGCAGCGTGTCGATCCGGGCTGATGCAGGCAACGGGAAGACGAATTCGCCCGAGCTGTCGCGCTCACCGAGCAGCGGCGCAAGTCCCTCGGCGACCGCCGCTTCGACGTCGCGTCCGGACAATCGCCCAGCCTCGACGAGCGGCACGAACGCCGGTGTCGCGTGCTCATAGACCTCGACAGCCGGGTTCTCGTCCTTGATTGCCGTGAAGTAGGCGTGCGAGCGAACCGTCGCCGGCGTGGCGATTACCCCGACCCGCCGGTTGCGCGTTGTCAGGGCGGCGGTCACCGCACCGGGTCGGACGACGCCGAGGATCGGGAGGTCGTAGCGCCGCCGAAAATGACCGAGGCCGACGGCAGTCGAGGTGTTGCAGGCGACGACGATCGCTTTGACGTCGCGATCGACGAGCTCGTCGAGCGCCTCGGTCGAGAACGCCCGAACCTCCTCGTCGGTCCGCGTGCCGTACGGCGCCCGTTCGTTGTCGCCGAGGTAGGTGGTCGATTCAAGCGGCGACCGGCGGAGAATCTCGCTGAGGACGGTCAGTCCGCCCACCCCTGAGTCGAAGACGCCGACCGGACGCGGATCCGACACCGTTCCGTTGGCTAGCGCCGGCCCGCGACCGGCGTCGGGCCCATGTCGTGGATCGCGAGGATCTCGCGGGCCACCTTGATCACGTCAAGGCTGATCGCCGCGGCCGGATTGGCCAGCACAAACGGGACGCCCTCGTTGTTGCTCTGGACGACGAGGATCCCGTCAGACACGATGCGATGCTCGGGCACGCGGCCGATCGCCCGCTCCAGCTCGCCCGGATCGATGCCGCCCGACGAATCGGCGCGATTCACGAGATAGCGGACCTTCGAGGCCGAGTAGCCGATCATCCGGAACGCGTCGGCCACGGCCACCGTGTTGTGGATCGTCGTCGAGTCATACGTGACGACCTCGAGGATCGTGTCGCTCAGGTCGAGGAACGCGAGGTTGATGTCGTTGAGGACCGGCGACATGTCGATGACGATCGCGGAGTAGACGCGGCGGAGGATCGACAGGACCTTGTCGATGTCCCGGGGCGTGATCATCTCGGCCAGCTCGACGCGGGGCGGGGCCAGCAGGATGTCGATCCCGGACGGGTCGCGCCAGAGGACGTCCTGGAGGTCCGATTCGGACACGCGGTCAGTCGGCAGGTCGAGGATCGACGGCGCATCGACCGGCACCCGGAGGAGCGCCCGCAGGTCGCCGAACTGGAGACTGCCGTCGATGAGGACCGTCCGCTGCTCGAGCTGGGCGAGCGCGACGGCGATGTTGAACGCCAGGGTCGTCTTTCCGACGCCGCCCTTCGGTGCGAACACGGAGAAGATCCGCGACGCTCCGCTCGTCGATGCCGTCTGGGCCTCTTTCTGGACCGCGCTGATGCGGGTCATGAGATCAAAGCCAGAGAACGGCATCGACAGGACGCCGTGGATGCCCCGGGCGAGGTTGATCTCGACCGGGTTCTGGGGAACCGTCAGGACGATGACGGGAACGCCGATTCCGGCCTCGTGAAGCTGGTCGACGAGCTGGAGGCCCTTGACGCGGCCCTGCAGCAGGGCATCGACCAGCACGACATCGGGGCGTTGCTGCCGGATCTCGGGGATCACCTTCGCGCCGTCGGTCAGCACGTCGAGGAGCTTGACGCTGCTCTGGGAGTTCAGGAGGCCGCGGATGTACTGCGCTACCTGCGGCACGTCCTCGACGAGGAGCAGGCGCGTTGTGTCGCTGGATGCCATCGCCCGCGAGTGTACCAAGACCTACCGTGCACTCGACCCGCACCCGGAAGTCCGGGTCGCCGAGTGGCGCAGGCGGGTCACCGAGTAATGCCTTTGGATCAGCGCCGGGCGATCACGATGGCCCGTTCGCTGCCCGGACCAAGGGGCTCGAGATCGTAGCTGCCGGCCAGCGTCTCGACCTCGAGGCCGGCGCTCTCGGCAAAGTCGCGGAGCTCGTCAGCCGAAACGAGACGCAGGGCATCACGGCGGACGTACCTGACAGGCGACGTCCCCTGGGCGCCCTCCTCGAACACCGTAGTCAGGTTGACGATCCCGCTCGCCGCGTCGTGCTGGGCGGCGGCGACCTTCGTGACGAGATCGCCGGACACGGGATCGGGGCGCTCGTACTCGAGGATCAGTCGACCGTCGAAGCGGGCGAGATCGTCGGCGTCGGGCAGCCAGATGTCGACGACAGCGAGGCCTCCAGGCGCGAGATGACGGGCCAGCGTCACGAACGCGTCGCGCTGGGCCGATCGGGTGGCGAGGAGGAACAGTGAGTTCAGGGCGATGATCGCCAGCCGGAACCTGCCCGCGGCCGGCAGTTCCAGCCCGAGGATGTCAGCCTCGACGAACTCGATCCGCTCGTGGCTGGCAGACCCTGCCGCGGCGGCCCGGTCGCGAGCCCGGGCCAACATCGCCGGATCGATGTCGACGGCCGTCACCCGGTGGCCGGCTTCGGCCAACGGGACGCTGATCCGACCGGTGCCTGCGCCGAGCTCCAGGATCGGGCCGCCCATCCGTGCCGCGAGGGCGAGGTAGAGATCGAGGTCGCCAGGATCCTCGACCAGGTCGATGTCGTAGAGGCGGGCGAGTGCCGCGGCAGGGCTCGAATCGGTGCTCACGAACGCCTGCTGACGCCTAGCGCGCCGGTTCGAAGCGGACGGTCGCCCCGTC
>JBBSCI010000014.1:0-33032 GCA_038250445.1 Candidatus Limnocylindrales bacterium | reverse complement strand
TCCGCCTCGGCGGCGCCAACCGTAGAGCCCGGGGCGATCTCCACCGTCCCGGCCCTGACCCGCTCGGCTCTGGCTCAGGCCGTCGGCGTCGATGCGCGGCTCACAGCTTCGAAAGCCGTCCTCGTGAGCGCCCTCAAGGCCAAGAACCTTGACTCGTACGGCGTTGCCCAGACCCTTCGGGCGATGTCGGCGGACGCCGTCATGGGCCTCCAGCTCGCGTCGCACATCGGTGCGTGGTCGGGCGGAAAAGACCTGGGCAGCGAGCTCACCGCGTTCTACTCGTCGGTGCAGGAGACGGCCGCGTCCGGCCTGTCGGCGTTCACCAGCAACGACAAGGCGTACCGCGCCGCAGGGGAGCGGATGGTCGCGCTGCTCGCCGGCCTGCCGGCCCTCGACCTCCGTGTTCACGATGTGGCCACCCAGGCAGGCGTCGTGTTCGTCCCGCTGGAGTCCCCGGCTCCCTGACCTACGGCCGGCCGGTACCCGCCGGCCCATACCCCGTCAGCTCCACGTAGGCGTCGCCTCCCATCGCCTGATCGCCGCGCCAGGCCCGGACGACCTGCGACCCCTCCCAGTAGACGACGCCGGTCGTTGGCCGCGTGTCGAGCTCCTGGTCCGGCACCGTCGGTGTCAGGTCGATGACGAGGCCCTCGCCGGGGATCTCGATGTGCCAACCGGCCGGGTAGTCGGCCTTCGTCGATGGGCTGGTCCAGCGATCCGTCACGTCGACGGTGAACGCGTCGCGCGGCAGGTGGCGCGTCCTCCCCGCCGCGTCCACGAGCGTGCCGTAGACGAGGGGGTACGTGCCGTCCGCATCCCGAACCAGTGAGAGCGTCAGGTCGGTGCCGTCGTCGAGGTTGACGGCGAACCAGTCCCAGCCGCCGCCACCGACCGCGATGAAGTCGCCCCACTGGTGGTCGAACCAGGCGCTGCCAGTGACGTTCATCGTCCGACCGCCGATTGTCAGTCGACCGTCCGCGTCCATCGAGGTCCGCGAGTAGTAGTACGACGACCCGCCTGCCCCGAAGTCGATCCAGCCGTCCTTGTCGTGGAGGGCTGCGGGTTTCGTTGAGCGGAGGTCGAGCTCGAGCGTCGCCTCGCCGCTCAGGCCGGCCGCCGCGGCCTCCGCCGGATCGACGGCCACCACGAGCCGATCGATACCGCCGGCGCCGGTCATCGCCCATGTCGCGGCGCCTGCCTGGTTGGGGATGGCGAGCGCGAAGCCTGGTTGATCCGCATTCGCCAGGTCGACCAAGGGCCCGAACGCCGTCCGCTGGGCGTAATGGAAGCTCCCGGCTCGTTCGTCGGTCAGCGCAAGGTGCGAGGCCCACGTCACGGGGAAGCCGCCGCGCTCCGCCCGGAAGATCACGAACTCGAAGCCGTAATGGGAGCCGTCGTCGCCGGCGAGGTGACCGGTGTAGTACCACCACTCGGTGAGGCGGTCGTGCGGGCCGTCGTCCCGCGGTAGGACGACGGGGATCGGGTCGGGCGGATGTGAGGGGAGCGGCGTCGGTGCCGCGGTCGTCGGCCGTGGCGCCGGCGGGTTGGCGAGGATCGGCCCCGCCGCGCAGGCCGCGAGCAGCGGCGCCGCGAGGATCAGCAGTGCGGTCCCGACGATGGGCAAACGCCGCAGGCGGCCCGGCACCCACCAGTTCCAGTGGCCGAGCAGTCGCATCGTGGCGGGCACGAGGAGCGCCCGGACGACCGTCGCGTCGAGCGCCACCGCGAGCGCCATCCCGACCCCGAGCGCCTTGATAAGGACGATGTCGGCGAAGGCGAAGGAGCCCGCGACGACGACGACGATCAGCGCGGCCGACGTCACGATCCGCCCGCTCCGTTCGAGGCCGCGGGCGACCGCCTCCTGGTTGTCGCCGGTCCGGTCCCAGACCTCCTTCATCCGCGACAGCAGGAAGACCTCGTAGTCCATTGACAGCCCGAAGAGGACGCAGAAGAGGATGACCGGCTGGGTTGTCTCGACGAACCCCAACGGCTGGAACCCTAGGAGCGCCGAGAGGTTGCCGTCCTGGAAGATCCAGACGAGGGCGCCGAAGCTCGCGACGATCGACAGCGTGTTCATGATCAGGGCCTTGGCCGGCAGGACGACCGAGCGGAGGAGCATGAACAGGACGAGATAGGTCGTGACGACGATGAAGAGCGCCGTCCGCGGGAAGTCGGCGGCCACCCGGCCGACGACGTCAGTAACATCCGCCGCCCCGCCCCCGACGAGGACCGTCATGCCGGCCGGTGGCGCAAGTGGGCCGCCCCCGGACCGCAGATCGGCGACGAGGGAGCGGCCTTCCTGGCGGTTCGGGCCGAACGGGGTGTAGACGGTGAACGCGGTGAGATCGTCCTTCGTCGTGGCCTCGAGCGCGGTCGCGACGAACCGGTCGCGCGGGCCCTTCGGGTCGGAGTAGAGCAGCTGGTACTGGTCGAGGCGCAGGCGCGGATCGACGTCGACAAGGCTGTCGACGCGGGTGACCCGCGGATCCGCGGCGAGGCGTCGGGAGTAGTCGTACAGCGCGACGACGTTCGCCGCGCTCGTCGCCGGGCCGTCGGTTCGAATGGCGATCGCGAGCGGGGCGAAATCGCCCTCGCCGAACGCGCCGGCCAGGCGGTCGAAGGCGGCCCGGGACGGAACGCTCGGCGGCAGGATCGTCGAGTCGGGAGCGTTGAAGCGAACGTGCAGGAACGGCGACCCGAGCAGGAGCAGCACGGCGAGGGTCGGCACGAGGACCGCGATCGGGCGGCGCATGACCGAGCGCGCAAGGCGGGCCCACGGACCATTCGGGTCGTCGACCGGCGTAACCCGCCGAATCGCGAGCGCGTCGATCCGGGTCCCGACGATCGCGAGGATGGCGGGCAACAGCGTCAGGGCGGAAACGACCGCGAGGAAGACGACGACGGCGCCGGCGATCCCAACCGAGCGCAGGATCATGAACTCGAACAGGACGAGGCCGATCAGCCCGAGCAGGACGGTCAGGCCGGAGAAGAACACGGCCCGCCCGGCGGTCGCGACGGTCGCGACGACAGCGTTCGCGACCCGGTTCGGCTCATCCGGCCGGCGGCGCGCGAGCTCCTCGCGGAACCGGCTCGTCATCAGCAACGAGTAGTCGACGCCGAGCCCGAGGCCCAGGAGGGTCGCGAGGTTGAGCACAAATATGCTCATGGGGGTCAGGCTGGCGATACCGAAGATCGCGGCAAGGGCGACGATGACCGCCGCCCCGCCGACGACGAGCGGCACGCCGGCGGCGACGACCGAGCCGAAGACGAGGAGGAGCGCGATCGCGGCCAGCGGCAGCGAGATGATCTCGCTCCGGCGGAGGTCAGACTCCGACACGGACTGGACGTCGCCGTAGAAGGCCGGGCCGCCCGCGATCTCGACGCCAATCCCCGGCGGGTGGGCCAGGCGCTCGACGATGCCCGGCAGGGCGGCCGGCGAGTCGTCCGGAGCGATCGAGAGGAAGACGACGTCATAGGCGGTTCGGCCGTCGGCCGACACCTGGCGCGGCGCCAGGGTGTGCGGGAAGACGCGGACGACGTACGGCGCTGACGGCACGTCGCGAATCGCCTCGGCTGCCGCGCTCTCGAACTCAGGTGACCCGGCCATGAGGGTGTCGCTGTGATATACGACGACGATCGCCGACGGCGGCGCGTTCAGCTCCGCCTGGAGGAGCGCCTTCGCCCGGGCGGATTCCAGGTCATCGAGGATGAATCCCCCTGCTCGCAGTGCCCCGACGACGTTCGGCGCGATCGGGATCGCAATCGCGAGGATCGCGAGCCAGGCGGCGACGATCCACCACCGCCGCCGGACGGCGAAATGGCCGAGCCCTGCAAAAAGGCCGTCGGGGGCAGACCCGACCGGGTCGGATGGGGATGACATGTCCACCAATGCTATAGGCCGAACCCGATCTGGCCCGGCAGGCCCAGTCTTGGACTCAGGGCTCTGCTAGCATCAGCGCCGACGTCGATCGACTGAATCGAGGCCAGCGGTGCAACTCTTCACGATCTTCTTCTCGCGCCCGATCGAGTTCGGCCTCGCGACCGCCCTGACGGTGCTCATGCTCGTGATCCTTGCCAAGGCCGCGTTCTCGGCTCAAGGTCCCAGCGGGCTCGGCCGGTTCATGCACCGGCCGTCATCGAAGTTCCTGTTCGGCCTGCTGTTCTTCGCCTGGGCCGTCGTGTTCGGGATCGGCCTCCAGCTCGTTCCTCACGAGGGGGCGAACTCACCGTACGGCGGTATCGGCCTGATCATGATGTTCAGCGGCGTGTTCATCATGATGGGCTTCCTCTGGGCGGTCATCGGCGAGTAAGCCAGGCTGCGGCGCGAGCACGTGGGATCCGGACCGGACGCGCCCTAATTCCCGTGTGGTGGGAGTACGCGACAGCTTTCTACAGGATCGGTCGGGGCTGCCCGTGTGACGGGAGGAATAGACGCTCTCGGGTGGCAAATCGGTCGATTGTTCCCGCCTCACGGGACAGATCGCCAACTTGAGCCATGAGTGTGTCGCGTACTCCCGTGTGACGGGAATCGGGCCCGGCGGCGCCGACCAGCCTCAGTCCTGTTTCGGCCAGTGCTCCTGGAAGACGGTCTCCTCGCGTGGCAGCCGGGCGCTCCCGGCGGCCGACTTCGGCCGGCGAGCCGTATCGGTCGGGTGGCCGAGGGCGACGATCGTCCGGACGAAATGCTCGGCAGGCAACTCGAGGATCTCGCCGACTGCGGCCCGTACGCCCGATGTGATCCAGGCGATCCCTGCTCCGAGGTCGAGCAATCCAGCGCCGATAAGGATCCGCTCGGCTGCCCGGCCCTCGTCGAAGGCATTCGCGATGTCGTGATCGTTCGCCGCCAGCACGATCGCGATCCCGGCAGTGGCCGTCTGGAGCGACCGCGTCTGGGGCATACCGATGGTCGCGATACGCCGCAGGACATCCTCGTCCGTCATCACGATGAAGCGCCATGGCTGGTTGTTCGCGCTGCTGCCCGACCAGCGCGCGACGTCGGCGAGCGCGTCAAGTGCCTCCCGATCGACGGGTTCCGCGGTGAACTCACGGTACTGGCGCGTCTGGCGCAGCGGCCGGAGCAGATCGGCTGGGGAAGTGCTCACCAAACGATCCTACAGCGGCCTACTACCGAGACGCGTCAGCAGACCCTGACCTTCGACGGGTGGACCGTCGCCCGACGGCTCGGCTATGATCCCCAGAACTTGCAGAGTGCATAGTCCTTATGCACTCGTCGTGTTCGGTGGAGCCGGAGGCTGAGTCAGGTGGACGCCCAGGAGATCCGACAGGCCGTGGCTCACCAGGCCGCCCTGCGCGCCGCCGCCGAGGTGCCCTTCGTCAACCTTCGTGACCCTGCCCAGGCGCTTGGCCTGGACGGCCGTCCGGCCGTAAGCCGACGCGCGCCGCTCTGGCAGGACGTCCCGGACGAGAAGTGGAACGACTGGCGCTGGCAGCTCAGCAACCGGGTCAACGATCTGGCCGAGATCGAGCAGGTCCTGAACCTGACCGATGACGAGCGCGAGGGCCTGTCGGCGCCCGACAAGTTCCGGGTCGACATCACGCCGTACTTCATCAGCCTGATCGACCCCGACGACCCCAACGACCCGATCCGCAAGCAGGTCATCCCGCTCGGGCGCGAGGCGCAGGCCTTCACCGCGATGATGGAGGACTCGCTCGCCGAGGACCGTCATTCGCCGGTGCCTGGCCTCGTCCATCGCTACCCCGATCGCGTCCTCATGCTTGTCACGACCCAGTGCGCGAGCTACTGCCGCTACTGCACGCGGTCGCGGATCGTCGGCGACCCGACCCAGAACTTCAACCGCAAGGACCACGAAGCCCAGCTCGACTACCTTCGCCGGACCCCGCAGGTCCGCGACGTCCTGATCTCCGGCGGCGACGGCCTGACCCTTGCCCCGAAGCTCTTCGAGTCGATCCTCCGCGGCCTCCGCGAGATCCCCCACATCGAGATCATCCGGATCGGGTCGCGGGTGCCGGTCTTCCTGCCCCAGCGGATCGACGACGAGCTGTGCGCGATGCTCGAGAAGTACCACCCGCTCTGGATCAACCTCCATTTCAACCACCCCAACGAGATCACCCCCGAGGTCAGCCGGGCGGTCGACAAGCTGACGAAGGCCGGCCTGCCGGTTGGCAACCAGAGCGTCCTGCTCGCCGGCGTCAACGACTGCGTCCACATCCAGCGGGCGCTCGTCCACCGCCTCGTCGAGAACCGGATCCGGCCCTACTACCTCTACCAGTGCGACCTGGTCGAAGGTTCCGGCCACTTCAGGACGCCGGTCGGCAAGGGCCTCGAGATCATGGAGGGGCTCCGCGGGCACACGTCGGGCTACGCAGTCCCGACGTTCGTGATCGACGCCCCAGGCGGCGGCGGCAAGATCCCGGTCATGCCGAACTACCTCATCAGCTACTCCGATCACAAGGTCGTCCTCCGCAACTACGAGGGCTACATCACGACC
Source organism: Candidatus Limnocylindrales bacterium (assembly GCA_038250445.1). GTDB lineage: Bacteria > Chloroflexota > Limnocylindria > Limnocylindrales > CSP1-4 > CF-46. Next base: position 26,562 of record JBBSCI010000014.1, on the reverse strand, counting down.
TACGAGGAGCCGCCGACGTACGAGCGCCACAACGAGGCCGCCTGCGAGTACTGCCAGCACCAGCGCTCGGAGCCCGGCCAGTCCGGCGTCAGTGGCCTTTTATCGGGCGAGCGGATGTGGATCGAGCCGAAGGGCTTCAGCGAGCTGCACACCCGCGGCAACACCGAGGCGCACCGCCTCCAGGATCCGGCCAAGTGGGTCCCGTTCGGGGTCGGGGCAATCGAGGGCCACTCGAGCGCGCCCCTACGGGTCATCGAGTCGGGCGATTCGGCGGCTCCAGCGGCGCCCGACTACGGACCCGGCGAGGAGCCTCGCCCCCGCGAGGGCGAACCGACTGCCACCGCCCACGGGGAGCTGCTCTAGCCGAATTCGCGGGGCCTCGGCGCGACCGGTAGCATCCGCTGATGGGCCGGAAGCTCTTCTACGGCTGGGTGGTCGTATCGGTTACGGCGGTCGTGCTGCTCGTCACCGCCGGTGTCCGCGCGGCTCCCGGCGCGTTCCTGCTCCAGATGCAGCGGGAGCCTGGATGGTCGACGGGCGCCCTGTCGTTCGCGATCGCGGTCGGCCTGTTGACGTACGGCCTCTCCGGCCCGATCTCCGGCCGGCTAATGGTGGTCATCGGGGTCCGCGGGGTGACCGTCCTGAGCCTGATCCTGACGGCCGCCGCGCTCGGGGTGTCCGCGCTGGCCCGCGAGATATGGCAGCTCACGATCTTCTTCGGCCTCCTGTCGGGACTCAGCAGCGGTCTCGTCGCGAGCATCCTCGGACCGACCGTGGCGAACCGCTGGTTCATCAAGGATCGCGGGCTCGTAGTGGGCATCCTGGGCGCGAGCGTCAGCGCCGGCCAGCTCATCTTCTTCCCGCTGCTGACCGGTCTCGCGGTGGGCCTTGGCTGGCGGATCGGCGCACTCGTCCTTGCCGGCATCACCCTCGTCCTGGTCGTTCCGGTGATCGTCTGGATGCGGGACGATCCGGCGGACCAGGGGCTCACCCCGCAGGGCTCCGTGCCTGGTGCGCCGGTGGCCACCGCGCCAAAGGCCGACCCAGGCGTGATGCGCCGCGCCGTCCGCTCGTCGGACTTCTGGTTCCTGGCGACGACGTTCTTCGTCTGTGGGGCGACATCCAACGGGCTCATTGGCGTCCACTTCATCACGCACGCCGTCGAGCACGGGTTCACCGCCGGCGTCGCCGCTGAAGCCCTCGCCGTCATGGGCCTCTTCAACTTCGTCGGGACCATCGCCTCGGGCTGGCTCACCGACCGGCGCGACCCCCGCCGGCTCCTCCTGATCTATTACGGCTTCCGCGGCGTGAGCCTGCTCTTCCTGCCGTTCGTCCACGACGGGCTGGGGATCGTGTTCTTCAGCATCCTGTTCGGCCTCGACTACATCGCCACCGTGCCACCGACCGTCGCGCTCGTCGCCGACGCGTTCGGTCGGCAGAACGTCGGGATCGTTTACGGCTGGGTCTATGCGGCCCACCAGTTCGGCGCGGCTGTCGCAGCCTTCGTCGCCGGAGTGGTCCGGGAGCACGTGGGTGACTACACCGCCGCATTCGTAGCCGCCGGCTGGATCGCGATCATCGCCGGGTTCGCCGCCCTGGCGATCAGGCGTCGAACACCCGTGCCACCGACCTCGGCACCGGCGGTCGCCTGAGCTGCCCATCGCCGGAGCACCGTTCGGGCCACGCGACGCCGAAGCGACACCGGGTCGCTACGATCCCGGCTCCGGGGCCGCCGTTCGCGAGGGAAGTCACCGATGGACCAGGTGGTGGAGCGCATCGAGGCCTGGGAGGCCGCGGGGCTGATCGATCCCGAGACGGCAGCCCGGCTGCGGCTCGCCGAGGCGGAGCGGCAGCAGGAATCCGCGGCGCAGGCCCCGTCGCCGGCCGCGACGTCAACGCCTGTGTTCGACACGGCGAAGCACGGGCCGTCGTCGCTGGCCACGATCTTCGGACCGGGCGTGACCATCGGCGAGATGTTTGCCTACCTCGGCGGCGCGTTCCTGCTCGGCGCCTTCGAGACCTTCGTCGTCCGCCTCGCCGGATCGAGCGGTCAGCCGGAGCTCCCCATCGCGGCCGGCTCGCTCCTGGCCGCGATCGCCCTTGGCGTGGTCGGCCTCAACCTGGCAAACGACGATGCCCGCCGGCGGCGTGCAGCGGGCGTCATGTTCGCCCTCGCGGTCGCCCACGTGGGCGCGTTCGGGGCGGCAGCGGCTGCCGCGGGAGGTCTTGACTGGCCCGTCGTCGGTGTCGTCGGCGCTCTCATCGCTACGCTCGCCGCGATCGGCATCCGACTGCGCCATCCGTCCGTCCTGACCCAGCTCGCACTCCTGGCGAGCTGCACGACGCTGGCGGGCGTGCTGCTCTCGTGGCTCGAACAGGTCGTCGTGCCCGAGCGGCAGTTCACCGACGACGGCCAGCCGATCCTCCAGGGAGGCCCCGACCCGATCTTCCTTGTCGCGGTCTCAGCGGCGTGGTGGCTCGGCCTTGCGGTCATCGTCGGCCGCGTCGGGCTGCGCGAGGCGGACGCCGCCGGGACCGATCCGGCCGCCGGCCGTCGAGCGTCGCTGACCCGGTTATGGGCCGGCCTCGTGGCGGTCATCGGCCTGGCGACCTCTGTCACCCGCTCCGACTACCTATCGGCGGGCGAGTTCGGCCGTGTCATCCCGCCCTGGATCGGCGAGCTGGCGATCCTCGTCCTTGCCGCGATCCTCGTCGAGCGTGCTTTCCGGCGCGAGGCGAGCACGTTCGTCTACGCTGCGGCACTCGGGCTCATGATCGCGCTCAGCGATTTCAATTTCTCCTACCTCGAGTCGAGCACGGAGTTGGGCCTGCTGATCGAGGGCCTGATCCTGCTCGGCGCCGGATTCGGGGCGGACAGGCTGCGCCGGCGGATCGAGCACACCGAGCCCGCATCCCCTGCCCAGGTTGCGACCGGTTAGGGCGCCGCCGCGAGCAGTTCAATCGCCCGCTTGACCTGCGGATCGGCGAGCTTGGCGAGGTCCGCAGCCGACATCGCCTTCAGGTCGTCGGGGACGACCGGTTGGATTGCGGCCGGACGGGCGACGACGACGTCGGGGGGGATCCCGGCATGCCAGATCACCCGACCCTTCGGCGTCAGCCACTCGACGGTCCCGATCCGGAGCGCCGAACCATCCGACAGCGGGAACTCGCCGAGTACGGTCCCGGTCCCGAACGTCTTTTCGCCGACGAGCTTGGCTCGCCCGGCGTCCTGGACAGCACCGGCGACGATCTCGGCAGCGCTCGCACTGCCATTGTCGACGAGCACGACGAGGGGCTGGTCGACGGCCACGCCGCCGGTGGCCACGGCCGTCGCCTTCTCCTCGCCAGCCGCGTTGCGCTCGATGTAGACGTTGCCAGAGGCGAGGAACTGGCTGGCCACCACGACGGCCTCGCTGACGTAGCCACCGGGATTGCCGCGCAGGTCGAAGATCAAGCGATCCGCGCCGGCAGCCCTGATCTCCTCGAGTGCGGCCTTGAGCTTAGGCCCGGCCCCACTCGAGAACTGCTCGAGGCGAAGCATCGCCGTCTTCGACCCGGGCACCATCGCCCACGAGACGGGCTCGATCTGGACGTCGGCCCGGATGATCCGGACGTCGCGCACCGGACCGTCGGCACCGCTCCGGACGGTGAGCACGACCGGTGTCCCTGCCTCTCCCCGGACACGCGCGATCACGCTGTCGACGCTCTCGCCGGTCGTCGACTTGCCGTCGACCGCGACGACGATGTCGCCCGCCTTGAGCCCGGCCTTGTCGGCCGGCGAGCCACGAAACACACCGACGATGAGCGGCAACCCATCGGCCGTCGTATCGACCTCGGCCCCGATCCCGACGTACGAGCCCGACAGGGCCGAGTTTCGGGCCGCCCGCGCCTCGGGGGTCATGAAGGTCGTGTGGCCGGTGTCGCCGACCGCGTTGGTCATTCCGTCGATTGCGCCGTAGGCCAGCTTGCGGTCGTCGAGGTTCTTGGCATCGACATAGTTCTTGTGGATCGTGTCCCACGCCTCGCGGATGAGCGCGAACTCGTCGCCCGGCGCCGCCGACGCTCCCGGGATGACGCTGACGATGCCGGCAGGGCCAAGGTCCATCCGGCCGATCCCGACCCCGACAACGAATGCCACCGCGACGGCGAAGGCGACTGTGGCACGCGTGACGGCCGTGGATCGCCGGCGGCTGAGAGTCGGCGGCGGCGTGACCGGCGTCGAGGGGTCAATGGCAGGCGGGCTCGACACGCCGGTATCTGGGTCGAAAGTCGTCATGGCACCTTGGCTCGTGGGCGTGGATCGGCGGGGTGTGTGGGCCAAGGATGCGCCATGGGGGTTGTGATCGGGTGTGGCGGCGGGTACAGGTTTGTTAGCGGGCCACCTAGTTGCGACGGCCCGCGAAGATCCCCATCACCTGGCGGACGTCGCCCACGTCGTCACTGTCCGGCCGCTCTTCGAGGTACCGGCCGAGCGCCGCGACCGCGTCGCCGAAGCGGCCCATTCGGCCGAGCAAGAGTCCGCGATCCCGGCCGTGGTCGGGCTCGACTGGCTCGACAACCGCCAGCATCTCGACACTCCCGAGCGCCGCCGGCCAGTCCCGCGCCGCAAGATTCGCCGACCGGAGATTTCGCAGCACGCGGGTGAGCGTCTCCCGCTTGCCCGTCGGTCGAAGCATGCGCGAGTGGAAGAGGATGCCGTCACCGCCGGAGCGTCGGATCAGGGCCTGGCAATCGTCCGGCGTGAGCCGGCGACCATCGCCCGCCGGGTCGATAAGGATGCCGCCGGGCGCACCGACAATGAAATGACCCGGCAGGCCGATGCCGGTGAGCGGCAACCCGATCCGCCAGGCGACTTCGAGCTCGACGATCGCGAGACTGATCGGCAGCCCGATCCGACGCCAGGCGACCAGGTCGAGCAGGCTGTTGCGAGGGTCGTGGAACTCGGCCGCGGTCGGCGCGCGAAAGCCAGTCTCGCGGTAGAGGACATCGTGCAGCCGGTCGAGAACGTGGGTCTGCGCGTCGCCCACGTCGAGCCGGAGCCGGACCCGTTCGGCCAGTGCATCGAGGATCGCGAACGTCGCCGCGGGATCCAGTTCCGGCCGGCCGTCTGCGGCGATCAGGACGGCGCCGAGGGCGAGGTCGATCTCGGCCTCAGGCCGGGCGATCAGCCGGCCGAAACGAGCCCGATTTGCCGCGCGTGGCGCATCGTCATAGGGCACATGCTGATCGTAGCGCCGCGCCCCCGTGACCGCGCTCGCGCGGCATTGGTCGCGGGCCGCGGCGTCGCGTTGCGGGCCCCGTGCTATGCTCCGAAAGCCTAGCGACTTACTCGGACATCACCTAAGAGGAGGGCTCGTCAGGTGACGGCCGCTCGCCCGGCGCCAGGTCTGCTCGAGCTGCGCGATCCGCCGCCGGGTCTTCCGGATCCGAACCTCATTCCGCCGACAATCGCCGAATCGGGCGACCCGTTCGCCGCCTTGCGGACCGTGGCACTGCTCGCCCGGATCGAGCGCGGCCGGCCGATCCGCATCGCCGACATCGTCGATCGGCTCAATGCGACCTACCTCGACTGGATCTTCTCGCTTGCGGTTGTCGCCGACGTCGTCCTTCAGCTCCAGGTGAACTGGATGGCCGACTATCGGAACAGCTCGGGTATCGTCATCGAGGACGGCGAGTACGGACCGACGGTCGAGATCGAGGACACGTCCAGGGTCGACCCATGGATCAGGCGCCAGGCGGAACGCGAGGCGATCGCCTGCCGCGATCGACTCGATGCCTTCAGCCGCCTTGATCGCGCCGCCGGGGAGGGATGACGTTGATGATCATGTGTCCCGAGCGGGTCCGGTCGGACTGATCGGTCGCCGGCGCGTTCGTCGTCCCCACCCGTCCCGCCCACCCCAACCCGAGAGGAGCCCCAGATGACCGTCCCCGGCTACGCCACCGACACGCTCGTTTCCGCCGAATGGGCGAAGGAGCATCTCGACGACCCGAACGTTCGGTTCGTGGAGGTTGACGTCGACACCACCGCATTCGACCAGAGCCACCTGCCCGGCGCGGTCGGCTGGAACTGGACGAGCCAGCTTGCCGACGGCATCCGCCGCGACATCGCCAGCCGCGAGGAGTTCAGCAAGCTCCTCTCGGCGTCCGGGATCGGTCCGGACACGACGATCGTGCTGTACGGCGACAACAACAACTGGTTTGCCGCCTGGGCCTACTGGCAGCTGAAGTTGTTCGGCCACAAGGACGTCCGCATCCTCAACGGCGGGCGCAAGTACTGGCTGGACAACGGGCTGCCGCTGACGACCGATGCGCCGTCCCACGCGGCGACCGGCTACGAGCTCCCAGAGCCCGACTTCAGCCTCCGTGCCTTCCGCGACGACATCCTGCCGCGCCTCGGCGACACGGAGCTCGTGCTCGTCGACGTCCGCAGTCCGGCCGAGTTCAACGGGGAGATCATTGCCCCGCCCGGCATGAGCGAGACGGCCCAGCGGCCCGGTCACATCCCCGGCGCGGCCTCGATCCCGTGGGCCCAGACCGTGAAAGAGGACGGGACGTTCAAGGAGCGCGAGGACCTCGCCAACCTCTACGAGGCCAAGGGCATCACGCCCGACAAGGACGTCATCGCCTACTGCCGGATCGGCGAGCGCTCGTCGCACAGCTGGTTCGTCCTCCACGAGCTGCTGGGTTACAAGCGCGTTCGCAACTACGACGGCAGCTGGACCGAGTGGGGCAGCATGGTCGGCGTCCCGATCGAGAAGCCAACGCTCGTCGCAGCGAGCTCGTAACAGAGGAACCTATCGGCGGCGGGCCATCCCGCGGGGCTCCGCCGCTGTTATCCCATCCGCGGCGCTCGACCGTAGCTCGCCATGACCTCGATCAGGCGATCGTGCGGTAGGGCGTACGCGGTGATCCCGTCGCGGCCGGTCATGGTCTTCGCCGCGACGAGCGCATTGAGGATCGCCTCTTCGGTCGCCTCGATGACGCCGTCGAATAGTCCGCCGATGACGTGGTCGTTGACCGACCGGACGTCGACTGCGAGTCGGGGGTCGCTGGCGAACGACGTTTGCGGCAGCCCGCGGTTGCCCGTCGCGAAGCAGATGAACAGATCGCCGCTGGAATGCGACCCGGTCCCGCCCATCCGGGCGATCCCGAGCCCCGCCCGCTGGGCAAGCCGTTCGCACTGGTGGGGGAGGAGCGGCGCGTCCGTCGCGATGACGACGATGATCGAGCCGGAGCCCGCGGGTGGCGCCGGTGGCAGGTCCTCGTCGTCCGGATTGTACGGGCTCGGGACCTCCTCGACGGGGATCCCGTCGCCGACCGGCACGCCGTCGACCCGGAGCCATTCGCGCCGGCCGTAGTTGGCTTGGACGAGAACCCCGACCGTCCAGCCGCCGAGGGCTTCGTCGGTCACCCGCGACGCGGTCCCGATCCCACCCTTGAACTCGTGGCAGACCATCCCGGTCCCGCCACCGACGTTGCCCTCGTCGACGGCGCCATCCCTGGCCGCGCCAAGCGCCTCGTCGACGTGGTCCATCGTCACGTGGAAACCATCGATGTCGTTGAGCAGGCCGTCCCAAGTCTCGCCGGCGACCGGCAGGGCCCAAAACGAAATCCCGAATGGCAGCGTCCGAACGGCGCTCCTGATGATTCCGTCGTGGACGACGCCCACGCTGTGCGTGTTGGTGATCCCGATGAACCCGGTCAGGAGCCCCGCCTCGCGGATCCACTCGAGGCCCGTCAACTCACCGTTGCCGTTGAGCCGGTGGCTCCCGGCATAGACCGGCTCGGTGAAGACGTTGCCGTCGTGCGGCACGACGACCGTCACGCCTGTCCGGACGGGACCCTCGCCGACGACGAGCGGCCCATCGCCCCGAATGATCGTTGCGTGGCCGACTCGCACGCCAGCCACGTCGGTGATCGCGTTGGCGGGCCCGGGCCTGCCGCGCCCGATGACAATCCCGAGGTCCCTGGCTCGAGTCACACGCTTCCTCCGTCGCCTTTGTTTGGACGTCGCGCATATGATCGCGCCGTGATCCGAACGACGAGCGGGCGTTCCGCGCCGGGCCACCGCTCTGCTGGCGACGACGTTTCCTCGGCCCGCGTTCGCCTCGAAGCCCTGCCTGGGGTCGCCTCGTCCCGGCCGATCGACATCGCTGAATCGTTTAGCGACCTGCCGGGCCTCGTTCTGCTGGAGAGCGCTCGTCCCGGGCGCAACTCGCGATGGTCGTATCTCACCGCCGATCCGCTCGCCCTCCTCAATGTGCCGGCACCCGGCGCCGATCCGTTCGTCGACGCGCGCGAGCTCGTCGCGCGCCTCGATGCCGCAGGAGTCTTCAACGTCGACGCGCCGCCGTTCCTCGGCGGCCTCGCCGGCTATCTCGCCTACGACCTCGGCCACGCGCTGGAGCGGCTGCCGACCCTGACCGCCGACGACCAGGGCCTGCCACTGCTCCACCTCGCGCTCCACGACTGGGTGATCGCGTGGGACCGTCGAACGGGCGCGACGTGGCTCGGCGGACGAGCGTTCGACGGCGACACCGAACGGCTCGATCGGCGCCTGGCGGAGGTCCGCGAACGGATCCATCAGCGGCGCGCCGTTGGGTCCGCCGCCGGCGCGGACGCCGTCGAGCCCCTCGCGTTCGCGTTCCGGTCGAGCCTCGATCGGCGCGCCTACAAGACCGGTATTGAGGCCATTCGATCGTTCATTGCCCGCGGCGACCTCTACCAGGCCAACCTGACGCGGCGGCTCGAGACGCCGTTCAGCGGCGACCCATGGCCGCTCTATCGCCGGCTCCGGACCGGCGATCCGTCATTGTTCTCGGCCTTCGTGGGTCTCGGCCGCGACGGGGATGCTGGCCGGCGAGCGATCCTGTCGGCCTCGCCGGAGCCGTTCCTGGCAGTCGATCGCAGCGGGCGTGTCAAGACCGATCCGATCAAGGGCACCCGGCCGCGCGGTCGATCGCGCGAGGAGGATCGAGCGCTCGCCTGCGAGCTCCTCGCGAGCGGCAAGGACCGCGCCGAGAACCTCATGATCGTCGACGTCCTGCGGAACGATCTCGGCCGCGTCTGCCGCCCGGGGACCGTCCGGGTGCCGCGCCTCTGCCGGCTCGAGCGGACGGCCGCCGTCCAGCATCTCGTCTCGACCGTGACCGGATGGCTTGCACCTGATCGCGACGCCTTCGACCTGCTCGCCGCTTCGTTCCCCGGCGGATCGATCACGGGCGCCCCGAAGATCCGGGCGATGGAGCTGCTCGAGGAGCTGGAGCCGGTCCGGCGCGGACCGTACACGGGAGCGCTCGGCTGGATCGGGCCGGACGGCGCGATGGCGACGTCAATCCTGATCCGGACGTTCGTCGCGGACGGTGCGCGGCTGAGCCTCCACGTCGGCGGTGGGATCACGTACCAGAGCGACCCGGCCGCGGAGTGGGAGGAGACCGTTGCGAAGGCTAGCGGACCCCTCGCCGCGATCGGTGGGAGCGAGGTCGCGGCCGGGTGACGGTATCTCGGCCCGCTCACGTCTGGCTCGACGGGCGCCTCCTGGCAGCCGACGTCCCGCATCTCTCTGCGTTCGATCGCGGCTTCCAGCTGGGCGACGGGGTGTTCGAGACGCTTCGGGTCCGGGCCGGCCGGCCGACCGAGCTGCCCGAGCACGTCGCCCGCCTCCGGGGCTCTGCGGCCGGCCTCGCGATCCCGCTGCCCGACGACATCGAGGCCGTCCTCGCCGCCGGCATCGCTGAACTCGTTGCGGCGGAGGGCATGGACGGGCCGGCGGGTGATGCGAGCATCCGGATAACGGTCTCGCGCGGGGTCTACTACGGCCGAGGACTGCTGCCGCCCGCGGAGCACCCGCCCGCGACGATCGTCATCCAGGCCTGGCCCGTCCCGCGTCCGCCGAAAAATCACCTGGAGCGCGGCCTCCATCTCATCTCGAGCACGGTTCGGCGCGACCCCGAAAACCCGCTAGCGGCGCTCAAGACGACATCTCGCGCGGACTACGTGTTCGCCAGGGTCGAGGCGCGGACCGCCGGCGCGGACGACGCCCTCTTCCTGACGACCGACGGGTTCGTGTCCGAGGCGACGTCCGCGAACATCTTCGTCGTCCGCGGCGAGGAGCTCGCTACGCCGTCGCTTGCCTGCGCAATCCTGCCGGGCACGACGCGGAGCTGGATCCTCCGCTGGGCAGAGGGCGTCGGGCTGAGCGCTGTGGAGGGCTTCCTCACGACGCGTCACGTCCACGAGGCGGACGAGGCCTTCATCTCGAGCAGCGTTGCCGGTGTCCTGCCGGTCACCAGATTCGATGGCGAACCGATCGGCGGCGGGCGGCCCGGACCCTGGACGCTCCGCGCCCGAGCCGACCGGGAGGCGTTCATCCGGGAAGGCTGAGCCACCGATACACTCGGCCGGTGACACGAGATGAACTGATCGCGAGGACCCGCCAGCTCGTCGCCGAGGGCGACCGGCTCCAGTCGGACCCGTCGCTGCGCGGGCTTCAGACGTGGCTCCAGCTGTCCGACGACCTGCTCGTTGCCGCGTGGGGCTCGATGGACCGCTACCACCTCTCGTGGCTGATGGTCGGCAAGCCGAAGGCAATCGTCCGTGGCCGGCCGATGACGCCCGACGAGGAATCGGCCTATGTCCGGGAGGTTGCCGAAGCGAAGACTGCGGCGCTCCGGATGAGCCTCGATGCGGTCAAACGACAGGGGATGCCCTTCGTCGGCGAGGAACGCGGGATCGCGCCGGGCCAGGGTATGGGGACGCTGCCCGGCGATCACGAGGCATGACCGACCTGGCCAAGACGCTCGCCGTCGGCGGCGAGCGAGAGATCCTCGCTCCGGATCCAATCGCGGGCGATTACATCCTCCTTGGGCTACGCCTCGACCAGCACATCCCGGGACTCGTCGACGGCTACTTCGGCCCGGCCGACCTCAAGGCCGAGGTCGATATCGGCCAGCTCCGCTCCCCGGCCCGGCTCACTGCCGACGCGGAGTCGCTCATCGAGCGCCTCGCGGACGAGGTCGCCGACGAAGGACGTCGCGACTGGCTGGGGGCGCAGCTGACGGCGCTCCGAACCCAAGCGGCCGCGCTGGCGGGCGACGAGCTGCCGTACCTCGAGCACCTCGCCCGTTGCTTCGCCTGGACGCCCGAGCGGCGCGACGAGGCGATCTTCGAGGCAGCCGCTGGCGATCTCGACTCGATCCTTCCGGGCCCGCAGCCGCTCGCGGAACGCCTCGCCGCCTGGGACGCTCGGTTCGAGATCCCCGTTGATCGCCTGCCGGGCGTGGTCGACTGGCTCGTCGGGCGGTTCAGGGCGCGATCAGCCGGCCTCTTCGGTCTGCCAAGGGGCGAGGACCTCAAGGTCAGCATCGTGACGAACCAGCCGTGGTCGGGCTACAACTGGTACGACGGCGGGCTCCGTTCGCGGGTCGACATCAACACGGACCTGCCGGTTCGCGCCGCCGACCTGGTCCACACCGTCGCCCACGAGACGTTCCCGGGACATCACCTCGAGCATGCCTGGAAGGAGGCCGACCTCGTCGATCGCAGCGGGCGGCTCGAAGCCGCGATCCTGCTGATCAATACCCCGGAGTGCCTGGTCAGCGAGGGCCTCGCCGATCTCGGCTATACCTTCGCGTCACCGCGCGATGAGGAGGCCGACCTGCTCGTCGAGCTGTTCGATCGGGCCGGCCTGTCGATCGCCACGGACCCGGAAGCCGCACGGGACGCGGCCGAGCGGACGGTTGCCATCCGCCGGCCGCGGCGGCGGCTATCGGAGGTTCTGGTCAACGCCGCGCTCATGCGCCACGCCGACGGCGCCTCGCACGAGGAGACGCTCAACTATCTCATCGGGGTCGGCCGAACCGCGCCGCCCATTGCGGAGAAGCGCCTCGAGTTCATCGAGCATCCGCTGTGGCGGACCTATGTCTTCGTGTACGACGAGGGGGAGGCCCTTCTCCGCCGCTGGCTGGACGCTGTCCCGGAGCCCGATCGAGCGGCCCGCTTCGGCCGGCTTCTCCACGAGCAACTGACGCCGACGGCGATCGCCGCCGAACTGGCGGCTGCGCCGGGCGGTTAGCGGCGGGTCCTTCCACCCCCAGCAAATGGATCGAGGGCGCCGCCGTTGCCGGGACCCTCGATCGTGCGTCGCGCCGCGCGGGAGGCGCGTCAGCGCGTCGTTAGGGCGCCGCTTGCCGGAGCCAGCTCCTCCGCAGTCCCGTCGGGCGCCTTGAATGGCGGTCGCGAATTCCGTCCGAGCGCCGTCATCGCGAAGCCACTGATCGCTCCCGCGAGCACGGCGATCCCGACGACCGCGAAGAGCGGGACGGAGTCCGATGCAGGCACCGCCGCGGGCGCGGCCTTCGGGGCGCTCAGGGCGGCGACTTGCTTCGTGAGCGCCTCGCGCTGGGTCTCGAGATACCTGACCTTGGAGTCGAGCACCGCGACCTGGGTCCTGATCGCGTCGGTCTCGTTGAACAGCTGCGTCTGGTACTCGGTCCGGAGCTCGGACCGGACGCGCTCGATCGCGATAAGCATCGAGCCCGTGTCCATCGCCGGCAGCGTGCCATCGGCCAGGGCCACGGCCATCGGCTGCGGCGCCGTTTCCACGACGAGGTCGGTCAGCTGGACCTGCCACGTCCAGTAACCGCCAGACGGCAGCGTCACCGTCGCCACGAAATGGCCATCGGCGCCCTGGGCGACGGCCTTGACCACCACGCGTTCGCCGGTCGAGCCGTTGATCCCGAGGAACGTCGGGGTCTCGACCCAGCCGGCCGGCGTCACGCCGTGCTGCAGGACTGTGAATCCGAAGGTGAACGGCTCGCCCGCATTCGGGTGGGTCGTATTGCCTGAATCCGCCTTGATCGTTGCCCAGCCGCCGGCGCTGACGGCTCCGGCCGACAGCGCGATCAGCAGCACCGCTGCCGCCAGGCCCCTGAGAATCCGTCGCGTCATCGTCCAGCTCCTGTGCAGGTGGTGTCGATGCACCCTCTACACCGGTGCGGACGCAGAGGTTCCCGAAACCTGGAGGAGCGACGATCAGTCCGGGGAGGTCATGGGCCCTTCATGATCGACACCGTGCTCGATGCGCGATCGATCCGGATCGCGTAGCACGTCAGCCCGCGGTCTCCGCCCTTCCAGCCATCGGGGGTCGGATAGAACTAGCCGATGTCGATCTCGGTGTCGGCCTGGAAGTCGCTGCCCGTGTAGGCGTTGTAAGCCGGGACGCAGTTCGACAGGGTGTAGTCGTCGAACACCGCCTGTGCAGGGTACGCGTCGTTGGACCCCGGCATGATGCCGACGAAGATGACCTCCGAGGTGTGCGCCTTCGTGCACGGGTGATGCTGAACGTCCTTGATCAGCGTTGTGCCTGTCGGCTCATCGAAGCAGTCGCCGACCTTGAGATCGGCGGCGCTGCCGGAAATGCGGTCCCGGAAGATAAGCGCACCTACGACGATCACCGCAATGATCCCGATGCGGAGGATCCAACCACGCATTCCTGCCCTCACTCGTGTTCAAACCGCCGTCGCCGAACGGTCGGCTGGCCGGCGCGATCGTATGGACGGTTCCCTGGGCGGGGAACCCACCGATCGTACGGGCAGGGTGTCACGTCTTCGTCCGGAACGAGCGACTCAGGGAGTTCCCGTCGAGCGACGTGATGAAGCACGTCACCCGCCGGTCGCCGGCGGCCCATCGGTCGGCGGTCGGGACGAGGTAGAGGTAGCTGATATCGAGTCGGTCCCCGACGGGCGTGCCCGTGTATTCTTCGAAGACCGGATCGCAGACCGGATAGATCATCGCCTCCCAGTCCGTGTCTGTCGGGTAGGTGGCGCTGGGGACCGATGCGTCGTAGATACGAAAGACCTCGCCGCCGTGCGGCGTGTTGCAGGCCCGGCTGCGGATGTCCTCGATCCGCTGCGTCGCCGACGGGACGTCGAAGCAATCGCCGACAACTAGGCTCGCTGCGGTCCGGTTGCCCGCCCCGCGCCAGACGAAGAACGCCAGTCCGGCGACCAGCACCAGTACGGCGCCGACCAGCACGACCCGAGGAATTCGTCGGATCACGCCGGGCTGCTTCCCGCCGCGATCGAGCGCTCGAAGACCACCCGATCGTCGCCCGGATAGTCGTAATTCGGGAAGGCGAGCGTCCCGTAGAGGTTCTGGCTGCCGGGGCCGTCGACCGGCCGGAACCCGAGGGCCGTATGAAAGCTGACCGAGACCCTATTTCCGGCCCAGGTGATCGCCCGGACTCGTTGGACGCCGCGGGACGACATGTCTTCGAGGAACCGTCGGTAGAGCTCCCGTCCCAGCCCGCCCCGCCGATGATTCGGGCCGGTCCCGACCATGTGGATGTAAGCGATCGATGGATCGTCGGGGCTGATGAACCCGACGAGGAAGCCCGCCGGGCGCCCCGCCTCAGTCTCGGCCAGCCATGAGGTACCCGTGAAGTGCTGGAACCAGAGGCGCGGGAGCAGGTGATGGACCCGCTGCCCACCCCACCAGTCGTCGACGGCAGCGACCATCCCCGGATGGTCGGCCTCCGTCGGCCGGCGGAATCGAAGCTCCAACGTGACATGTTTCGCGGTCATCGGGCGGTTGCGGCGGCGACGAGGGCGGCCACGGCGAGCTCGACCACGACGAGCGGGCCCTGGACCTCGGCGAGGTACTCGGTCGGGCCAAGGACGCCGCCCTCGAGCCTCGCGAACAGCCAGATTCCGACCAGGCCCAGGGCGAACGATCCGATCGCGACGCCGACGGCGACCGCAAGGGATGGCCTGGCCAGGGAGCCGACGACCCAGCCGATCACCACCGCGACCCCGACAAGGCCCCCCGTGACCGACAGCGGGCCGCCGAGCAACGCGACGACCGCCGCGCCGGCGAGGCCGGCCGCAAGCACCCGCACAACTAGCCGGGCGGACGTCGGCTCAACGGGCTGGGTTGGCGTCGCCGCCGGGTATCGATCGGAGGGCGGATGGTCCAGCTGGCGGCGGCGCTCGCCCGGTTCTGGCGCATCGGCGCCGGGACGCGGATCAGGAGGTGGCTGCATCGCGGCCATCGTATCGGGTCGTGGCGCCGCTCCCCGCCGGACGTTAGACTCGCGATCGTGAGCCATCCATCCCTCGGCCTGCCACCCCCCGACGAGACCGCCGGCTTCCCTGAGGCGGCCCATCGGCTCCGGGCGGCCACGAAGCGTCTCGCGGCGCGGGTCCTCGAGATCGCCGTCGAGCGCGATCCGACTCTTGCCGAGCGGCATGACGAGATCGGCCTCCGCCACCTGCTGCGGGATACCGAGTCCTTCGTCGACCGCATCGCGCTCTCCGTGGCGACCAACGACCCGTCGCCGATGCGCGAGTTCGCCGACCAGGTCGTGCCGCTCTACCGCCGGCGCCGGGTTCCGATGGACGATCTCATTCTCTTGTCCGAAGGGCTTCGCGCGGCAATGGCCCCGTTCGTCGACGGCCCCGCTGCGGACCCGATGAATGCTGCCGTCGACGCCGGGATTGCCGTCATGCGCTGGAACCGCCGGATCGCAGGCGACGCCCGCAAGCGCAACCGCCTGCTGCAAGCGATCTACAAGGGCGCCTGATGACGATCAAGTGGGTCAAGGTCGACCCGCTGGTCATGAACGGCGAGCCGTTCTGCTACGGGACCCGCCTGACGGTCCGCCAGCTGCTCGAGCTCCGGCGCAGCGGCTACGGCCTCACCGAGCTCATCAAGGACCATCCCGAGCTCCGCCGGCTCGGGATTGCCGCGGCCTACGCGTACGCGGCCGATCACCGCGACCGCTACGCCGAGTTCTTCGAGCCCGACGGGTCGCTGGCGGGGCCCGGCTACACGGCGGCCGAGGCCGACGACCTACCGCTGCAGTATCGCCTGCCAGGAGTCGTCGTGAAGGCCGGCTCGGCCGTCTGATCCGGCCAAACACGGGACCGGTGGTAGCATCGAGGCTACGCACCGGAGCTCTCAATGACCGACACGACCACCGATCCCACGATCGTCGATGCCGCAGACGGCGCTGCCGCGCCCGCGTTCGACGCCGAGCGGCGCGCGACCGAGCTCGCGATCCTAGACGCGCTCCGGGCGGTGGTCGACCCCGAAATCGGGATGAACGTCGTGGAGCTGGCGCTCATCAAGCAGATCATCCTCGGCCCCAACGAGACCGAAGTGAAGATGATCCTGACGACCCCGTTCTGCCCGTACGCCGGCTCGATGATCCAGCAGGTCAAGGAGCAGGCCGAGTCGGTTGTCGAACACGACGTGAAGGTCACGCTGCTGGCGGAGCGCTGGGATCCGCGCGACGCCGGCCTCATGTGGTGACCGACGCCTTCGAATCGGCGGTCGCCACGCGCAAGGGCGACGACGGCACGACCGGCCTCCTCTACGGAGGTCAGCGCATCGCCAAGGACGATCTCCGCACCGAGGCATACGGCACGATCGATGAGGTCGTCGCGGCGCTGGGCCTGGCTCGCGCCCAGCTCGGCCTCAAGGATCGGCTCGGCGTGCTGTCGGTCGGGTTCGGGGAGCTGCCGGCACTGATTCTTCGCATCCAGCGCGAGCTGTTCGTCGCCGCCGCAGAGTTGGCGACTAACCCGGACGCCTGGGATCGGCTTGAGGATGGCCGGACGCGAGTTTCCGGCGCGATGGTCGAGGGGATCGAGGCAGTCCTCGAGGATCTCGAGGCCCACATCGAGATGCCCAAGGAGTTCGTCGTACCGGGCGAGACGCCGACGAGCGCGGCGCTGGAGGTCGCCCGAACGGTGCTCCGACGGGCCGAGCGAAGGGCAGTCACGTTGGGTCGCGACGGATTGATTCCGGGTCCCCATTTGCTACCGTACCTGAACCGGACCGCCGATCTGCTGTGGGTCCTCGCACGAGCGGCAGAGCAGGCGGAGGCGCGGTCCGCCACACCATCTCGAATTGATCGACGGCGCCGCAACGACGCCACAACGGAGAGGAGCATCACCTGATGCAGAACCGCGGCCTTCCATCGCAGTTGGGGGTCCGACCCGCGCCGGAGCTCTCAAACACGTTCCTCATCCAGTCGTTCGGCTGGATGTTCGCGGGTCTGCTGCTGACGGCCGGTATCGCGGCCGTCGTCTCGATGAATGACAGCCTCATCACCTCGGTGGCTCGTTCCTGGTGGCTATTCCTGATCGGCCAGTTCGTGCTGGGAATCGGCATCCAGGCGCTGATCCCGCGGATGAGCGCGACGCTCGCCCTCGGCCTGTTCTTCGTGTTCGCCGCGACGATGGGCCTGACCGTGGGCGTGATCGTCTCGCTCTACAAGGTCGAGTCGGTCATCACGTCGTTCCTGGGGGCGTCGGCGATGTTCGGCGCCGCGGCCATCTACGGCGCGACGACGAAGCGGAACCTGAACTCGCTCGGTGGCTTCCTGTTCATGGGGATGGTCGGCGTGCTCGTTGCGTCGGTCGTCAACATCTGGCTCGGCAACAGCGTCTTCGGCTGGGTGATTGCGCTCATCGGTGTGGTCGTCTTCACCGTCTACACGGCATACGACGTCCAGAAGATCTCGTACGGCGACTACGCCGCGTCGCTTGGCTCGGTCGAGAAGGCGTCGGTCCTCGGCGCGATCCACCTTTACATCAACTTCATCAACATCTTCCTGTTCCTGCTGAGGCTCACCGGGGGCCGCCGCTAGGCCGCTGGGAAGAGCCCTCGGCCCTTCGCCTCGGGCGCCACGCCGGCCCGGAGCAGCCGCTTCAGGTCGGCAGCCGGCATCGGCCGGGCGAAGAAGAACCCCTGGCCACGGTCGCAGTCGAGCGACTTCAAGCGGGCCAGCTGCGCCGCGGTCTCGATCCCTTCGGCGACGACTCCGATGCCGAGCCCGTGCGCCAGCGAGATCACGGCCTTGACGATCGGCAGGTTCGCGTCGTCGTCCTCGAGACCGTTGACGAACGAGCGGTCGATCTTGATCGTGTCGAGTGGCAGGTGCTTCAGGTACGCGAGGGACGAATAACCCGTCCCGAAGTCGTCGAGGACGAGCTTGACACCGAGTGCTCGCAGCGCCCGCAGCGCCCGGGTCCCAGCTTCGGTCTGGTCCATCAGGACGGTCTCGGTGATCTCGAGCTCGAGGAGATGTGACGGAAGGCCGGTCTCCTCGAGAATCGCTGCCACCTCCTCGACGAGGTCCGGCTGGGTGAACTGGCGGGCCGACAGGTTGACGCTCATCACGAGCTGCGACCCGGGCAACGCCGCCGTCCATTCCCGTGCCTGCCGGCAGGCGGTCTCCAGCACCCAGCGACCGAGCGGAATGATCAGCCCGGTCTCCTCGGCCAGGGGGATGAACGAGAGTGGCGGTACCAGCCCGCGCGTCGGGTGCTGCCAACGAACCAGGGCCTCGAGGCCCACGATCCGATCGGATGCGAGATCGATCAGCGGTTGGTAGTGCAACCGCAGCTCGTCGCGCTCGAGAGCGCGGCGAAGATCGTTCTCGAGCTCGACCCGCTCCATCGTGGCCGTGCTCATCGCAGCCTCGAAGAACGTGTAGCCGTTTCCACGATCACGCTTCGCCTGGACGAGGGCGACTTCCGCTTCCCTGAACAGGTCGGCCGGCAGCGAGCGGCCGGGCACGGCAATCGCGATCCCGAGCCT
Organism: Candidatus Limnocylindrales bacterium; assembly: GCA_038250445.1. Lineage (GTDB taxonomy): Bacteria > Chloroflexota > Limnocylindria > Limnocylindrales > CSP1-4 > CF-46. Next base: position 7,956 of record JBBSCI010000014.1, on the reverse strand, counting down.
GACGTTGACGAACCATTCCCGATCGCCAAGGGTGAACGGCGCCCGAAGGACCTCGATCATCCGGTTCGCGATGTGACGGACCTCGTCCAGGGCCTTGAAGCCGTCGAAGATGATCCCAAACTCGTCGCCACCGAAGCGGGCCAGGGTGTCTCCGGGCCGGATGCAGGCTGCAAGCCGTTCGCCGACCGCCGCAAGCAGCTGGTCGCCCACTGCGTGACCGAGGCTCTCGTTGATCGATTTGAACCGATCGAGATCGAGCAGGATGAGCGCGATCGTGTCATCAGCGCCGTCGCGGGTGCCGGACAACGCGTGGGCGACGCGATCGGACAGGAGCTCCCGGTTCGGCAACCCGGTGACCTGATCGTAGAGGGCCCCTCGCTGGGCGGTCTCGAAGAGATTCGCGTTATCGAGCGCGATCGAGGCGAGCTGAGCGAACCGGGTGAGGGCCGAGATCTCGATTTCGCCGAATCGACGGTCGGAGTCTCCTGAGGCCAGGCCAATCACACCGATGACCCGGTTGCCAGAGGTCAGCGGGACACCGACCACAGCCCCGAACTCCGCCATCGGGAGGTCTGAGGCGCGTCCGCTCCAGGCATCGTAATCGTCGATCGAGACCGCGCGACGTTCGCGGACGACCATTCCGCCCACGCCATCCGCGAGCGCTAGACGATAGCCGACAAACCTGGCAAACACGCCGATTCCGTGCCTGCAGACGAGGCTCTGGTCATCTGGCTCGACGAGATAGATATAGCCGTGCGGCGTCCCGAGAAGAGCAGCCGCGCGCGACAGGATCGTCTCGAGTAGCTCCGTTGGCTCATGCCGGTCCATGAGGGCGATGGCCATCTGGTCGAGCGCGGCGAGGTATGGGTCGTGACGGCTTGCGTCGGCCGTCCCAGCTCGTGATGACGGCTTTGCCAAGTAGAGGGACTGGTCGGCGATGGCCACCAGCTTGTCCTTCGTCGTGCCGTCATCCGGGTAGCAGGCAACACCGACGGAGATCGAGACACGAGGTCCCGTTCGGTCGCCGATTTCGCTGACGCCTCGCCGGATCCGCTCCGCGATCTCGAACGCCTCGATCCGGTTCGCGCCCGGCAAGATGACCGCGAATTCATCGCCGCCATACCGGTAGGCGGCATCACCTTCGCGCGTCCCGGCCCGCAACGCGGCGGCGACCCCGACGAGGAGCGCATCGCCGGCCGGATGGCCGCGCGCGTCGTTGAAGGCCTTGAACGAATCCAGATCGAGCATCAGGAGGACGAACGGCACGGACGCGGCCATCGTCTCGGTCAGCTCACGCTGGAACTGGCCGTGGTTGCGGAGCCCGGTGAGCGAATCGTGCTCGGCCCGGACCTTGACGGCGCCATGGGCCTCGGCGTTCTCAAGGGCGACCGAAGCCTGGCCGGCGAACAACTTGGTCAGCTCGAACTCGTTCTGGCTGAAGTGGGCTTCGGCTTCTCCCAACCGACCAATGTTCAGCGTGCCGATCACCGCGGCGCCCACGCGGAGCGGCACCACGATCGTCGATTCAGGCTCAAACGGCGTGCCCGGGATCTGGATCGTGCGCGGATCCAGGTGGGCGTCGTTGATCAGCGCCGCCTCACCGTGATCGATCACCCAGCCGGTGATCCCGCCATGGATCGGGCCCTCGTAATCGAGGATGACGTCGGCATACCAGTCGCGGGCGACGACGGCCCGGCGCACGCCGGCCCCGCGGTCCACGCGGTAGATCGCGAGCGTGTCGTACGGAACGATGTCCTTGAGCGAGTCGGCGATCAGCTCGAGGATGCCCTTGGGGTCGAGGGTTGACAGGAGACGCTCGTTGATCTCCAACAGGCGCCGCTGGCTGGCAAGCTGATGCTGGAGCTCCGCCTGTTGCCGGTTCAGCTGGTCGAGATGCTCGAAGTTGACAATTGCCTGGGCGGCATAGCCGGCGAAGATCGCCAGCGTGGCCTCGTCGTCGGGACCGAAACGATCCGGCCCGTCGGCCGACACGACGATCACCCCGTGGGCTACGTCCTCGAAGCTCATCGGCACGATGAGCATCGATTCGATCACCGGGGACGCGTGGACGCGGATGGTCCGGGGGTCACTGCCCGCGTCGCCGCTCAGGATCACCTGGTTGTGCTCAGCGGCCCAGCCCGTCAGGCCCTGGCCCACGGGCATGCGCAGCTCCTCGAAGCTCGGATCGGTCCTCCCGCCAAAGATCCCCTTGAAAGCGATCGGCTCGCACACCATCGTGGTGCGATCGACACGGTAGACGCGGATCGTGTCGAGCTCTATCAGCCGCTCGGTGCCTTCGACGATCACCGCGGCGATCTCGTCCAGATCGCGGATCCGGTTCAAACGCACCGCAAGGTCGTGGATCGCCCGAAGGCGCGCGGCGAGCGATCGGACGGAGTCGCGAAGTCGCGTATTGCCGATCGCGGTCGCCATCTGGTCGGCAAAGCTGCGGGCCAGGTCCTGCTCTGCCGGCGTCCAATCGCGGATGGTGTTCTCGTACAGAACCAGGAGGCCGACCGGCTCACCGGCGAAGACCGCTGGGACGAGGCAGACGCTGACGATTCCGTTGCGCTTGTAGACGTCGTGAAGTGCGAGTGACCTGTCGAGGGAGGCATCGCGAAGCACGAACACCCGTTGAGTCCGGATGGCTTCGATGCCGGCGGTCTTGTCGTTCGCCCTGAGCAATGAGACAGCGGCGACGACATCGGCCGGGACGTCATGGTTGGCGGCGAGCGTGAACGGCAGGGGATGCGAGCCGTCATACAGCCACAGCCCCACCCGCGAAACAGAGAAGAGGGCCATTGAGTCGGCGAGCACTTCTTCGAAGAGCGTCGGCAGGTCGAGCGGGCCGCTCACCTCAGCGGCGATGCGGCGAAGAGCCTCGCCACCGGCCAGCTGTTCGCGGATCTGGCGAAGCGGCAGGTCGTCGGCGACGGCAGGCGGCGGCTTGTCGACCGTGAGCGCGATCGGCCGCACCTCGGCAATGCTGAGGCGAGACAGGTGGTCCTCGAGGTCGGAGCGCCGGATCAGCCGCTCTCCACGGGTACGGCCGGCGACCGATGGCAATTCGCCGCGGGCGCACCAGCTACGCATCGTGCCGCGGCCGACGCCGGCCATCGAGGCAGCCTCGGCCACGGTCAGCGGAGCCGGATCCTTACCTCGCTCGATTGCGACGGCCATCGGTTGCGTTCGTCCTTGATCAGAGCTTCTGCCCGGCTGGGGTCGTCCGCGGCGTGGAGAAGCGGGCCGGCAGTGGCACTCCGACGGTACCGGTGCACCCTCGCCCCGGCGATAGCCCAGACGTACGGTCGCGAGTTCAATCCCGGACCAGCGTCGTGTAACGAAATCGGCCGGCGGGTTGTCCGCCGGCCGATGTCTTGCCCGTCGAGCTGCTAGCGGCTCATGGCATCCATGGCTGCCAGGTCTGGGGATTGGCGGTGACCCATTCCTTCGCGGCGTCTTCGGGGGTCATGCTCTTGTTCGTGATGGCGTCCGCGACCGAGTTCTGATCGGCGTTGGCCCACTTGAAGTTCTTGATGAGGGTGTAGCCATCGCCGCCCGTGTCGACAAACTTGGTGGCGACGATCTTGTTCAGGATGTACGGCGGATAGTCGCAGGCGACTGCCTTCAGGTCCTTGTCGCAGCCGGGCGTAAACGCCGGCAGCTTGATCTGGACCAACGGGATCTCGGACAGCAACCACTGGGGATCATAGAAATAGCCGATGAGCGCGGTCTTGTTGGCCTCGGCCGCCTTGAAGGCCGTGATGGTCGCAGCCTCACTGCCGGAGAAGACGTCCTTGAAGTTCAGGCCGAGGTTCTTGATGAGCGCCTCGTCGTACTGGACGAAGGTCGGGTCGCTGCCCAGGAACTGGCCCTTGTCGCCCGACTCGGAGGTCTTGAACAGATCGGCGTACTTGTTGAGGTTGTTCCAGTCGGTGATGTCGGGGTACTTCTCGACCATCCATGGCGGGACGTACCAGCCGATGATCCCGGTCACGCCGTTGGGGCCGGCGTCCTGGGCCACCTTCTTGTCGGCGATGTAGGTCTTCTCGAGGACCGGGTGGCCCCAGTTCTCGAGGATGACATCGACCTCGCCCGTGTCGAAGCCCTGCCACGCGACTTCCTCGGCAAGGGTGCTCGTCTCGACCTTGTAGCCGATCTGCTGGAGCAGGCACTGGGCGACGGCCACGTTCGCTGCGGCGCCGACCCACTGATTGACCATCATCTTGACGCTGCCCTTGTCGCCGGCCCCCGTACACGTGACCTCCGCTGCCGACGGCGAGGCCGCTGGCTGGCTCCCCGAGGCACTCGAGGCGGGCGTCGACGGGCTAGCCGTCGGGACAGGCGTGGCGCCCGATCCGCGGGCGCACCCCGCCGCAACCATGGTCACGACCGCGAGTCCGGCGAGCATCCGGCTCAGACTCATTCGCATCGACGTCTCCTCCAATTCGTTCCTGCCGCTCAGCCGGCCCTCGCAAGCGCCGATCGGCGGCGTGACCCCGCCCCCTGTGTGATCCGATCGAGCAGAATCCCCAGGAGCACGATCGCCGCCCCCGCGGCGAGCCCCTTGCCGAAGTCTGTTCCCTGGGCGAAGCCCGTGATCACGTCGTAGCCTAGCGCCCCCGCGCCGACGAGGCCTGCGATCACGACCATCGCGAGGACCAGGACGATCCCCTGGTTCGCGGCCAGAAGCAGCGCTCGTTTCGACATCGGCAAGCGGACCTTCCAGAGGACCTGTCGCTCGGTCGCGCCGTAGGCGGTCGCCGCCTCCACCGCGGTTCGGGAAACGGCGCGGATCCCGGCATCCACGAGGCGGATGACTGGTGGCATGGCGTAGATCACCGCCGCCACCACTCCCGTGAATCGAGACGGCCCGAACAGGGCGATGGCGGGAATCAGGTAGACGAAGGCGGGCATGGTCTGGGCGAAGTCGAGAAACGGCCGGATGATTGCGCGGACTCGATCGCTGCGCGCCGTCAGGACGCCGACGAGGACGCCGAGGAGCAGCGTGATCGCCGTCGCGACCAGCACAAGGGCGAGCGTCGCCATGGCGTGGCTCCAGACACCGAGCAGGATGACAGCGCCAAGGCAGATCCCGGCGGTCACAGCCGCTCGCCGCCCCGAGATGTACCACGCGCCGAGCATCGTGACGGCGACGACGAGTACCCACGGTGCCGTCGTGAGGACCGTCTCGAGTGGGTTCAGGACCACCGCGGTCACCCCGTTCCGCACGCCTAGCGTGATTCCGGAGAACGTGCCTGTCAGCCACTGGACGAACGCGTTGACCGGTTCGCGGAACGAGACGTGCACCTCCTTCGGAAACGTCGTCGCGTCGATGAAGAGGGGGGCGATGACCGCGCCCGCGATCACCGCCGCAAGCGCGATCCCGAGCGCGATCCGTGGCCGTCGGAGCCCGGTCAGCGCTCTCTGCGTGCGTGGGTCCATCCACTCGTTCGCGTGCTCCGTCAGGCGGTCGAGGACGATCGCGAGGATCACGATCGCGAGGCCGGGATCAAAGGCCGCGCCCACGTCAACTTTCTGCAGGGCCTGCAGGATGTTGCGACCAAGACCCGGCGCTCCGATCAGGCCCGTGATAACGACCATCGACAGCGCCATCATGATCGTCTGGTTGACCGCCAGCCCGATCACCCGCCGGGCCAGCGGCAGCTGGACCTTAGTCAGGACCTGCCAGCGCGTCGAGCCGAGGGCCTGCGACGCTTCGACGGTGGTCTCGGGCACGCTCCGGATCCCAAGCGCGGTGATTCGGATCGCCGCAGGAATCGCGTAGATCAGGGTCGCGATCGTGGATGATGCCGGACCGATCAGGAAGAGCAAGGTAATCGGGGCCAGGTAGGCGAACGTCGGCATGATCTGCATCACATCGAGGATCGGCGTGATGATCGCCGATGCGCGGTTGCTCCGCCCGACGATGATCCCCAGCGGCAATCCGATCAGGATCGCCAGGATGACCGCTGCGAGCATCAGGCTCAGGGTCGCCATGCTCGGGTTCCACAGGCCGAGGACGCCCAGCGACGCCATACCGCTGATCGCGAGAAGTGCGAGACGCCATCCACCGAAGACGAAGCCCAGCCCGCCGACCGCCGCGATCACGCCGGTCCAACCCAGCGAGGCGAGGACGAGGTCAAAGAAGGCGACGATCCCGCTGATCACCGCCCGGAAGGGCTCGAGGATCGTCCGGTTTGCGTCGACCGTTGCCTTGAGCCCGTTGAGCGACTCGAACAGCGGGAAGCTTTCGTCGTGCGGCAGCGTCCACTGGCCCTGGAAGACGACATAGAGCGCGACAGCAGCCACGGCGAGTGCGATCGCCGCGATCCGGCGAATCGTCCCCGGGCCCGGTCGCGACGTGGTGGACAGGCTGATCGCCGTCATCGCGAGCGCCTCAGACGGCCCTGTCGGGCGCTGCAGAAGCCGGCGCCGGCCCGTCCTCGGGACCAGCGACTGCTTCGAGAATCTGGGCCCGGTCAACCACGCCCACCAGGTCGCCGTTGTCGATCACCCGGATCGGCTTGTCCGTGGCCGCCGCGACGTGCAGCGCGTCCCGGATCACGGTCGCGGCGGGAAATTCCGGGCCGTCCAGCGAATCCCCTGGCTGCACCGGCCGCATGACCCAGCGCAGCGTCAGGATGTTTGCCTTCGGAACGTCATGGACGAAATCAGCGACGTAATCATCGGCTGGCGCGCCGACGACCTCCTCCGGCCGGCCGGACTGGACGATCGCGCCGTCGCGCATGATCACGATGTGATCGCCCAGCTTGAGCGCCTCGGCGAGATCGTGGGTGATGAAGATCATCGTCTTGCCGACGTCGTGGTGAAGCCGGATCACCTCGTCCTGCATGTCTCTCCGGATGAGTGGGTCCAGGGCGCTAAACGGCTCGTCGAACAGCAGCACCTCGGGATCGACCGCCAGCGCCCGGGCGAGCCCGACCCGCTGCTGCTGGCCGCCCGAGAGCTGATCCGGGTAGCTCTCGCCGAGCGCGCCAAGGCCCACGAGGTCGCACATCTGGCGGGCCCGCTCGAGACGAGCGGCCTTGGGATCGCCCCGGATCTCGAGACCGAAGGCGACGTTGTCGATGACCCGTCGATGCGGCAGCAGCCCGAAATGCTGGAAGACCATCGCAAAGCGGTGCCGGCGCAGTTCGCGGAGGCGGGCCTCGTCGGCCTTGCGGATGTCCTCGCCGTCGAGGAGGACCTCGCCCGATGTCGGCTCGATCAGGCGCGTCAGGCAGCGGATGAGCGTCGACTTGCCGCTGCCCGAGAGGCCCATCACGACGAAGATCTCGCCGGCTCGGACGTTGAACGAGACATCGCGGACGGCAACCGTCGTGCCGAGCTTGGCTCGCAGCTCCGAATTCGGGAGGTCCGCGTTCGGCGTACCGACGATCTTGTGCTCGGCTGGGCCAAACGCCTTCCACAGATTCCGCACGGCGATCGCCGGCTGCGTGGTCGGCACGGTCTCAGTGGCGCTGGCGACGGGCGACTCGACGACGACGGTCACGGCACCTCTCCCTGCTCGACGACGTGCGCCGGACGGTACACCAACCGCGGGAAACTTGGCAGCCCAATCGCGATCCCGTCGGCCCTCAGCTTCCGAACCAGCCGCTCGGTCCAGGAGCCGTGTTCTGGTAAATGTGCTTGGCCTCGCGGTACTCGTCCAGACCGCTCGGACCAAGCTCGCGCCCGATACCGGACCGCTTGAAGCCGCCCCACTCGGCCTGCGGCATGTACGTGTTGTAGTCGTTGATCCAGACCGTCCCGTGGCGGAGCCTGCCGGCGACTCGCTGGGCCCGGCTCGCATCCGTGGTCCAGACGGCTCCGGCAAGGCCGTAGGTCGTGTCGTTGCCGAGGCGGACGGCCTCGTCCTCGGTCGTGAAGCGCTCGACGGTCACGACAGGCCCGAAGATCTCATCGCGGACGATCGTCATGTCGGCCCGGCAG
>JBBSCI010000013.1:0-33636 GCA_038250445.1 Candidatus Limnocylindrales bacterium | reverse complement strand
GCCCTACCGGCCGGTGCCCCCCGCCGCCGCGGCGCCGGCCCGCCGCGGGGGGGCCCTCGCCCCCGCCGAGCCCGGGCTCGCGTCGGAGCGGCCGCAGGCGCACGTGGGTGAACGGGATACGGATCTCCCGGAAGGTCTCAACCGAGACGAGGAACCCTGCGAACAGGAACACGACGCCGAGGAACTTGCCGATCTGGAACAGGTCGGTCGACCCGAACCTGTTCAGCGAGTCCGTGATGGCCGGAATGAACGCTCCGACGGCGATCAGGAGCGTCGCAGGCACCCGGCTGTTGAGCCGGCCAGACACCAGCGCCCGGACCGCGCCCGGCAGCGACGCGAAGAGGTTCACCGCGATTGCCACGGGCGCGATGAGCAGGTTGAACAGGAACTGGTCGCCGGGCTGGTTCGGGTCGAGCGAGTAGGGCAGCATCCGGCGCTTCGGCATGAAGACATAGGTCGAGAAGATCGCGCCCAGGACGAGCGCGAAGGAGCCGGTGATGTTCAGGAACGGGGTCAGCAGTCGGAGGCGACCGGGGAGGAGCGTGGCGATCGGCTGGCCCGTCTGAGGATCCAGGACGAACCCGGGCGCCGGCAGCACGGTCGTCACCATCAGCACGATGGACAGGACGGTCGCCCCGACGACGGCACCGGCGGCGAGGATCGGCCAGCGATCGTTCTGGAAGTAGGTCTCGATCGCGACCGCCAGGGCGAGCACGCCGGCTGCGATGAAGTACAGCAGCGGCAATGTCCCAGCGCCCTCGTACTCCGGCTTGTTTCGGACGAGGAAGGTGAAGAGACCGGCGAGGAACAGGCTGAGCGCGAACGAGTAGCCGAACCGCGTCTTCCCGAGCAGGTAGGCGGTGCCGAGGCCGAGCCAGCCGGCGGTCCAGACCGCGCCGGTCAGGTACCACGTTCGGTAGAGGGCCTCGTTCCAGCCGTTCGCAGCCGCGATCGCCTCGCAGCCGGCGGCGACCCCGTAGAAGAGCATCCCGACGGCCCAGATGAGCTGGAAGCCATGACGCCGTTCCCGCCACTGGTCGATGAGGGCAATGGCGAAGACGAGGGCGAACAGCGACGTGGCGGCGGGCAAGAATGCCGATGCCGTCATCCGGCGGCCGCCTGGTGGGCCGCGATCAATCGGACGAGCAGGCGGTCGAGGAGCGCCGACGCCTCCTCGAACATCGCGCTGATCCGCTCGGCGTCGAGAGCCCGCCGCCGGGCGATGACGCCGAGCTCGGACAGGAAGGGGCGCCGGGCCGCGACGAACAACCCGACGGATTCGGTCAGGCTGAGGCCGCCTGCCGCGAGACGCCGGGCGAGGTCGTCGGTCAGGTTGGCCGCGGTCGCCTCCGCGGTCGCGCGATCGGCCGGCTCGGCGGCGTCGAGGTAGGCGACGAGGGACGCGACGAGTCCGCGGCCGTCGCTCCGGAACGCCTCGCGCTCTGCGACCGGGACCGCGCTCCGGGCGCCGCCGTCGCGTGGCTCGGCGAGGTAGCTCCGCCGATAGGCACGGGACAGGCGGTCCGGTGTCGCTCCGAGACTCGAAAGCGGCCGGGCTGCCGATCCAGGTGATCTCGTGGCAAGAATCCGCTCGAGCTCGCGGTGGTCGAATCGGCGGTGGCCGCCGGGGCTGACGAACGCCTCGACCCGGCCCTCGTCGGCCCAGCGCCTCAGCGTGTCGGGGTGGACGCCGAGCAGGCGGCTCGCGGGACCAAGGGACAGCCGCCCGGAGTCGATCTGGCCGGCGGTTCGGGACACGGCGATGACGACCTCATACGCTCGAATCTGGGTAAATCTCGGTATGCCGCGCGATCGCTTGGTCAGCGCAGGATACGGAGCGCCTCGGGCGTCGTCAAACGATCCTCTTCGCGCCGGATGGGGGCCCGATCAGGCGGGCACGAGCTCGTGCTCGTCGCGGTGGATTCCGTCGCACAGGCCCCAGATCACCGAAGCGCCGTCGGGCGCGGGCACTGGGATCGGACGCATGATCTCGCGAACGATGCCGCGTCGGCAGAAGAGGTAGCCCCGATCGGCCATCCAGCGCCGGACGTGGCTCTCGTCGGGGTGGAACTGGAAGGGGCCCGGGTTGATCGCGGGCTGGTCGGTCCAGTCGGCCGGCTTCTCCGGAGCAACGATGTCAAGGACGTTGACCCGCCACGGCGTCCCCTCGATCACCTCCTGGCAGCCGTCGCACCGCTTCGCGACGTTGTCCTCAACGATCGTCGTGATCCGGACGCCCACGATCTCCATCGGCCGGATGGTAGCAGGGCAGCCGGACCTCCCGGCGACGCCGCCTCGAGCACTCTCGGTGGACGGAGCCTCGGGTGGTGCCCCCAAGGGGATTCGAACCCCTGATCTCCACCTTGAAAGGGTGGCGTCCTAGGCCTCTAGACGATGGGGGCGGAGGGCGTCGGCGAGTGTAGCAGAGGGCCTTTCAGCCTTCGCCGGCGGCGGGACTGGCAGTCCACAGAACCGCGGATTCGAAGCGGCCGAGCCGATAGTTTTCCTTTGTCGGCGCCAATCCGGGACTCTGAGTCCTCGCCTTGCCTGTGAGGGGGTGCGGACGGGCTGCCGAACCACCGTTCATGGGCACATTGATGACTGGGAGTCACGTTCTCCCGGATCCGCGCCCGGGCCACCCCTGCGGCTCAACCGCGGGTTAGGGGGTCGAGGTGGGCGTGCTGACCATGCCCAGAATGATCGCGATTGCGAAGCAGCCCGCTGCCGCCAGGCAGGCAATGCCGCCGACGAGGGCGTGGGCGATTGCCAGGCCGTCGCGGCCTCGGATGCTGGATCGCCATGTTGCAATCAGGCCGGTCACGGCGACCCCGACGAACACGATTCCAAGAACAACAGCTCCGGAGGCGAGCAGCGGAATCTGGCTCGCGTCGCGGACGGTGATCGCGTACAGCAGGTATAGGACGGAGCCCAGGAGCGCGACGACCAGCAGGATTCCGGTGGGGGTCACGGCGATCGGTCCGATGCGCCGGGGCTCCGGCTCGTTGCGGCGGCGGACTGCCTGGCGGGTGTAGGCGGGGCGCTGGCGATCGGTCATCGAGCCTACCGTAGCAGGGCGGATAGAATCGGGTGACCGCAGGGGGACCTTCATGCGTATCGCCCAACTTGCTCCGACCTACGAGCGCGTGCCGCCGGCCGCGTACGGCGGGACGGAGCACATCGTCCATCTCCTGACGGAGGAGCTCGTCCGTCGTGGGCACGAGGTCACGCTCTTCGCCAGCGGCGACTCGGAGACCGCCGCCCGGCTTCGGAGCGTGACACCGCAGCCCTCGCGCTACGGCGACATCTCCGACGGGCTCCGCCATGCCGAGTATCTCCAGCTGGCGAACGTCCAGGCCTGCTTTCTCGAGGCTGCGGCCGGTACCTTCGACATCGTCCACAACCACGCCGGCGTGGAGGGCCTCACCCTGGCCGCGACGTCCCGAACGCCGGTCCTCACCACGAACCACAACCCGTTCGTGCCGCAGGTCCAGTCGATCTGGGACGCCTATCCGTGGCTCCACCACTCCCTCTCGCGGGCGAGCGCGGGGACCTTCCCGAGGCGCGGGGCGCTACCAGCGATCCACCACGGGATCGACGTCGCGAGCTACCCATTCGGGGAGCGGCCGGAGGGCTACCTCCTGTTCCTCGGCCGCTTCTCGCCGGAGAAGGGCGCGGCGCGGGCGATCGCCGCCGCGCGAGGCGCCGGCCGGCCGCTTGTGCTGGCCGGCAAGGTCGACGCCGCGGACTCAGGCCATTTCGCAGCCGAGATCGAGCCACACATCGACGGCGATCAGATCCGCTATGTCGGCGAGGCGGACCAGGCGGCCAAGCGGACGCTCCTGGCGGGCGCCGACGCCGTCCTCTTCCCGATCGATTGGAACGAGCCGTTCGGGCTCGTCATGATCGAGGCGCTGTCGTCGGGGACCCCCGTCATCGGGCTCCGCCGGGCCAGTGTGCCGGAGGTCGTCGAGGACGGCGTCACCGGTTTCGTCGTGGACGACGTCGACGCGATGGTCGCGACGATCGGCCGGATCGGCGAGATCGATCGCCACTTCTGCCGGCGGCGGGCGGAGATTCGCTTCAACGTCGGGCGGATGGTCGATGACTACGAGCGCCACTACGAGACGGTCCTGGAGACGGCGACCGCCATCCGCTGAGGCCAGGCATCCGCCCGCTACCCGGCCGAGCCACCTCGGCTGCGGTGGAAGAGGGCGACGTTGTACGAGAGGCGCGGCCGCTTGAGCCCGTCCGCGATCGTGCCGCCAACATCGCCGAAGGCCGCTCGCAGGAAGCCACGCGCTCCGTCGAGGGACTCGAATGTCCAGAAGCAGTGGATGACGCGGACCCTGAACCCGGCGCGCAGGAACGGACCGTCCCGGCGACTCCACTCGCGATGCTCCGGCAGGTCGCCTCGCAGGCGGGAGACGTCGTCTCGGCCGTAGTCGTGGATGACGAGCAGCCTTCCGTCCGGCCTGAGAACACGCTCGGCCTCCGCCAACTCGTGCTGGTCGACGCCGCGAAACGCCGACCAGGCGGCCACGACCGCATCGGCTGATGCGTCCGGCAACGGCCAGACCTGATTCGCAGCCGACAGGAGCGGATCGACCGGCGTCAGGCGCGCTCCGAGCCGGGACAGACGCCCTGATTCGGTCTCGCCCCCGCCGACGAGGACGACGTCCCGGTCGGCGATCGGCCCGAGCGAATCGAGGGCCCGCAGGATCTTGCCTTCAACGTCGATGGCGCGGCCGAGCATCGTGCTGAGTTCTGGATCAAGGGTGAAGGGCAGGTCGGCCACGGTCGCGGAGTATACGTGGGGTTGACACGCGCCCCCGCAAGCGGACCGGATCGCGCGACACGAGGTGTGGGGAAACCGCCGCATGACACGCCGCCGCGGCCGTGTCACGATCGATGGCGCATGGTTGCTCGGATCCGCGAGATGCCTGCAGGCATCCGGCTCTTCCTCGTCTACGCGGCGCTGATCCTCGCCGGGATCGGCGTCTCGCTCCGATTCGTCATCGACCTGGCGATCGGTGCCCCAGTCAGCGGTCCGGGCGTCGTCGTCATGGTCCTTCTCGCCTACACCATCTTCACGACGACGCTCGTCCTGCAGCGCAAGGAGGCCAGCCGGGGTCTCGCACTCGGACTCGCGAGCCTGACGCTCCCGCTTATCCCGTACCTGGTAGCCGTCGGGCTGGTCGTCCACGCACTCTTCATCGCCGCTTTCGCCGCCCTCCTGTTCCGAGGGCTGCTTCGGCCGGAGGTGCGCGCCTACCTGAGCGAACCGTGATCATCCGGCACGACGGGGCGACTGACGGTACCCTCTGCGCAGCGCGCTCCGGCGACCGCCCGCACGACGTATGCGCGACTGATTCCCGAAATAGCCGTCACAGACGAGGCACGACCAAACCGTGAGCAAGGAGTCACGCCGGTCCGCGAGGAACGCGGCTCGAGCAGGCAGCAGCAGGCCCGCCAGCAGCGGGCCGTCCGGCGCCGACCGCGCCGGCCGTCGCGAACGCGTTCGCCGTTACGAGCAAAAGTCCTTCGTCGAACGGTATCGGAGCCTGATCATCGGGGCGGCCGTCGTCGTCATCGGGGCCCTCGTCGTCGGGCTCGTGGTGGTCCAATCGACCCAGGCTGCCTACAGCTGCTCCATCGAGTGGGACCCGGCGCCGACCCCCTCGCCTGCCGCCGACACGACGCCGCGGCTGGGTTACGCCCAGGACGACATGGGCCGGCTGCACAACGTGGCCAAGCCGCAGAAGTACACCTTCTGTCCGCCGGCGTCCGGTAACCACTTCAACGACCCGTTAGTCCTGGGACCGATCACGCCACGGGTCTACAAGCCGACCGATAAGGTCGGGCCACCCAACTGGATCCACAACCTCGAGCACGGCGGGCTGGTGATCCTCTACCGCGGCGACAGTGACGGAGCGACCGAGGCCGGGCTCAAGCGGTTCCAGGAGTTCTTCGACACGTTCCCGCCCAGCCCGATCTGCAAGACGCCGCCGCACCAGCTGTCCCCCGTCATCGCCCGGTTCGACGAGATGAAATGGCCGTACGCGGCGATCGTCTGGCAGCGCGTTCTGCCACTGCCGGAGTGGGATCCGGCACTCGCGCTCAGGTTCTACGCCACCGAATCTGAGCGGCTCGACGCAGACGGCGCATTCATCACCCCGCCGGAGCCCCAATGCGCCCTTCCGTCCGCCAGCCCTGGCGCGAGCGAATCCGTCGCTCCGAGCGAAAGCCCGTCAGGCTCCCCGGCGGCGTCCGACTCGGCCGCCCCGAGCGCGGTCGCCCCGGGCTCAAGTCCCAGCCCAAGCCCGAGCTGAGCCGACGGGATGCGCCTCTACGCGTTCCGGGCTGAGAGCGGGTCGGTCGGTCGCGGACCGGCCGAGGTCGACGTCCCCGGCGTGGCGTTCGGCGAACTCCAGCCGGACGGCACGGTCGCGGTCGCAGGCCGCTCCTCGCGGCCGATCGAGGACCGGACACCAGCCCCCGCCGTTCCGCGGCCGGGCAAGATCGTCTGCGTCGGCCTGAACTACCGCGATCACGTCACCGAGGGCGCGGGTCGCGAGATCCCGGAATGGCCGCTCCTGTTTGCCAAGTTCGGCAATACGGTCATTGCCGACGGCGAGGCGATCATCCGGCCGGAGGGCACCCACGCGCTCGATCTCGAGGTGGAGCTCGGAGTGGTCATCGGCCGGCGGGCGCGACGTGTCCCGATCGCGGCTGCGCCATCGCATGTCGCGGGCTACGTCGTGGTCAACGACGTCTCCGCCCGTGACTGGCAGGGCAACCTGTCGGCGCTCCGCGAAGGACAAAAGGGCGACGGCCAGTGGCTGCGGGCAAAAGGCAGCGACACCTTCCTGCCGATGGGACCGGTCTTCGTCAGCGCCGACGAGCTGGATCCCGCTGCGGGGCTGCGCCTTCGCAGCTGGCGGACGCCAGGCGCGGGCCCGGGCGCGGGTGAGCCCCAGCTCATGCAGGACGGGACGACCGCGGATCTGATCTTCGGCATCCCCGAGCTCATCGCCTTCATCAGCCGCTTCATCACGCTCGACCCGGGCGACGTCATCGCAACCGGCACGCCGGCGGGCGTCGGGGTCTTCCGCGACCCGCCGATCTTCCTCGAGCCGGGCGACCGCGTTCGCTGCGAGATCGACGGAATCGGCTCGGTCGAGAACCCAGTCGTCGACTGGTCGGCCGCGGCACACTAGCGTCATGCTCGCTCTCGTCAAGACCGCCGCGGGCCCGGGTCTCGAACTGCTCGACGTCCCGGAGCCGGCGATGGGGATCAACGACGTCCGGATCCGGGTCCACAAGACCGGGATCTGCGGGACGGATCTCCACATCGAGTCGTGGGACCCGTGGGCGGCCAAGAACATCAAACCGCCGCTGATCGTCGGCCATGAGTTCGTCGGCGAGATCGTCGAGGTCGGCAGCAACGTCGCCGACTTCCATCCCGGCGACATCGTCAGCGGCGAGGGCCACGTCGTCTGCGGCCGCTGCCGCCACTGCCTCGCCGGTCGCCGCAACCTGTGCGCCAACTCGATCGGGCTCGGCGTGGGGCGCGACGGGGCGTTTGCCCAGCAGGTCGTCCTGCCGATGACCAATGTCTGGCATCACGGACCCGGCATCGACGAGGAGATCGCCGCGATCTTCGACCCGTTCGGCAACGCTGTCCATACCGCGCTGGCGTTCCCGGTTCTCGGCGAGGACGTCCTGGTCGTGGGGGCAGGCCCGATCGGGCTGATGGCGACGGCCGTCGTTCGCCATGCTGGCGCCCGGCACGTCGTCGTCACCGAGCCCAATGGCTTCCGCCGCGACCTGGCCAAGGCGATGGGCGCCTCGCTCGTCGTCGATCCGCGCGAACGATCCCTGGCCGACGTCCAGTCGGAGCTGGGGATGGTGGAGGGTTTCGATGTCGCGCTGGAGATGTCCGGCAACCCGGCCGCGCTCCGCGATGCGATCGCCAACATGGCCCACGGTGGTGCGATTGCCATTCTTGGCATCCCGTCGGAGCCCGTCGCCCTCGACTTCAACGACATCATCTTCAAGATGCTCACACTGCGGGGCATCTACGGCCGCGAGATGTACGAGACGTGGTACAAGATGACGGTCATGCTCCAGTCGGGCCTCGACATCCGACCGGCGATCACCCATCGATTCTCGTTCCGGGATCATGCGGCCGCGTTCGCCGCCGCTCGGTCGGGCGACTCGGGCAAGGTGATCATGGACTGGCAGGGAAGATGACTACGGAATCCTCGCACCGATGGCTCGCAGGGGCGTCGCCTCGGTCCTCGGAGGGCGAGTTGTGATTCGTCGGGGAGGGTGCCAACTCAAATGACGGACATTCGCCGCGATCCCCTTGCCTTCCTCGGGGACGAGCTTGCCGATCTCCGCGACAAGCACTTATATCGGCCGTTGCGGGTCATGTCGTCGGCCCAGGGGCCGGTCGTTTCGGTCGACGGCGAGCGGCTGATCAGCCTGTCGTCCAACGACTACCTCGGGCTCACCCACCATCCTCGCCTGCGCGAAGCCGCGCTGGCTGCCGTTCGGGACTTCGGCGTCGGCTCCGGCGCCGTCCGCACGATCGCCGGCACGATGGAACTCCACGAGGAGCTGGAGCGGGAGCTGGCGGCCTTCAAGGGAACCGAGGCGGTCCTGACGTTCCAGAGCGGCTTCTCGGCGAACACCGGCGTCCTCCCGACGATCACCGGCGAGGAGGACCTCATCGTCTCGGACGCCCTCAACCACGCCTCGATCATCGACGGCATGCGCCTCTCCAAGGCCCCGCGCAAGATCTACTCGCACGGCGATACTGCGGCACTGCGCGAGACCCTTCGCGAGGCGCGGGAGACCGGCCGCGAGGGAACCGGGCTCCCCTATCGCCTCATCCTCGTCGTGACCGACGGCGTCTTCAGCATGGATGGCGACATCGCGCCGCTCCCGGCGATCGTCGCGGCCGCGGAGGAGTTCGGGGCAGCCGTCTTCGTGGACGACGCGCATGCGTCCGGCGTGCTCGGTCGGAACGGCCGCGGCAGCGTCGACCACTTCGACCTCCACGGCCGCGTCGCGATACAGGTCGGGACGCTGTCGAAGGCCGTCGGCGTCCTCGGCGGGTACGTCGCGGGGTCACAGGACCTGCGCGACATCCTTGTCCAGCGCGCCCGCCCGTTCCTCTTCTCGACCTCGCATCCACCGGCGGTCGCGGCGGCCTGCCGAGCGGCGATTGCGGTAATGCTCGACGAGCCGGAACTGCTCGAGCGGTTGTGGGCGAACACCCGCCGGTTCAAGGCCGAGCTGGCCCGTCTCGGCTTCGACACGGGCGTATCGGAGACGCCGATCACGCCGGTGATGATGGGCGATCCCGATACCGCCGGCCGGTTCAGTCAGCGTCTCTTCGAGGAGGGCGTCTTCGCGCAACCAGTCGTGTTCCCGACAGTGGCCATCGACAAGGCTCGGATCCGGACGATCGTGACGGCCGCCCACGGCCCGGACCAGCTCGACAAGGCGCTCGAGGCGTTCGCGACAGTCGGCCGGGAGCTGGGTCTCATTTCGGCGTGACGGAGACAGACCAGGCGCGCGACCTGCCGCTCGACAGCCACCTTCACACGAACCTCTCGCCGGACAGCCACGTCCCGCTCGAGTCGTACGCTGCCCAGGCTGTCGAGCGCCGTATCGCCGAAATCGCGATCACCGATCACGTCGACTTCGAGCCCGGCGCCCCCGCCTTCGACTTCGTGCCGTTCGCAACCCGCGAAGGAGTCGTGAGGGAGGCGGCGGAGCGCTGGGGTCCGCGCGGCGTGGCAATCAGGTTCGGCGTCGAGATCACGTACGACCAGCGGTTCGACGCCGCGATCCGCGACCACCTGGCGCGGCACTCGTACGACTACGTGATTGGCAGCGTCCACGTCTATGCGGACTCGCCGTACCACGCGACTCGCGTCGACACCTGGGTCGCGGGTCGGTCCCTGCCCGAAATCGTCGCGCCGTACTTCGAGGAGGTCGAGCGGGCGATCCGTTCGGGGCTGTTCGATACGATCGGGCACCTGGATTTCGTCAAACGCTATCTCCACCCGCACGTCACGGCCGCCGACCTCGCTGCCGCACCCGAGCTGTACGAGCCGCTTCTCAGAGCGCTCGTCGATACGGGCGTCGCGCTCGAGGTGAACACGAGCGGCCTTCGCCAGGCTTCGGGTGAGACGTATCCGTCGGGGCAGATCGTGGCCCGCTACCGCTCGCTCGGCGGGAGGTTCGTCTCAGCGGGTTCGGATGCCCACCAGCCTGCGGCCTTCGCGAGCGGCCTTGCGGAGGGATATCGCGTCGCAACCGCGGCAGGGTTCCACGAGCTGGCCTTCCGGCGCGGCGGTGGCCGGGTCGACGTCCCCATGCCGGATCCGGGCGTCGTTCGCGCGTGAAGCTGACGGTCCTCGGGGCCGGGCCCGCCTACACCGATCGGCCAGGGGCGACCGGTGCCGCGTACCTGGTCCGCCAGGGTGAGACCGCGGTCCTGCTGGACTTCGGCCAGGGATCCTTTCCGAGGCTGACCGGCGAGATCGAGCCGAGCACACTCGACGCGATCTTCGTCAGCCACCTCCACCCGGACCATTTCATCGATCTCGTGCCGCTGCGGCACTACCTCCGCTACGAGTTCGCCCCGGCCCGCCGGGTCCGCGTCTTCGCCCCGGCCGGACTCGGCGAGCGGCTGGACGCCCTCCACGCGGAACCGGGATTTACCGGCGAGGCGCTCGAGGTGAGCGCCCTCGGCGAGGGGCACGTACGGGTCGGTGGTCTCACCATCGAGGCACGGCTCGTCACCCACACCGAGGAGAGTTACGGATTCCGCGTCGTTGCCGATGACACGGGCCCGGCCCTCGTCTACTCAGGCGACTGCGGCAGGGCGAGCGATCTCGCGCCGCTCATCCGACCCGGCGACGTGCTGTTGACCGAGGTGTCATTCGGGTCCGGGGTCGTGCCCGCCGGCGCCCAGCATCTCAACGCCCAGGCCGTCGGCGAGCTGGCGGCCGCGACCAATGCCGGCCAGGTCCTGATCACGCACCTTCAGATGGGCAACGACGAGGCCGCCACGATTGAGGCTGTCAAGGAGCGCTACCGGGGTCCGGTCGAGCTGGTACGGCCCGGGAGCTCGCTCGCGATCTGAACGCAAAGCGACCGGGGTGCGGACTCCGCACCCCGGTCGAGTCACTCGGGAACAGCGAGGGTCAGCGCGGTCGGCGGACCCGTGCCGGCTGGGTGAAGGTCAGGGCCACGATGATCAGGAGTGCGAGGCCGGCGAGGACGATCCGCCAGCCGCCGCCCGTCGAGCTCGAAGCGTCGACGATGGCGTCAGTCGAAGGCGGGGTCACGTGCGGTGTCCCGGTTGCTCCCCCGACGCCACCCGACGGCGTCGGCCGTCCGGACTCATTCGGAAGGTCCGATCCGGTCGGCGTGGGCGTCGAACCCTTGGGTGTGTTGTCGACGAAGACGACCGTGAAGCCGCCATCGGCCGAATCCTCGCAGCTGAGGAGGCCCGTGCTGTCCCAGAGGCAGACGAGCGATGCATCGACGTTGAGGTCGACGAGGATCGGGCCGCTGCCGACGAAGCCGGCGGGAACGACCGTTTCGACGATCCAGTACTTGCCGGGAGCCAGGTGGTCGACATCGAGGATGCCGTCGACGGCCGCGGACGGCCCGGCAACGAGCGTGTCGCTCGATGCCGAGAAGACGCTGTCGCCGTTGTCGAGATAGACCGCGAACGTCGCGCCAGCGAGGAACTCGTCGTCATCGAATGTCGCGGTGCCCTTGTTGTCGATCTTGAAGATCTCGAGATTGCCTTCGGGCGTCGGGGTCGGCGTGACCTCCGGCGTCGGCGTGACCCCAGGGGTCGGGGTTACTTCCGGGGTCGGCGTGACCTCCGGCGTCGGGGTTACTTCCGGGGTCGGCGTGACCTCCGGCGTCGGGGTTACTTCCGGCGTCGGCGTGACGACGGGGGTCGGGGTCACTTCCGGAGTCGGGGTTGCTTCGCCGCAGACGTGTTCGCCGCCATTCGCTCCGGAGATCTTGCCGTACGGCGTCGGGACGTCCGGGTAGTGCGGCTCCAGGGCGCCTGAGTAATGGGTGTCGCCGGGGAAGAAGGTGCCGTTGACGAACGCATCCGTGTAGAAGTCGGTCTGCCCAAAGCACTCGGGCGCAGGCGCCTCGACCGTCAGCGTGGCGGACCGAACGTTATTGCTGAGGGTAGCCGTGTCGTCGTCGAGCCAGTGCTCGTAGACGCTACCCGGCCAGCTCCCGCCGCCCGCGTTGTACGAGACCAACCCGAACTTGCGTTCGCATCCCTGAGGCAGGTCGACGCCTTCCTTGACCCGGACCGTGACCGTGTTCATCGGGTAGGCGCTCGGGCCATCGTTGATCTGGACCGTCTGGAACGGCCCACCGTCGACGGAGTATTCGAAGCTGGCGTCCGCGGCCATGCATTCGTCGCTCGGCGGCGTCGCTGCCGAGGCGGTCGGCGCAAAGACCGAGACCGCCAGGAGGGCGGACGCGGCGATCCAGCCGAGCCGCCTGAGAGCGCCGCCCCTGCGGCGCGGAAGTCTTCGTCCATTGTTCATGGTTTGGTCCCCGAGTTCGAGTTGTGGATAAGTCCATCCCGGATGACCGGAAGCCGTTGCCTACGCGGCCTGTCCAATACTGATGGACCGCACTGGTACCCGTCTAGGACTATTTGCGACAAACGCATGACACCCATCCCCACCAGACCGCAGTTTTCGACTGTTTCGCGGTGCGGACCGTCAACGAGGGTCCTATAAGCGCCCGGAACCGATGGTCCCGGCCTTAAGCGAAGGAGACTGACGGGGCGTCCCCAGGCAGGGACGCCCCGTCCGGGTCTCGGGGACCCCAGAGGGAGCCGACGGATTGGCGGATCGGCCGGGCGGTTAGCCCGACCGATCCCGTCGGCGGACAGCCTCTGGCGCCGGGCCCCAAAACCGAGCGCCAGAGACGTGTCCGGCAAGGTCGAGGAGGCGGAGCGCCCACGGCGAAGCCCTTGGGTGCTCGTGCCCGTCTCGAGGGTGTGCGGGTATGAACGCCGCCTGGTGAGCACCATGCGGTGCCCGATGGATGAGTGCTTAAGACCGCTCGATCGTACGGCCGCGATGGCCGCGGATGGTACTGGTCGCAACAGCAAGTCTCTCCGCCTAATGCCACCGATCTCCCCTCATCGGCACACGTCGAAACCCCGGTTTCCGGTGCCGTCCAGCAACGAGGCCGCGGCGCGTGCTCCAAGCCGATGCGGGGTGACCCGTTGGGCGACCGACGCTAGCCGTTCAACCGCTACCATGGGCGCCCCAACCCGGACACTCCTGCGACCGAACGCGAAGGATGCCGCCACACGTGACGACCTCTCCCGCCGAGGACCTGCCGCCGCCGATTCGGGCGCGCGCCCGCGCCGCGGTCGAGCGCGCCTGGGAGCGGGCGATCGCCGCTGGAGCCCTCCCAGCGCTGGCGGACGACGAGCGACCCGCCGTCGATATCGAGCGACCCGCCAACCCCGAGCACGGCGACTTCGCCTCGAATCTCGCGATGCGGCTCGCGCGGCCGTACCGGCGGGCGCCGCTGGAGATCGCCCGGATCCTCGCAGGCGAGATCGGGCGCGAAGCGGCAGCCGGCCCCGGCGACAGCCCGATCGCCTCCGTCGAGACCGCGCCGCCCGGATTCCTCAACCTGCGGCTGACCGACCACGCGCTGGAGGAGACGATCGGCCAGGTTCTCGCCGCCCCGGGGACATGGGGCCGGGTCCGCCCGATCCGACCGCGGCGGGTGAACGTCGAGTTCGTCTCCGCGAACCCCACCGGGCCGCTGACGATCGGCAACGCCCGGGGGGCGTTCATCGGCGACCTGCTCTGCCGGATCCTCGAGGCGGGCGGTCAGGAGGTCACCCGCGAGTATTACTTCAACGACTCCGGGGCGCAGGTGACCAACCTCGGGGCGTCTGTCCTCGCCATCCGAAGGGGGAAACCCGTCTCGGAGGAGGGCTATCACGGGGAGTACGTGGAAGAGCTGGCGGCCAGCGTCCCTGAGGAGGTCATCGCCGCGGCGGAGGTTCCCGGCGCCGATCCAGCCGACGTCATCGGGCGCTGGGCGGGCGCCCGGATCCGCGAGGGCATCGAGTCGAGCCTCGAGCGGCTCGGCGTCCACTTCGACGTCTGGACCAGCGAGGGCTCGTTGCATTCGGACGGCTGGGTCGAGCGGGCGGTCGAGCGGCTCCGGGCCGGCGGCCACGTCTACGAACAGGACGGTGCACTGTGGTTCCGCTCGACCGCGTTCGGCGACGACAAGGACCGAGTGATCACCCGCTCAGATGGTCGGCCGACGTATTTCGCCGCCGATATCGGCTACGTCACCGAGAAGTTCAGCCGCGGCTTCGAGCACCTCATCTACATCTGGGGCGCCGACCATCACGGCACGGTGGCGCGAGTCCGGAACGCCGCGGCGGCGATGGGCTACGACGCAGACGCGGTCCAGATCCTGCTGTACTCGTGGGTCCGGTTCGTCCGCGACGGCGTCGAAGTGTCGATGTCGAAGCGGGCCGGCGAGTTCGTCAGTCTCGACGAGCTGCTCGAGGAAGTCGGCGTCGACGCCGCCCGCTGGTCGTTCGCGTCGCGGGCGGCGACGAGCGCGATCGACTTCGACATCGAGCTCGCCAAGAAACAGTCCGCCGAAAACCCGGTCTACTACGTCCAGTACGCCCACGCCCGGGTTGCGTCGATCCTCCGCAAGGCGACCGAAGCGGGCCTCGCGCCGGCCTCCGACGTGAACGGAGCCCTTGGCGGCGCGGCCGAGGGCGCCCTCGCCCGAGTCATCGCCCGCTTGCCGGAGGTCGTCGAAGACGCGGTCCGGGCCGAGGAGACGCACGGCGTGACGGCCTACGCGACAGAGCTCGCGACCCAGTTCCACGCCTTCTATCGCGACGCCAAGGTCGTCGACTCGGGTCAGCCCGATCGGTCCGCCAAGCGGCTTGCCCTCGTCGCCGCGGCGAAGACGACACTCGCCAGTGCCCTCGGTCTCCTGGGGATCTCCGCTCCGGAGCTGATGTAGCCGGCCGAACCGGTCCCGCGTCAGCCCGCCAGGCCGAGGAGGTTCTCGACTCGGCCGACGAGGTCCGAGCCGGAGGCGATGACCACCGTCACGGCCGTGCGATCGACCAGCGCCAGCACGTCGCCGGGGCTGGCGAGGCCAGGTATGACCTCACGGGCCTTCGTCGCGAACTCCGCCGCGTCGGCGGGGGTGTCCCACCGCGAGCTGACGACGATCGCGAACGCCCCGTTCGGTCCATCGACGATGGTCGTCCGGTCGCCGCCCCAGCCGGCCGCAGCCTCCTCTGCGCCGGACGCGCTGGCGCCGGCATCGGCGAGCCACGGCTTCAACTGGAACTCGCCAAGTGTGTCCTCAAGCCCGACCTTCCAGCCCGCGCCCAATTTGGCGGCGAGGTCGTCCGGGAGATCCACCCTGATCGGTGCCTCGCCGCTCGCGAATTTCTCGGGATGGAGGATCTGCTCGGTGGATGCCGGCGGCTTGCCGAACGCGGCGTTGACGGCCTCCCAGCCGCCACTGCCCTGGAGCCCCTGGGTGAAGGTCAGCCCGCTCGTGTACGGGAACAGCAGCGATTCGCGCAGAACCGCCGGCATCGCGGCGAGGGCCGCGGTGGCCTTCGGGTCGAGCGACTCGCTGAGCAGCTGGAGGATCTCCGCCTGGCTCAGATTGTCGAGCTGCCACAGGCTCATCGTGAGCGTGGCGTCGCCCTCGACGAGCG
The DNA here is from genome assembly GCA_038250445.1 of Candidatus Limnocylindrales bacterium. Taxonomy (GTDB): domain Bacteria; phylum Chloroflexota; class Limnocylindria; order Limnocylindrales; family CSP1-4; genus CF-46. The sequence continues at coordinate 17,825 of JBBSCI010000013.1, read as the reverse complement.
ACAGGCGGGCGATTGCCCGATCGCCCTCGCCGGGAGCGTCGAGGTTCATCCCGGCCAGCCCGAAGTTCTGGTCCTGGAGGGCATGGGTGTACTCGTGGGCGAACGTCGTCTTCTCCGTCGGCCCGAGGCCGCCCGACTTCGACACCACGTAGAGGGTCTTGTCCTCCGGGTTGTAGAGGCCGGCGACCTGGCCGGTCAGGAGGGAGATGTAGAGGTCCCGGAGTGACGCGTCGGGTGGCAGCAGGCCGAGCCCCTTGAGGAGGCGTTCGTTCGCGGAGACGAGCGCTGCGGGGTTGTCCTTCGTGAACTGGTCCTGGATGGACTTGCCGAGGGCGGCCTCGTCGAGCACCTTTGGCTCGACGGGTGACTTCGCCTCGAGGCCGCGAAGCGCTCGGATCTGCGCCTCGATGTCGGCGTAGACGGCCGTCGGGTCGGGCGGCGTTGTCGGGGAGCCGGCGGCGCTCTGGGAGGGCGTGGCCGACTGGGGCGACGTCGCGGCGCCGGGCGTCGGGCCGGCCGTGCCACACCCGGCGAGCAGGACGCAGAGCAGCACGGCGAGGCCGGAAGGTGAACGGCGGGGGATCATCGGCGGGATTGTCCCACGGTGCCCGCGACGGGCACGAGGGCCTGGATGTACCAATTTCGTCCGTGTTGCTTTCTTAATCGGATGGCTCGCCGTCCTTGAATGCGGGCGGATTAGCGTGTGATTCGGACCGAACCCTCTGGGTTCCATCCTCCCTCCCTCCGAGAGGGGGCGCCGATTGGGCAGGCGCCCCCTCTCTTTCTGTTCGCCGCGCGATTGCGGGCCGATCGCCGCGTTGAGCCCTGCGCTCCTCGCTCACGGACCTTGAAGTCCGCTCGCTCCGGTGCTCGGGCTCGCCTTGCGCTCGACCCACCCTCCCGCGGCGAAGGCTCGGTGACCGGGAGCGACCCGGAGTGCAGGCGGCTATGTCAGAATCGAGTGCATGGAACTCATCTGGTATGGGCGGACCTGCATCCGCCTTCGGGGGAAGGACGCGGTTGTCGTCGCGGATCCTTACCAGGCGGTCGTGGGGCCGACTGGGCGGGGGATCACCGGCGAGATCGTCACGTACTCGCATCCTGACGACAAACCGCTGCCGAAGGCGAAGGGCACCCGAACGCGCGACGGTTCGACGCTTCTGCCGACTTCGCTCGAGGACGCGTTCGTCCTCGATGGGCCGGGCGAGTACGAGGTCCGCGACGTGCTGCTTACGGGCGTCCGGACCTACCGCGACGACGCGAAGGGCGCGGAGCGCGGCAAGCAGGTCGCCTTCCTGGTCGAGCTCGACGGGCTCCACACGATCCATCTCGGTGAGATCGGGCATCTGCTGACCGAGGAGAAGCTGGCCGACATCGGGCCCGTCGACATCGCCTGCGTGCCGATCGGCGGAACCCTGTCGCCCACGAAGGCCGCGGAGCTCGTTGCCCAGCTCGATCCACGGATCGTGGTCGCAATGCCGCTGGACGACGAATCGGCCGAGACACGTGAGGCGCTCGCCAAGTTCTTCCACGAGATGGGCGGCGACCCCACTCCCCAGCCGAAACTGTCGGTGACGCCCTCGGCACTTCCGTTGGAGCCGACGACCGTCCTGCTCGAGTCCCGCGGCAAGACCTGAGCGGCGATCAGCCGCGGTCCACGACGATGCGGCCCTTCTTGACGACGGTTCGGACCAGCTCGGCGGCCGGCCAGTAGGGGACCTGGCGGCTCGACGGGACATTCCAGATGACGAGGTCGGCGGCCTTGCCGCCCTCGAGCGAGCCGATCTCCTCGCCCATGCCGATCGCGTACGCGGCATTGATCGTCACGGCGGTGAGGGCCTCGTCGGGGGTCAGGCCCAGGTTCAGGCAGGCCAGCGTCATCGCCAGCGGCAGCGACGGCGTGGGCGAGGTGCCCGGGTTGAAGTCCGTGCCGACCGCCACCGGAACGCCCCGTTCGATGAATGTCCGAGCGGGGGCGTGATGCTCCTTCATCAGGAACCAGGTCGTGGCCGGCAGCAGCGTCGCGACGACCGGTCGCCCGGCCGCCGACGCCTCGGCGAGAGCGTCGATTCCCGCGGCCGACGGCGCAGCGAGGTGATCGGCCGAGGTCGCCCCGATCCTCGCCGCGAGCTCGGCTCCGCCCGACGGAACGATCTCGTCGGCATGGAGTCGCATGCCCATCCCGAAGGCCGCCGCGGCAAGCAGGATCCGTTCCGATTGACCCGCGGTGAACGCGCCCTCCTCGCAGAAGACGTCGCAGAACCGGGCGCGGCCGTGGGCGGCGACGCCCGGCAGCTGCTCCTCGAGAATGTGGCGGACGTAGGCCTCGACGCCGTCGGGCCTGGCTCGGAACTCCGGGGGGACGGCGTGGGCGCCGAGATACGTCGGAACGATCTCGATCGGTCCTTCCTGGCCGAGCGCATGGGCAACGTCGAGCAGCCGCAGCTCCGTCGCGAGGTCGAGCCCGTAACCGGACTTCGCCTCGATCGTCGTGGTCCCGTGGCCGAGCATCTCGTCGAGCCAGCGCCTGCCGTGGGCGGCAAGGTCCTCCGCCGATGCGGCCCGCGTCGCCGCCACCGTCGAGAGAATCCCACCGCCCGCCGCGAGGATCTCCATGTAACCGGCACCCTGCTGGCGCAGCTCGAGCTCAGCCTCCCGGCTGCCGGCAAAGAGCAGGTGGGTGTGGGGATCGACCAGGCCAGGCGTCACCGCGCCACCCCGCGCATCGAGGCGGGCGAATCGCCCGAGGGGATAGCCGTCGGCCTCGAGCAGGCGCTCGACATCGGACCGCGGCCCGACCGCGAGGATCGTGCCGTCCCACGTGGCGACGGCGGGGGCCGTCGGCGAGGCCGGACCCCCGGCCGCGTCGGCCGACAGGCGAGCAACATCCGCCTGGCCCGATCCCGACCTGATCCCGCCCGCCATCGTGACGATCTCGGACGCGCCGACGACCAGGAGCCCGGGGGCCGAGGCGTCGCCCCGACCGCCGGGGATCACGCGGAGCGTCATCGGAGATTCGACGCCGTCAGTCCGCGGTGCCCGCTCGTACGGCGTCAAGCCGCAGCTCGAGGGCCTGCATCGGCGAGAAGTCGCGAAGCTTCAGGAACCTGGCGGCGGCCGCCAGCCGCGAATCAATTGAGCCGTCGGGAGGCGCACCAGCATGGTCGGCGACGTCGAGGAGGGCGGCCAGCGGGGCGAGCCCGATCAGCTCCGACTCGGCGAGTTCGACCGCGTCTTCTGCAGCCTCCGCTCTCACCGTCTCCCAGACGCGCCAGAGCGGCGTCGTCCGGAAGTCGAGGAGATTCATCGACACCTGCGCGCGATCGAGCTCCTCGATGAAGAACCCGTTCGCCTGGACCTTCGGCATGCCGCCGCCGGACTCCCGAATCCGGCGGGCGATCCGCACCGCGAGATCCTTGTCCGGCGACTCGAGGTTGATGTTGTAGGCGATGAGGAACGGCCGGGCACCGACGGCAACAGCGCCGGCAGACGGGTGCATCCGCGCCGGCCCGAAGTCGGGCTCGCGGCCGCGCTGCAAGATCTCGGACTTGAGACCTTCGTACTGACCGCGCCTGACGTCGGCCAGCTTGACCCGCTCGGTGCGACGCGCGGCTTCCGCGTAGAGGAACACCGGCAGCTCGTAGGTGCTGGCGATCCATTCGCCGAAGCCCCGGGCAATCTCGACGGTGTCTTCCATCGAGGTCTCGCCGAGCGGCACGAACGGGATGACGTCGACCGCCCCGATCCGCGGATGCTCGCCCGAATGGGTGTCCATGTCGATCTCCTGGATCGCCGAGCCGACGAGGCGGCTCAGGGCCATCGACACGGCCCCGGCCGGGCCGGCCAGGGTGAACACGGACCGGTTGTGGCTCGCGTCGCTGGTCCGGTCCAGGAGGTGGACTTCGGGCACGCTCGTGATCGCGTCCGCGAGCCGCTCGACGACGTCGAGGCGCCGGCCCTCGGAGACGTTGGGGACGGATTCGACGAGGCGGTCGGCGAGTTCGGGCATCGGCTCTATCGTGACATGTCGGTCCGGTCGGGGATGCCTCGTCTTGGGCCGTCGGGCTCGCGGAACCAGCGCATCTGACTCGTGTTAGACGATAAATTGACGCTATCCCCGGCCACCAACCGCTCGTGAGTCCAGCCCCACGTGACTGCCACGCCCGCGCCGCGCCCGAGTCTTTTCCGCCACCGCGACTTCGTGAAGCTGTGGGCCGCGGAGACGATCAGCCAGTTCGGGACGCAGGTGACGCTCCTCGCGCTCCCACTGATCGCAGCCACGACCCTGAACGTCTCGCCATTCGAATTCGGACTCCTCGGGACGATCGAGTTCATGCCGTTCATCCTGCTGAGCCTCCCGGCAGGCGTCTGGGTCGATCGGCTGCGTCGTCAGCCGATCCTCATTGCCGGCGACCTGGTCAGGGCAGCCGCGCTGATCTCGATCCCGATCGCGTTTGCTCTCAATGTGCTGACGATCTGGCAGCTCTATGTCGTGGGATTCGTCAACGGCTGCGCGACAGTCTTCTTCGACGTCGCCTACCAGTCGTACCTCCCGTCGCTCGTCGAGCGCGACCAGATCATCGATGGCAACTCCAAGCTAGAGACGAGCAGGTCCGCCGCCCAGATCACGGGGCCCGGGGTGGCCGGCGTCATCATCGGGGCCATCACCGCGCCGTTCGCGATCCTTCTCGACGCGATCAGCTTCGTGGTGTCGGCGCTGTTCATGTTTGCGATCCGGCGGCCTGAGCCAGCCCCCCGGCCACGATTGAACGAGCAGGGCGAGCGGCCGTCGATGCGTTCGGAGATCACGGAGGGTCTCCGGTATGTCGGCGGACATCAGCTCTTGCGAAGCATCGCGGCGTCAACCGGGACGTCGAACTTCTTCTCGAACATCCTGTTCTCGATCCTGATCCTGTACCTCGTCCGCGAGCTCTCCTTCTCGCCGGAACTGCTCGGGCTTGCCTTCTCGCTGGGGTCCGTCGGATTCCTGCTGGGTGCCCTCATCGCTAACCGCGTGGCAACGCGGTTCGGCGTCGGACCGACGATCGTGGGCTCGGCGTTGGCTTCCGGCCCGGCTGGGCTGCTCATTGCCCTCGCCCCTCCGGACATCGCCGCGCCATTCGTCGCCGCCAGCGTCTTTCTCGCCGGCCTCACCGGCGCCGTCTACAACATCAACCAGGTGAGCCTGCGCCAGGCGATCACCCCCGAGCGGATGCAGGGCCGGATGAACGCGACGATGCGGTTCATCGTCTGGGGCACGATTCCCTTCGGCGGGATCCTTGGCGCGATCCTTGGCGGTGTGATCGGCCTCCACGAGACGATCTGGGTCGGGGCAATCGGTGGGATCTTTTCGTTCCTGCCGGTCTTCTTCTCGCCGGTCCGGAGCCTCAGGACGATCCCCGCCATGGATCCGGACGAGGCAGTCGCGGCCGGGACCTGAGACGGCGAGTGGGCCGCAAGGTCGCCAGAGGTCAGTCCGGTTGCATCGGGATGCGGACGCCCCGCTCCCTCGCGACCTCGATCGCCCGCTCGTATCCAGCGTCGACGTGACGGACGACGCCCATCCCGGGGTCGGTCGTCAGGACGCGCTCGAGCTTCTGGGCCGAGAGCGGAGTGCCATCGGCGACGATGACCATGCCGGCGTGCTGGCTGTAGCCGATTCCGACGCCGCCGCCGTGGTGGATCGACACCCACGTCGCGCCTGCGGCGGTGTTGACAAGCGCGTTGAGGAGTGGCCAGTCGGCGATCGCATCCGAGCCGTCGGCCATGGCCTCGGTCTCGCGGTTCGGTGAGGCGACCGACCCTGCATCGAGGTGGTCACGGCCTATGACGATCGGGGCGCTGACCTCGCCGCGTGCGACGAGATCGTTGAACGCGAGCCCGGCCCGCGCGCGCTCCCCGTAGCCGAGCCAGCAGATCCGCGCCGGGAGCCCCTGGAACGGCACCTTGGCCTGGGCCATCGTAATCCAGCGGTGCAGTCCCGCGTCGTCCGGGAAGAGTTCGAGGATCGCCGCGTCGGTTCGCGCGATGTCGGCCGGGTCGCCCGACAAGGCGGCCCACCGGAACGGCCCACGCCCCTCGCAGAAGAGTGGCCGGACGAAGGCGGGCACGAACCCCGGATAGTCGAACGCGTTGGCGACACCGGCCTCCAGCGCCTGCGACCGAAGGTTGTTGCCGTAGTCGAACACGACGGCGCCGGCATCGCGGAAGGCGAGCATCGCCCGGACGTGGTCGGCCATCGAGCGCATCGATCGGCGAATGTATTCCTCCGGCATGGCCCGCCGAAGCTCGGCGGCGTCCTCGAGCCCGATCTCGCCCGGCACGTAGCCGACGAGCGCGTCGTGGGCGGAGGTCTGGTCGGTCACGACGTCGAAGTGGATCCCTGCCTTGGCCCACGCGGGCTCGATCTCGGCGGCGTTGCCGACGAGCGCGATCGAGACTGCCTTTCCGGCCGTGGCCGCATCACGGGCCCAGGCCAGCGCCTCCTCGGGTGAGGCGGTGAGCCGGTCGACGTAGCCGATGTCGAGCCGCCGGCGGGCCCGCGCCTCGTCAACCTCGATCGCCAGGCAGACGCCGTCGTTCATCGTCACCGCGAGTGGCTGGGCGCCGCCCATCCCGCCGAGGCCGGCCGTCAGGACGAGACGACCCCGGAGCGTCCCCCCGAAGTGCTGCCGTGCCAGCTCGGCAAACGTCTCGAACGTGCCCTGCAGGATCCCCTGGGTCCCGATGTAGATCCAGCTGCCCGCGGTCATCTGCCCATACATGGTCAGGCCGCGCCGCTCGAGGTCACGGAAGACATCCCAGGTCGCCCATTTTCCGACGAGATTCGAGTTGGCTATGAGCACCCGCGGCGCCCATTCGTGCGTCCGAAAGACGGCGACCGGCTTGCCCGACTGGACGAGCAGGGTCTCGTCGTCGGCCAGCCGTCGCAGCTCGCGGACGATCGCGTCGAAGGCGTCCCAGCTCCGGGCGGCCCGGCCTGTTCCACCGTAGACGACGAGGGCGTCGGGATTCTCGGCGACCTCCGGGTCGAGGTTGTTCATGAGCATCCGGAGCGCGGCCTCCTGGCCCCAACCACGGCATGTCAGCTCCGGGCCTCGAGGCGCACGAACGGGTCGCGCGCCGGTCGTCTCAGTCACGTGGCCCTCCTCCGAACGGCGGCGCAATCTAGTGCCAGACGGTCAGCGGAAAGACTAGCGCTCACGCGCCGAGATGCTCCATCACGATCCTGCCGAAGCCGCGCTTGCCCGTGGACGTCAGCGAGACGATGACGTCCTCTCCGTAACGGACGTGATAGGTGGACCCGCCGTTCAAACACGAGCCGACGAACACCTGCCGCCCGGCGATCTGGTCCTCCGCAGTCCCTTTGACCCCACCGGCTGGCTCGCAGGCCGCCTCGTCGTACGTGGTGCGCCAGCCCTCGAAGAAGGTGTCGTCGAAGATATCGGGGCGGAGCCTGACGACGTTGGCGATGACGAGGTCCTCCGCTCCGGACGACCCTTCGGCGACCGCCAGGGCAACGGCGATGGCCTCGACCTCTGGCGCGAGCGACGGATCGAGGGCGATGCCGCTGGCTGCATCCGGGGCGGGCAGCATCAGCGTGCCACCGACGTCACGTGGCAGGATCGAGAGCAGGCTTGGATCGACGGTGACGGTCTCGAGCGACGGGGACGGGCTGGCGCTCGGCGAGGCCGAGCCGGACGCGGAGACCCTAGCTGCAGCCGTGGCCCCTGGCGACGGCGCGGTGGACTGACAGGCGACAAGCAGGCCGAGGCCCATGATCGCGACGAGCGTGCCGGCACGCGTGCCGGCACGCCTGCCGCCGGCGGCGACAGATCCGCGCAGCCCGCCGCTCAACCGGCGACGCGCTCCGGATCGGCGTCGGGTCGGACGAAGGCCGACTCGTAGAACTGCAGCGGGTTTCCCTCGGGATCCCAGAGGAAGCAGAACTGGCCCCAGTCGGTCCGTATGACTTCCTCGTGCCGGACGCTGGCCCCGTCCAGCCTCTGCATCGCTAGCCGGAGGTTGTTCACGATGATCTCGGGGACGACGCCGCTGTGCCGAAAGTCCTTCGGTTCGCGCGACGCATGGCCGCCGGCGATGAGCGACAGGCTGGTTCCCTGGGTCGCGTCGAAGCGGACGAACTTCGGTGTCCGATAGAGGAGGCGCATCCCGATCACGTCGCGGTAGAAGATCATCTCCGCCTCGATGTCCTCGACGAAGATGAGCGCGCCCCGCACCTTCGTGACGTTGCCGAGCGCCTGGATCATCGCCATCGGGGACTCTCCCATGCAAGGTCGCGAGCGGCTCGCCTCGTGTCGCCCGGACGGTACCACTCCGTCCGGGCCATCAACCCAGCTCCAGGCGGACGACCGGAAAGCGCTCGTCGTCGACCGCCACCGAGAACCCGACCGTCAGCCAGAATTCCGGCGTCGCCGCGCTCGTGGAATCGGGCCGCACGCCGCGTTCCGGGTAAGCCTCGACGGCCGCGAAGCCGCGGCCAGCGAGGTCCTCACAGACCGACCCGACGAGCCGCCTTGCGTGACCGCGATGGCGGGCCTCCGGGGTCGTCGCGATGCACGTGATGACCGCTGGCAGCGGCGCCTCCGGCAGCTGCGGGTACAGGTCGCGCAGCCGCTGCCCCCGCGGGTACGCCGAGAGCGGGCCAAACTGGGCATACGCAACAGCGACGTCGTCGACGAGCAGCACCTTGGCGTAGCTGCCGAAGATCGCGAGGCCGCGTCCCAGGAGCCCCAGCTTGCGCGGCGCGTCGGCACCGAATGTCGGGCGGGCCGGCCGCGACGGAGCGAACGGGTTATCGATCGGCTCGTCGTCGTCGATCCCGAACGGGTTGAACCCGGGTCCGGATCGTGAGGCCGGAGCGAAGGGGTTGGCGATCGGCTCGTCGTCGATCGCAAACGGGTTGGATGGACGGGGCTTGGTCGCGGGCAGAGCTGCCGCCGGATCCAGCCAGGCCAGCCGGGCGGCCTTGGAGCCGCGGTCGGCGTCCTCCCAGTAGTCGCAGCTCCTGTGATCGAAGCCCGGGTCCGCGCACGGTGGTATCGATCCGAAGGTCGCCTCGTCGGTCACGTCCACGATCCGGATGGCCTCCATCCGACGAGTCTACCCGGCGAGTTCGGCGAGGGCTCCCTCGTGGACCAGCGCCAGCGCGGACGCGAGATCCGATCCGGGCTCTCGATCCTGGTCGAGCCGGCCGATCCGGGCCCGGATCCGCCGGTGGGCCTCGGCCACGCCGATGCCGGGGCTTGCCCCGGTGACCTCGTCGAGCGCGAGGCGCAGGTCGAGTGCCTGGGCGGCGACGATCAGCTCGATCGCGAGGATCTGCTCAACATGCTCGAGAACCGAGCGGGCGTGGCGGGCAGCGATCGAACCCATCGAGACGTGATCCTCCTGGTTCGCGCTCGTCGGGATCGAATCGGCGGACGCCGGGTGGGCCAGGACCTTGTTCTCCGAGGCCAGAGCGGCGGCCGTGTACTGGAGGATCATCATCCCCGACTCGAGCCCGCTCGCCGGAGCCAGGAACGCCGGCAGGCCGCCGTTGAGACGCTCGTCGACGAGAAGTGCCGTCCGCCGTTCGCTGATCGATCCGAGCTCGGCGATGGCCAGCTTCGCGAAGTCGAGCGCCAGGGCAATCGGCTCGCCGTGGAAGTTGCCGCCACTGATGACCGTGCCGCCGCCGGTCGCGAGCGCCGCCTCGTCGACGACACCGCCGCCAGGAAAGACGAGCGGATTGTCGGTCGCGCTGTTCATCTCTATGTCAAGGACGCGGCGGAGGTGATCGAGCGCGTCGCGCACCGCGCCGTGGACCTGGGGAACGCACCGGAGCGAGTAGGGATCCTGGACCTTGTGAGCATCGCCCTTGTGCCGTTCCTGGAGCGACGAGTCGCGGAGCAGATGGCGAAGTTCGGCGGCGACCGAGATCTGACCGGGATGCGGCCTCGCGAGCTGGTATGCCGCCGCGAACGCGACGTCGGTGCCGAGCAGCGCCTCGACGCTGATGGCGGCCGCCACGCTGGCGGTCTTGGTGAGCCGGTCGGCGTCGGCCAGGACGAGCGCCCCGATCGCAGTCATCAGCTGCGTTCCGTTGAGGAGGGCGAGGCCTTCCTTCGCCTCGAGGACGAGGGGCTCGAGGCCGACCTCGCGTAGACCGACGAGCGCGGGCAGCGCCTGTCCGCCGAGCTCCACGCGACCGCGACCGATCAGCGGCAGCGCGAGATGGGCGAGCGGCGCGAGGTCCCCGGACGCGCCAACCGAGCCCTGGCCCGGCACGACCGGATGGATGCCGGCCTCGAGGAACGCCAGCAGCCGGTCGACGAGCAGCGGCCGGCAACCGCTGTGGCCGAGGGCGAGGGTATTCGCCCGCAGCAGGAGCATGGCCCTTACCACCTCGCGCGGAAGCGCCGCCCCGACGCCCGCCGCGTGGCTCATCAGGAGGTTCTCCTGGAGCTCCGCGGCGTCGGCGGGAGCAATGAACCGTGTCGCGAGCGCACCAAACCCGGTCGTCACCCCGTAGACGACCTCGCCGGCCGCGACGAGGCGCTCGATCACGTCGCGGGACTCCTGCATCCGGGCCCGCGCGTCGGCATCGAGGGCAACCGCCGCTCCGCGCCGGGCGACGGCTTCAACGGCCCCGATGGTCAGGTCGGCGCCGGTCAGGACGATTCTCTCGGACCCGTGGGGGCCGATCGGGTCGGGCACGTCCGCAGAATAGTCGGCTAGACTCCCGTCTGTTCCCCAGTATCAGTCGAGCGTCCAAGCTCGCACGACCGAGGCCGACCTTGCTCGCCTTCATCGACCAGATCGTCATCCCGTTCCTCAACTCCCTCTATGGGAGCGTCGGTTACGCCGGCGTCATGGTCGCGATGGCGATCGAATCGGCGATGGTGCCGTTGCCGTCGGAGCTGATCCTGCCGTATGCCGGTTTCCTCATCTCCGACACGTCCCAGGTCGAGCCCCTTACGCACGGCCCGTGGAACTACTGGATCGTCGTCGTCGTGGCGACGCTCGGGAACACCCTGGGCTCGCTCGTCGCCTACGCGATCGGGGCGTGGGGCGGGCGGCCGTTTCTCGAGCGCTACGGGAAGTACCTGCTGATCCGGCCCCACGAGATCGAGCTGGCCGACCACTTCTTCCAGAAGTACGGCGCGGCGACCGCGTTCTTCAGCCGCCTCCTGCCGATCGTCCGGACGTTCATCAGCTTCCCCGCGGGCGTCGCCCGGATGCCGATCCGGACCTTCATCGTGTACTCGACGGCCGGGGCGTTCCTGTGGTCGATGCTGCTCGTCTTCGCCGGCATGCAGCTCGGCGCCAACTGGGTCGAGATCCGCCACGCACTCCAGCCGTTTGACCTGCTGATCGCGGTCGTCGTCGTGGTCGGGGTGCTGGTCTTCATCTGGTGGCGGCTCGGGATGCCGGGTCGCCGGCGCGGGGAGTCCTAGGAGCGCGGAGCCGCAGGCGGAGTCGGCGGCGCCGATCGAAACGCCCGATAGAGCAGCAGGTCATAGACGATCTTCAGGCCACCTGCGAGGAAGAACGGCAGGGAGGCGAGGCCCGCATTCGCGACGAGCGGCGCGGAGAGGGCCGGCGAGATCGCGGCTCCGGTCGTCCGGGCGATCCCTGTCACCCCGGCCGCGGCCGATCGCTCCGCCGGGTCGACGACCGCCATCACGTACGACTGGCGCGTCGGCACGTCCATCTGGCTGAGGCTGTAGCGGAGGAGCAGACAGGCGACGGCGAGCGGCAGCGACGGCATGAGCGGCACCAGGATCAGCAGGATGTTCGACGGCAGGTGGGTGAAGACCATCGTGTTGATCAACCCGATCCGGGCGGCGATCCTCGCGGCCGACAGCGACGACACCGCCGCCAGCAGGTTGGCCCCGAAGAACACGGCGCCAAGGACGCCGGGCTCGACTCCGAAGCGCAGCGTGAACCAGTACGCCATCAGGCTCTGTGGGACGAACCCGCCGCCGAACGCGTCAAGAGCGAAGAGAGCGGAGAGCCTGGCCACGATCCCGCGGGATCGGCCGAGACCGAGTCGGAGCCGCAGGCCGTCGGAGGAAGTCGCCGCGGGCGGTGCCTCAACCGCCGGACTGACCCGAGCGAAGATCGCGGCCATCGCAAGGCCGATCGATGCATACGCGATGAGGATCACCCGGTACGCGTCGATCGCTGGGAGGCCGGCGGCGAGCATCGCCTGAGTCGCGAGCCCCGCCCCCAGCGCACCGAACGCCGTCGCGACGTAGCCGGCGAGGTTGTACCAGGCGAAGATCGAGATCCGGCGCTCGTCCGAGGTCGTCTGGCTGAGGGCGGCCTGTTCGACCGCGAGGAACGGCCCGACCTCGTTGCCGGTCGGGCTGATCACACCGATCGTCGCAGCGAGGATGAGCAGCGGGACCGAGCTCGTCGCGACGAAGGCGACGCCGGCGACGACCATGAGGAGCGACCCGGCGATGAGGACCCGCCGCCGCCCGATCCGGTCGGCATGCGTCGTCAGCCAGAGCGAGATGATCGTGTCGCCTACGAGCGTCAGCGTCAGGATGGCCCCGACCGTCAAGGGGTCGAGGCCGAGCGACACCAGGTAGAGGACGAGGACGATGGCCAGCGAGCCGTACGCGAACATCCGCAGGATCCGGCTCGCGAACAGGTGGCGCCCGTCGGGGTCGAGACCGCGGAGGCTGGCGACCAGCCCCGAGTCGACAGGAGGCTCGGGCGCCGCCGATGGGTGTTGGCGCATCGCCCTCCGAGTCTACGTGGGAGAATGCCCGGCGGAGGTGATCCCGCGACGATGAGCGCTGATCACGTGACACACCAGATCGAGGACACGGCCGCGCAATCCGATCACGACGAACACGGTCATGAATCGGAGGCGCTCGGGCCGATCGATACGCAGGCCTGGGGTGCGTTCGCCGTCGGGATCGTGCTCGGGCTGGTCGTCGCCGGATCGATCGCCGTATCGATCGGCGGTCTGCCAGCCTGACGTCCTGGAACCTCAACCCCGGGGTGGGCGTCCGAGGCGGGACCCGGCCAAACCCGCCCGAGGTGAACTGGATGTCCGCACACCCTGCCCGTCGTTCCGCCAGACGCGTGCTGTTGCTCGCTTCGGTCGCTTCTCTCCTGACGGCGCTCTGGCTCACGGCCGCCGGCCCGACGTTCGCCTGTTCGTGCGTCCAGCCGCAGCCGATGGCGGCCTACGGGACGGCCGACTACGCGGTCTTCTCGGGAACGACCGGTCCGAGCGACGCCCGCGGGGTGCCGGTCCGAGTCGCCCACTGGTTCTCGGGTCGGGGCCCGGCGCCGATCGTCTACCTGGCGGCGAGCAGTTTCGGCGACTCCGCCGGCTGCGGAACGAACCTCCCGACTGCCGGCACGGACTGGATCTGGGTGGCGTACCTCCCGGAGGGCGGCGGCGACCCTGGCACGGGATTGTGCAACCCCCACGGCCAACTGGGTACGCCGGAAGGTGAGGCCTTCTTGGCTGACGCCGTGTCGGCCTTCGGCGGCATCGCGATGAGCGAGCCACCGGGCGCCTCCGCGACCGAATCGCCCGGGGCCCCAACCCCGGCGCCGGAGACCCCGGCAGATGACGGAGTGGCGATCCTCCTGGTAACGGTCGGGCTCGGCCTCGGAATTCTCCTCGGAGCTATAGCGATCGCCAGCCGGACCGCGCGCAAGCGCACCTAGGAGCGTACGCCGCGGTCGCGGAGCGCCATTCTCGACCCTTGGAGGCCCGCCACGGCCGTCGCGCCGGTCATCCGAATCCACCTCTGAACCGAATACCTAACGACCCTCGAGACGGGATCAGCCACTCCCGCGGGTCGAACCCTATCGACCGCCGGGACGAATGCACAGGAGATCTTCCCGGTGAAATCACGAGCCATCGTCCTCACGGCAGCCGCCGTCATCGTCTTCGCTGCCTGCGGCAGCACAGGCGCGACAACGGCGCCAATCACGGGGGCGCCGAGCGTGGCCCCCTCACCCAGCGACAGCATGATGTCCCGCGATCCTTCGATGTCAGCCGAGCCGAGCAGCTCCAGCGGCGTCATGACGGACACGGCTGCCGCCGACCTCCGCGTCAAGCTCGATCTCGCCCTCGGCGAGCACATCATCCTCGCTACGAGAGCCACAGGCGCCGCCCTGGGTGGCCGCAGCGACGAGTTCGCCGCATACGGCGCGCTGTTGAACACGAACGGCACCGACATCGGCGAGATGATCGGGGCGGCCTACGGCGCGGATGCAAAGGACCAGTTCAACAAGATCTGGAGCGCCCACAACGGGTTCTTCGTCGACTACACGACCGGTGTGGCGACCAAGGACAAGGCAAAGATGGACAAGGCCGTCCAGGACCTGACCACCGTCTACGTCCCCCAGTTCGCCGCGTTCATCGCGGGCGCCACGGGCCTGCCCGTTGACGCAGTCACCAGCTTGACGACGGATCACGTGCTCCAGACCAAGCAGGTCGTCGACGATCAAGCGAAGGGCGACTGGGCAGCCGCCTACAAGGACATCAGGGCCGCCTACGCCCACATGCAGATGATCGGCGATGCCATCGCACCGGCCGTCGCCGCCAAGTTCCCCGACAAGTTCGCCGGCGACCCCTCGAACAAGGGCGTCGACCTTCGCGTCGCGCTCAACCAGCTCCTCCAGGAGCATCTCTACCTCGCGTCGTTCGCGACCGGCGCCGCGCTCGACGGGCGCGCCGATGAGTTTGGAGCAGCGGGCACTGCGCTGAACACGAACGGGACCGACCTCGGGGCCGCAATCGGCTCGCTCTATGGCGCGGATGCGAAGGACCAGTTCAACCAGATCTGGAGCGCCCACAACGGCTTCTTCGTCGACTACACCACCGGTGTCGCGACGAAGGACAAGGCAAAGATGGACAAGGCCGTGATGGACCTGACCACCGTCTACATCCCGGCATTCGCCGAGTTCCTGGCCGGTGCCACGGACCTGCCAAAGGACGCACTCGCTGACCTGACAACCCAGCATGTCCTGACGACCAAGGCGATTGTCGACGCCCAGGGCGCGAAGGACTTCATGGCGGCCGCCAAGGCCGATCTGGCCGCCGGCCAGCACATGGAAATGATCGCCGACCCGCTCGCGAAGGCGATCGTTGCGAAGCTCCCGGATATGTTCCGCTGAACCCGGCCCCATCGACGGTCGGACGGCCTCAGGCCGCCCGACCGTCACCGCGAACAGGACAACTGTCATGAAACGCTTGCTCATCGCCCTCGCGATAGTCGCCGCCGGTTGCGGCCAGACCACGGGACAGTCCAGCCCAACGCCGTCGAGCGCTTCGACCGCATCTCAATCGGGATCGTCGATCGATCCCTCGGCGGCCACCCCCATTGCGGTCACGGTGAAAGACTTCTCCCTCGACCCCGCCGACATCACGGCCAACGGGTCGGCAGTCAGCATGGCGGTTACCAACGCGGGTCCGACCATTCACAACGTCACGGTCCGGAATGCGACCGGTGCGGTCGTCATGGCAACCAAGAACCTACGAGAGGGTGAATCCGAGACCATCACTGCATCGATCCCGGCGGGCACCTATACCGTGCTGTGCACGCTCCCCGGCCACGAGAGCCTCGGCATCAAGGGCAGCCTCGTCGTCGCTCCCTGACCCCGCTTGTCCAGGGCGTTCTCGCGCCGACCCCTGACAGATGGTCTACAACGAACGAACTCGTCGGTCAATTATGTGTAATCCTCCTCGCAACCGCGTTCAGCCAACGCTACGCTCCGAGAGCGCGAGGAGAGCACCATGGCCGAGCAGGATGTGATCCAGATCGACGCCTACCAGCGCCGACGGGCAAGCGATCGAGCCCGTGAGCGTGCGACGCGCGCCGCGTACTTCGGTGACAGGGCCGGCCTGCTCATTGCGACAAGCGCCGCAGAGGCGCTGATGAGCTCGAGGACCGAGCTGAGCGCGAGCGAGCCAGCCGACAGCATGAGGTCGATCCGCCGCCGCGCCTGAGGCTCGCGTGGAGGCCTAGAACAGGCCGACGATGTTGCCGTCGGCGTCGATGTCGATCTTCTCGCCGCCCGGTCGCGACGGCAGCCCTGGCATGGTCCGCATCTCGCCAAGGAGCGGTGTGATGAAGCCAGCACCTGCCGATAGCCGGATGTCACGGATGGTGACGTGGAATCCGCTCGGACGGCCCTTGAGGTTCGCGTCGTCGCTGAGCGAGTACTGCGTCTTCGCCATGCAGACCGGCAGGTGCCCGAACCCGAGGTCCTCGTAGAGCTTCAGCGACTTCTGCGCCGCCGGCAGCAGCTCGATGCGGTCGGCGCCGTAAATCTTCGTGGCGATGGTCAGGATCTTCTCGACGAGCGGGGCGTCGTCCGGGTAGAGCAGCTTGAACTGAGAGCCGCTCGAAGCGGCGGCCCAGACTGCCTCAGCCAGGTCCGCGGCTCCCTTGCCACCGTCGGTGAAGTGGGTCGCGACGACCGCATCCGACGCGCCCACCGCCATCGCCACCTCCTTGATGGCCTCGACCTCCGCCGGCGTGTCGGTCGGGAACGAGTTGATCGCGACGACCGCGGGGACGCCGAACAGCAAGACGTTCTCGATCTGCTTCGCGAGGTTGCTGGCACCGGCCCGGACGGCCTCGACGTTCTCCTCGAGGAGCGCCGGGTCGAGTGGCTTGCCGGCGACGATCCGCCCGACGCCGCCGTGCATTTTGAGCGCCCGGACCGTCGCGACGACGACCGCCGCGTCCGGCGCGAGCCCCGAGGCGCGGCACTTGATATCGAAGAACTTCTCCGCGCCCATGTCGGCCCCGAAGCCCGCCTCGGTGCAGACGATCTCATTCGTCGCGAGCGCGAGCCGGTCGGCGATGATCGAGTTGTTGCCGTGGGCGATGTTGGCGAACGGCCCGCAGTGAACGAAGGCCGGCCCTCCTTCGAGCGTCTGGAGCAGGTTCGGCTTGATCGCATCAACGAGGAGGACCGTCATCGAACCCGCGACGCCGACGTCCTCGCAGGTGACCGGTTTGCCGTCGGTCGTCGTGGCGAGGACGATCCGGCCGAGCCGCGCCCGAAGGTCGTGGATGTCGGTGGCGAGGGCCAGGACCGCCATCACTTCGGAGCCGACGGTGATGATCCACTCGGTCTCGCGCGGGACGCCGTTCTCCTTGCCGCCGAGGCCGATGATGGCCCGTCGGACGGCCCGGTCGCTGATGTCGACGACCCGCGGCCACAGGATCGAGAACGGGTCGATCCCGAGCGGGTTCTTGTGATGGAGGCTGTTGTCGAGGAACGCGGCGGCGAGGTTGTGGGCCGCCCCGATCGCGTGGACGTCGCCGGTCAGGTGGAGGTTGAAGTCCTCCATCGGGATCACCTGGCTGTAGCCGCCGCCGGCAGCTCCGCCCTTGATGCCGAACACCGGCCCGAGCGACGGCTGGCGGATGCAGACCGCCGCCTTGTGGCCGATCTGGTTGAGCCCCTGGGCAAGCCCGACGGTCGTCGTCGACTTGCCTTCGCCGAGCGGCGTCGGGGTGATCGCGGTCACGACGACGTACTTGCCGCGCGGCCGTTCGGCCTCGAGCCGGCGGATCGCCGCCAGGGTCACCTTGGCCTTCGTCCGCCCATACGGCTCGATCTCCTCGTCGTGGAGGCCCAGGTCGTGGGCCACGTCGAGGATCGGGCGCGGTGTGACCGATCGGGCGATCTCCAGGTCTGACGGAAAGCTCATCGAACGCCTCGGGCGGCAGTGGGCGTGGATTCGCCACTGACGCCGGCGGGCGCGGGCTCCACGCCACCTGGTGCTCGTCGATTGGCCGCCTGCGATTGGGCGGCCCGAACGAGGT
>JBBSCI010000012.1:0-33724 GCA_038250445.1 Candidatus Limnocylindrales bacterium | reverse complement strand
TCCTGGCCGATCTCGCCGGCCCGAAGATCCGTCTCGGTGACCTGGTTGGCGGCTCGGTCGCCGTCGAACCCGGCCGTCCGTTCATGCTGTCGACCCGAGGTCGAGGCAGGCCCGGCGGCTCCTCGGGCGCAACCGTCAGCTACCGCCGGCTGGCCGCCGATGTGCGGCCCGGCGACCGGGTGCTGCTCGCCGACGGCGCCGCCGAGCTGCGCGTCTTGGCCGTCGGTGACAACTCGGTCGACACAGAAGTCGTCCGGGGCGGGACGATCCGGTCGCGGGCGGGTGTCAGCATCCCGTCGGAGCGGCTGACGACATCGGCGCTGACGGCGAAGGATCGAGCCGACGTCCCGCGAGCCCTCGAGCTTGCGGCGGACCTGGTCGCCCAGTCGTTCGTCCGCAGTGCCGAGGACGTCAAGACGCTGCGGGAGCTCCTGGGTGAAAGCGGCGCATCGATCGTGGCGAAGATCGAGACACGCGCGGCGGTCGACGACTTCGACCGGATTCTCGACGCCGCTGACGCCGTGATGATCGCCCGCGGCGACATGGGCGTCGAGCTGCCGTACGAGGAGGTCCCGATCATTCAGAAGCAGCTCGTCCGCCGGGCCCTCGACCGCGGCATACCGTCGATCGTCGCGACGCAGATGCTCGAGTCGATGATCACCTCGCCGCGTCCGACGCGGGCCGAGGCGAGCGATGTCGCCAACGCGGTCTTCGACGGTGCCGACGCGATCATGCTTTCGGGCGAGACGGCGATCGGCGCGTACCCGGTCCTCGCCGCAGAGGCAGCCGCCAGGATCTGCCGGCTGTGCGAGGAACGGGGGAGCGAGCATCTGCCCGTCGGCGCGCCCCTCTCGAGCGACACGGACGCCGGCGCGCTCGCTTACGCAGCGGTCACGCTGGCGAACGCCAAGAACGCGATTGTCGGCATCGCCTGCTACACACGAACGGGATCGACGGCCCGGATTCTCGCCTCGCTGCGGCCGCTCGTCCCGATCTTCGCGTTCTCGCCGGACCCGGTGGTCGTGTCGAGGCTGGCGGTCGTCCACGGGGTCGTCGGACAGACCTGCGTCCCCCAGACCGCCACCGCCGACCGGCTCGCGCTCATGGCCTGGCTCCTCGGCGAGTCGAAGGCGGTGCCGGCGGGGTCCGCGGTCGTCCTCGTGGCTTCGACGGCTGCCGCAGGAAGCGGGCCAAATCTGCTCGAAGTCCACCGCATGCCGGCCTGACCGACCCTGCCGCCGACAGCGCAAGAACGCCTGTTCGATTTGGGTAGGTTCGCGTACACTTAGCGCAAGATGCCCCAGGATCAGCTTGTCGTTCGTGGTGCCCGCGAACACAACCTCAAGGACGTCACTGTCGCGTTCCCGCGCGACCGGCTCGTCGTCATCACCGGACTCTCCGGCAGCGGCAAGAGCAGCCTCGCGTTTGACACGATCTACGCCGAGGGCCAGCGCCGCTACGTCGAGAGCCTGTCGGCGTACGCCCGCCAGTTCCTCGGCCAGATGGAGAAGCCGGACGTCGACCAGATCGACGGCCTCTCGCCGGCGATCTCGATCGATCAGAAGGGCGCCAGCCGGAACCCGCGATCGACCGTCGGGACGGTCACGGAGATCTACGACCACCTCCGGCTCCTGTTCGCCCGCGTCGGCCATCCGCACTGCCCGACCTGCGGCCGCGAGATCGAGCGGCAGTCGGTCCAACAGATCGTCGACCAGGTTCTGGCCCTCCCGGAGGGCACGCGGCTGCTGGTCCTCGGGCCGCTCATCAAGGACCGCAAGACCGAGGGCGATCGGGTCTTCGAGGGCGCCCGCCGCCAGGGCTTCGTACGCGTCCGGGTCAACGGCGACATGTACGACCTCGCCGACGCCCCAACCCTCGACAAGTACAAGCGCCACTCGATCGAGGTCGTCGTCGACCGATTCGTCGTCCGCCACGCCGATGCGCCCGAGGGCGCGGCCCGCGGCGCGGATGGCCGCCCGATCGACCCGGCGACGGGCGAACCGATCGCCGACCCAGACGCGTCCCGCCTGGCCGACTCGGTCGAGACCGCGCTCAGGCTGGGCGAAGGCGTGGTCCTGATCGCCCCGGTCCCGCGCGAAGGCGAGGGCCCGGAATTCGAAGAGCGTCGCTACAGCGAGCGCTACACCTGCCCGTACGACGGCACGACGATCGACGAGCTCGAGCCGCGGAGCTTCTCGTTCAACTCGCCCCACGGCGCCTGCCCGGCATGCACCGGGCTCGGGACGAAGCTCGAGATCGACCCGGACCTCGTCATCCCCGACCGGTCGAAGAGCCTGGCCAAGGGTGCCCTGGTGCCATGGGCCAAGATGCCGACAGACGCTTCCTGGCGCCTGAAGATCCTCGAGGCGATCTGCCAGGCCCACGGCTGGTCCTACACGGCGCCGGTTCGCGACCTGCCGAAAGAGGCCATCGACTACCTCCTGTACGCGTCGAAGGACGAGAAGGTCCTCGTCCGGTACAAGCACGAGCGTGGCGAGAACACCTACAAGGCGACATTCGAGGGAGTGGTCACGAACCTCGAGCGCAGGTATCGCGAGACGGACTCCGAGTACATCAAGACCGAGCTCGAGAAGTACATGGTCACGAGGCCTTGCCCGGTCTGCCAGGGGCGGCGGCTGAAGCCCGAGATCCTAGCCGTGACCGTCGACGGCAAGAACATCTGGGAGGTCTCGGTGATGTCGATCACCGAGGCGCTCGCCTGGGTCGGCGCGCTGCCGAAGACGCTCACCGAGCGCGAGCGGACGATCGCCTACCAGTTGCTCAAGGAGATCGCGGCCCGGCTCGGGTTCCTCGTCGACGTCGGGCTCGACTACCTCGCTCTCGACCGGACGAGCGTGACGCTCTCGGGCGGCGAGGCCCAGCGGATCCGGCTGGCGACCCAGATCGGGACGACGCTGATGGGCGTGCTGTACATCCTCGACGAGCCGTCGATCGGGCTCCACCAGCGGGACAACGCGAAGCTGATCGCGACGCTGACGCGGCTCCGCGATCTCGGCAACACGGTCCTCGTTGTCGAGCACGACGAGGAGACGATCCGGACGGCCGACTGGGTCGTCGACATCGGGCCCGGGGCGGGAGAGCACGGCGGCGAGATCATCGCCAACGGGCCGCTCGAGACCGTCCTCGCAGAGCCGCGCTCGATCACGGGGGCCTACCTCCGCGGCGAGCGCGCGGTCCCGATCCCGGACAAGCGCCGCAAGGGGAACGGCAAGAAGCTGGTCGTCCGCGGGGCGCGAGAGCACAACCTTCGCAACATCGATCTCCGCCTGCCGCTCGGGACGTTCACCGCGGTCACGGGCGTCTCGGGCAGCGGCAAAAGCACGCTCGTCACCGACGTCCTGTATCGGGCGCTCGCCCGGGAGCTCAACGGCTCACGCGAGCCGGTTGGCGAACACGACAAGCTCGAGGGGGCCCAGCACGTCGACAAGATCGTCGAGATCGACCAGAGCCCGATCGGGCGAACGCCGCGGTCAAACCCGGCGACCTACACCGGCCTGTTCGGGCCGATCCGCGAGATCTTCGCCGGCATCCCGGAGGCGCGCGTCCGCGGCTATGCGCCGGGCCGCTTCAGCTTCAACGTCAAGGGCGGTCGCTGCGAGAACTGCAAGGGCGACGGGATCCTCAAGATTGAAATGCAGTTCCTGCCCGACGTCTACGTGACCTGCGAGATCTGCAAGGGCAAGCGCTACAACCGCGACGCCCTTGAGATCCATTTCAAGGGCAAGTCGATCGCCGACGTCCTCGAGATGACGATCGCCGAGGCGCTCGACTTCTTCTCGGCCGTCCCGAACGTGAAGGTGAAGCTCCAGACGCTCAACGACGTGGGCCTCGGCTACGTCCACCTCGGCCAGCCGGCCACGACGCTCTCGGGCGGCGAGGCACAGCGGGTGAAGCTCTCGACAGAGCTCTCGAGGCGGGCGACGGGTCGGACGCTCTATGTTCTCGACGAGCCGACGACCGGGCTCCACTTCGCCGATGTCGAGAAGCTCCTCGAGGTCCTCCATCGGCTCGTCGACGGGGGCAACACCGTCCTCGTCATCGAGCACAACCTCGACGTCATCAAGACGGCCGACTGGATCGTCGACCTGGGGCCGGACGGCGGCCACCGCGGCGGGCGGATCATCGCCGAAGGGACCCCGGAGCAGGTCGCCGCGGCGGCCGGGTCGGCGACGGGGGAGTACCTCGCTCGCGTCCTGCGCGGCGAGCCGCTGGTGCCGTTGTCGGACGTGACGTTCGCCGAGGCGTCGGGCCGTGGCAACGGCGCGGGCAACGGCCGCCGCGCGGCGGAAAAGACAATTCGGATTGCTCCGAGCCGCAAGCGCGCGGCCGCGGTCGCGAGCGGAGGCGCCGCCCAGGACTGAGGCGGCCGGAGTGGGAGCGGAGGGCCTGGAACCGAGGGTCAGTGGCCAGCGCGCCGGCTCCACCCTCCGCGCTCGAATAGTTGTCAGACAACTACCGACAGGCTCAACTCGCCACACGCGCGTTGGGGGCCGCCTCTGAGGCGACTCTACCGAGCTGGTTCACCTTCACGGATCGGGGTCCTCGTGCGTCCCCGCGCCCCCTGGATGCAACTGTGGGCCGGGCCCCTGTCCTTGCCAATCCTTCGCCCCGTGAAAGTCGGAGGCCGGCACGCATGCCAAACCTTCGCGTGGGCGGACATGTGGCAAACACACCGTCCGAGGCCGACCCCGGTTCGCGCATGACGCGATGTGGCAACCGCCCACCTGCTCCTGTCCATCTCTCATCGGGTGATCGATCGGCAGGGGCGCCGGCTCGCTGGGACGTTGCCCGTCGCCGCAGATGCGCCAACCGTCCGGCATGCACGCGCGCCTGGTCGCAACTGTGAAAACGCTCTCTTGACATCATGTGGTAACGTCCCATTGACGCAGTGAGAGCGCTCTCACAACCCAGCGACAATACGGCGACAGGGCGACCAACCGACGGACAGGCCAGACCAGTGGACGGGCCAGACGAGTGACCGATCGGACCGAGACCAACGGACGCGGCGTGACCCTCGAAGAGGTCGCGCGCGTCGCCGGCGTGTCGCGAGCGACGGTCTCCCGGGTGGTGAACGGCAACCCGAGGGTCGCCCCGGATGTGCGACGCAGCGTCGAGCGGGCGGTCGATCGCCTCGGGTACATCCCAAACCCGGCGGCGCGCAGCCTCGTGACCCGCAAGAGCCAGTCGATCGGCCTCGTCATTGCCGAGCCGGCAGGCCGCCTCTTCGAAGATCCGTTCTTTCCGCGTCTCCTCCGCGGAATCGGTGCGGCCCTCTCCTCCCGCGAACTGCAGCTGGTCCTCCTCATGCCGCAGTCTTCGCTGGAGGAGAGCCGGGCCGAGCGCTACCTGACCGCCGGTCACGTCGATGGCGCGCTCCTCGTTTCGCTCCACGGCAACGACCCACTCCCGGCCGCGGTCGCGCGGCGCGGGATCCCGGTCGTCGTCGGTGGTCGGCCGCCCCGCGGCGCGCTCGTCAGCTATGTCGACGTCGACAACGTCCAGGGTGGCCGATCTGCCGTCGAGCATCTCATCGGCAACGGTCGCCGGGCCATCGCCACGATCTGCGGACCGTCCGACATGTCGCCAGGCTTCGACCGGCTCGCCGGGTACCGCCAAGCGCTGGACGCAGCGAGCCGTGAGCGCGACCCCGGGCTCGAGGAAGGCGGCGATTTCACCCAGGAGGGTGGGGCGGATGCGATGCGACGAATCCTTGCGGCCCGGCCCGACGTCGATGCGGTATTCGCCGCGTCCGATCTGATGGCAGCCGGCGCCGTCCAGGTACTGCGGGCCGCCGGCAGGCGGATTCCGGAGGACGTCGCGATCGTCGGGTTCGACGATTCGCCGATCGCCGAGGCGGCTGATCCGCCCTTCACAAGTGTTCGACAGCCGATCGAGGAGATGGGCGCAGAAATGGTCCGCCTCCTCCTCGAGCACGCGGCCCATCCGGGCGCCGTGCCACGGACGGTCATTCTCGCGACGCAACTCGTGCGCCGGCGATCGAGCGAGGGGGTGGCGAAGAGATAAGCGTCGACAGGCCTCAGATTGACGCGCACGTTCGGATGGTGGTGTTGGAGGAGAAAATTGACCATGGACGGTAAGGGCAGGATGCTCGGGGCGAGAATGCCGCGAGCCATTGGATTGATCGCCGTCATCGCACTTGTCGCGACGGCGTGCAACGCGGCGGCGTCGCCTTCGCCGGCGGCAAGTCAGTCGGTCGCGCCGACCGTGGCGCCATCAGCATCGGTTGTGAACATCACCCCCGCGCCGATCGCCGCGGGGCCCGGCCCCAACGGGGGCGTTGTCGTCCGTTGGTTCATCGGCCTTGGCGCAGGCACCCAGCCCGCCCAGATCGGTCCCGAGCAGGCGTTCATCACGGCGTACAACGGCTCGCAGAAGGACGTTTACCTCCAGTACGAGATCGTCGACAACACGCAGGCCGCGAATATCCTCAAGACGGAGATCGCCGCCGACAACGCCCCGGACATCATCGGTCCGGTCGGTGTCGAGGGCCTGAACCTCTTCGCCGATCAGCTGCTCGACCTGAAGTCACTGATCGCGTCGAACGGCTACAAGTCGACCGGCGTCGACCAGTCCCTCGTCGACTTCTTCAATTCGCTCGGCCAGAACGGCGCCACCGTCGGCCTGCCGTTCGCGGTCTATCCGTCGTTCATCATCTACAACCAGGACCTCTTCGAAGAGGCGGGCCTGCCGCTGCCACCGACGAAGGTCGGCGACATGTATGACGGCAAGCCGTGGGATCTCGACGCGCTCCGCACGCTCGCGATGAAGCTCACTGTCGACAAGAGTGGCAAGGATGCGACCAGCGCCGACTTCGACGCGGCGAACATCGAGCAGTGGGGCTTCGAGAGCCAGTACATGGACAACTACAACGCCCGCGCGGAGACCGCGTTCTTCGGCGCCGGCGCCCTGCTTGCCGCCGATGGCAAAACCGCCGTCGTGCCCGACTACATCGCCCAGGGCGTGAAGTGGTACAACGACGGCGTCTGGAAGGATCACTTCATTCCAACCGCCGCCCAGGTCACGAGCGACCTCCTCAGCGGAGGCAACGAGTTCGCCTCCGGGAACGTCGCGATCGACGAGGGCCACACATGGTTTACGTGCTGCGTCACGCCGGCGGCGCCCAAGAAGCCGTTCAAGTTCGGTTTCGCCGTGAACCCGACGGTCAACGGCAAGATCACCTCCCCGCTCCATGCCGACACCTTCAGCGTCCTCAAGACGACCAAGGTGCCTGACGCCACGTTTAAGGCCCTCGCCGCGATGGTGGCTTCGACCGAGCTGCTGACGGCATACGGCGCGATGCCGGCCGATCAGACCAAGCAGCAGGCCTGGTTTGACTCGATCGACAAGCAATTCCCCGGTATGAAGCTCAACTGGGACGTCGCGAAGGCAATGCTCGCCTACCCCGACATCCCCAACCATCAGTCCTTCGTCCCCGACTACGCGAAGGTCCGGAGCGCCATGCAGGCCTTCGGCAACAACTACCGGACCACCTCCGGTCTGAATATGGATGCTGAGCTGACGAAGCTCCAGCAGACCCTCCAGGGCATCTTCGACGCCGCGACCCCGTAGCGTCGGGCCGTCGCGTCAAACCACGGCCCCCTCGAGCCTCTTACCCGAGGGGGCCGATAAGCAAGACAGGCGAAACGGTTCGAACGAGATGGCTAAGAACTCCCTCTCAGTGGCGGTTCCGATCGCGACGACTCGTCAGAACCGACGGCGGATGACGCCATCTCGTCGTGAGGCGGCCTGGGGATTCGTCTTTGTCGCCCCCTGGGTCATCGGGCTCCTGCTCTTCACGATGGGGCCGCTGATCGCCTCGCTGGTCCTCTCCTTCACGGACTTCAACCTCGTCCGTCCCGAGGCCACCAGGTTCATCGGCCTCGACAACTACGTGCAGATGGCCGGGGATCCCCTGGTCCTTCAGGGGCTCGTCGTCACCGCGAGGTTCGCCATCATCGCGATCCCCGTCACGATGATCGCCAGCCTCGGGGTCGCCCTGCTCGTGAACAGCCCGCTGCTGTTCGGACGAAGCGCCTTTCGGACGCTCTTTTACATGCCGATCCAGATCCCGCTCGTGGCCAGCACGCTCGTCTGGATCGGATTCCTGAACCCGGAGACGGGTTGGCTTAACGGCCTCCTCGGCCTCGTCGGGATCCAGGGTCCGGACTGGACGAACAACGCCACCTGGGTCTACCCGGCGCTGACGCTCATCGGCCTGTGGGGGATCGGCAACTTCATGCTCATCAACCTCGCGGGCCTCCAGTCCGTTCCGACGGAGCTGTACGAGGCCGCACGGATCGATGGCGCGGGCCCCTGGAGCATGTTCCGCCGGATCACGATCCCGCTCATGTCGCCGATCCTGCTCTACAACCTGGTGATCTCCCTGATCACGACGTTCCAGTACTTCACGCAGGCGTACGTGCTGACGAACGGCCGGGGTGACCCGAACAACGCGACGCTATTCATCAATCTCGACCTCTTCCGCGAGGCGTTCGCGAACAACCATATGGGCTACGCCTCTGCGATCGGCTGGCTGCTCTTCGTCATCGTGCTCGCGCTCACCCTCGTCCTGTTTCTCATCGCCCGGAAACGCGTCTACTACGCGGGCGGTGAAGCGTGACGGCGCGGGCGGACACAAGACGACTTCCCGGGTTCTCAGACCGCGGCCCCGTTTCCAGGAGCTTCCGCAGGTTTCTCGGGCGCGCGTCGCTGACGCTGTTCGCCGTCATGATCCTGAGCGCGTTCCTGCTGCCGCTGCTGGCGATGGTCACGGCGTCGCTCGAGGATGCGGGTCAGCGCACGACCCCCGGGGCTCCGATCTATCCTGCGAGTCCGGCAACGGGCACGTACCAGGGGGAGACGTTCGAGATCTATGCCGTCCCGATCGACGGCACGACGCGGACCTTGATGCTGGTCAAGAAGGGACGCCTCGAGAGCACCTTCATCGATCCCGCTGATACGACCCAGGCGCCGATTGTCTGGCAGGGGGCATGGCGCACGCTGCAGCAATCGTGGGTGTTCGACCCGAAGCTGAACAACTTCACGACGGTCTGGTCGCAGCTCAGCTTCCCGAGGTTGCTCTTCAACACTGCCGCCGTTGCTGTCCTCAGCACGCTCGGGGCCGTGTCGTCCTCGGCCTTGGTCGCCTACGGATTCGCGCGCTTCCGGTTCCCCATCAAGAACATCCTGTTCGTGATTCTCATCGCCACGATAATCCTGCCCTTCCAGGTGACGCTCATTCCCACGTATGCCGTCTTCACGAAGCTCGGCTGGAACGGCACCTGGCTGCCGCTCGTCGTCCCGCACTTCTTCGCCAACGCCTTCAACGTCTTCCTGTTGCGCCAGTACTTCCTCTCGATTCCGCGGGACCTCGACGAGGCGGCGACGATCGACGGCGCCAGCCCGTTCAGGATCCTGCGGTCCGTGATCCTGCCGTTGTCGATCCCCGCGATCACGGCCGTCAGCCTGTTCCACTTCTTCTTCTCGTGGAACGACTTCTTCCTGCCGTTGCTGTACCTCGCCGGCAAGCCCGAGCTCCAGACGCTGCCAATCGCGATCCAGCAGTACAACGCGCTGTACGTGTCGCAACCGACGCTCATCCAGGCAGCGGCGCTCATGACGATGGCAGTCCCGGTGGTCGTCTTCTTCCTCGCCCAGCGCGCCTTCATGCGCGGCGTGGTGATCACTGGCGTCGAGAAATGACGCGCCTTCTCCCGGAACCGCCCGCCGAGGCCTGGCGGCGACCGATCGGCCTGCCATACGAGGGCACCGTCCGACCCCGCGTTGACGTCGAGATGATCGACGACGGGCCGTGGGGCGGCGTCCCGATCGGCGGTCTCGGAGCCGGCAGCATCGGCCGGACCCACCGCGGCGACTTCGCCCGCTGGCACCTCGACATCGGCGAGCATCGCTTCGAGTCGTTGCCGGCCAACCAGTTCTCCGTGTTCGTCGATAGGGGCGGGGAGCGTCGTGCCCACGTCCTGTCGACGATCCGGCCGGACGCGCTTCCCGACTGGGGCTGGGACATGCCCGTCGGCGCAGGCACGTATCACGCCCTCTTTCCGTATGCCTGGTTCGACTACGACTGGGACGAGCTCCCTGTCCGGATCCTGCAGCGGCAGTTCAGCCCCGTCATTCCCCACAACTACCGCGAATCGAGCTACCCGCTCGGGATCTTCGAGACGCTCGTCGAGAATCGGAGCGACGATCCGATCACGGTCGGCCTGATGTTCACGTGGCAGAACCTGATCGGCTGGGCTCGCGGGGAGCACCGGCGCGGAGGCCATCAGAACGAGGCGATCCGCAGCAACGGCATGACCGGCGTCGCCATGTCCGGACCGACCAGGGCCGCCGGCGCGGAGGCATGGCACGGGTCGTTCGCGATCGCCGCCCCGGACGAGGAAGACATGATCCTCTCGACGCTCGATCGGTTCGCCGTCGACGATGGGGCCGCCGTCTGGGCCGACTTCGCAGCAGATGGCCGGCTCGACGGTGGACCGCCGGGTACGCCGAGCGCTCCCGGCGAGGCGATCGCAGGCGCTCTCGCCGCGACCGTCAACCTCGCGCCCGGCGAATCGAGGCTCATCCCGTTCGTCCTCGCCTGGGATATTCCGACGGCCAGGTTCGGGGCCGGGACGCGCTGGAGCCGGCGCTACACGAAGTATTTCGGGACCTCCGGCCAGAATGCCTGGGAGATCGCTGCCGAGGCCGTCCGCTGCCGTGGGGCCTGGTCGGCGGACATCGACGCCTGGCAGGCCCCGATCCTCGCCGATGTCGGTCGGCCCGCCTGGTACAAGACGGCGCTGTTCAACGAGCTCTACTTCATGGTCGACGGTGGAACGCTCTGGACCGACGGCCCGCCCACGACACTGATCGCCGCCGCGAGCGACGCCGTCGACGAGCCGCCGCCCGACGCGTCCGACCTGGGCCGGTTCGGGCTGCTCGAATGCTTTGATTACCCGTTCTACAACACGCTCGACGTGAACTTCTACGCTTCGTTCGCGCTGCTCCAGCTGTGGCCGGGCCTGGAGCGCGCGGTGATCGGCGACTTCGTCGCGTCGGTCGCGGTCCACGACCCGGTGATTGTCGAGATCCAATGGAGCGGCCTGCCGGCGACCCGCAAATGCCCGGGCGCGCTGCCGCACGACGTCGGCGGGCCGGCCGACGATCCGTTCCTGCGGCTAAACGCCTACCGATTCCAGAACATCAACGTGTGGAAGGACCTCAACTGCAAGTTCGTCCTCCAGCTCTGGCGCGACGGCCTCGTCCTTCGCGACGCCGAGCTGCTGCGCTCGTCGTGGCCCGCGGTCGTTCAGGCGATCGATCACGTCGCCGCCTTCGATCGCGATGGCGACGGGCTTCCGGAGCACGACGGCGAGCCCGACCAGACGTACGACACGTGGCCGATGCGAGGCCCGAGCGCTTACGGCGGCGGTCTCTGGCTGGCGGCGCTCAGGGCGGCAATCGAGATCGGGACGCAAGCAGGCGACGGGCCGACCGTCGCCCGGTTCCGAGATTGGCTCGACCGCGGGACGGTCGCCTTCGAGACCAAGCTCTGGAACGGCCGCCACTACCGGTTCGACACGAGCGGTGGGCCGTCGGCGGAGTCGGTCATGGCCGATCAGCTCGCGGGCCAGTGGTACGCGGACGCGACCGGCCTCGGCGACGTGGTCGCCCCCGATCGGGTCGAGCGGGCGCTTCGCACCATCCACGAGATGAACGTGGCGGGCTTCGGCGGTGGTGAAATGGGCGCCGTCAACGGCGTCCGTCAGGACGGGACAGTCGATCGCTCGAGCGAGCAGTCGCCGGAGGTGTGGGTCGGGACGACCTACGCGCTGGCTGCCTTCATGCTGGGCCGCGGCATGACCGCTGAGGCGTGGCAGACGGCGTGGGGTGCCTACAACGTCACCTACAACCGCGGACTCTGGTTCCGGACGCCTGAAGCCTACGACGAGGCCGGCAACTTCCGGGCCAGCATCTATCTGCGGCCGCTTGCCATCTGGGCGATCGAGCATGCGTTGCTCGGCGTGGCGGCGAGATCGGACGATGGAGGTCGCGCGTACGATTAGGGCGATGCCCGACATCGAATACGCCTTCCTCGCCGACGCCGCAGAGGCCCCGCCCGGCCAGAAGTTCCACGTCCTCGGCGGCGGTGTTGCCCGGATCGGTGGCCGCTCGTTCCCGCTTCGTCATCCACACCTCGCCCTCGTCGTGGGCCTGCTCGTGACGGCGCCCGAGACCGAGCGGGAGCACGAGATCCGGTTCGTCCTCCTCGATCCGGACGGGGCCGAGGTCGCCGGGGCCATGGGCAGCCTGACTGCCCGGGGCTCTCACGACGGCCGCGACAGCATCCTTACCTTCTCGATCGACCTCTGGAACGTGACGTTTCCGGCGCCGGGCGACTACTCCTTCCGGATCCTCGTCAACGGTTCAGAGCGCAAGCGGCTGCCTCTCCTCATCGCCGGTCCGGATGCCTGAGTCGGCCCGGCCGATCGGGCCGGCGCGCCACGAGATGCCTGCGATCGACGACGCGGCGCTCGCCGCGGCCCGTCACGCCGACCGGCTCCTCGACGCGGCCGAGGACCGCGGGGTGACTCGTTGGGCGGCGTACCTACGGCCGCTGCCGGACCGCTTCCGCGACGGCGACATTCGCGACATCCGGCTGGCTGCCATGCGGTCGCGGGCGGCCTACGGCCCGAAGGATTCGATCCGCGACGCGCTGCCGGCCGAGCTGACTGAGCCGTTCCTCGAGTCGGTCGACCGCCTGCTCAAGGCGATCGCCCGGCGCGAGCTCCGGGGCGAGTCCTGACGTCGTCGCCGGTCACCCCTGGGGCGTTGTCTCCGCGTGTCGCCCACTCGCCGCGAAGGATCGCCATCCGGTGGTCGTCCACGAACCGGCCGTGGCGGTAGAGGCTGCGCCTGAAGGTCGCCTCGTGGATGAAGCCGAGTCGCTCGTAGACGTGGCGCGCACGTTCGTTATCTGCGTACACGTCGAGCCAGATGCGCTCCAGGCGCAGCTCGCCGAAGCCGAACTCGAGCAGCGCCCCAATGGCCTCCGAGCCGTAGCCCCGCGAGGTGTCGGCCGGGTTGCCGATGAGGATTCCGAGGCCCGCGCTGCCGTTCGTCAGATCGAGCTCATGCAGATCGATCGACCCGACAGCTCGATCGTCCTCGAGCCGGCAGATGACGAAGAACCATCGCTCGCGACCGTGACGGTCGAGCATCCCCTCGAACCAGCGCTCCTCCATCGCCTGGCCGATCGGATTGTTGAGCGCCAGGTATTCCGTGGTCCGGGCATCGGTCAGCCACCTGACGAACAGCGGGATGTCGGTCCGCTCGCCGGGGCGGAGGTACACAACTTTGCCGTGGATCAGCTGTTCGGGGCGGGCGGTATCGGCGGTGGACGCGGTCACGACGCGAAGTCTACGTCCCGCCGTCTGCCCACTTCCCAGGGGTCCGATTGATTGCCCGCACGCAGCCCTACACCTCGACGCCGAGTTCCTCCGCGCTGAACGCCTCGAGCAGGAACGCCGATGGGGCGAGCGGGTCGTAGACGAGCGTCAGTGACCTGTGGGCGCGGGTCCAGGCCACGTAGGCGAGCCGGCGCTCCTCCTCGAGTGCTCGCCCGGGGTCTTCGGACTCGGTAACGGAGCGGCGGCTCGGAAAGCGTCCCGCGTCCATGCCGATCACGGCAACGTGGTCGAACTCGAGCCCCTTCGTGCCGTGCGCCGTCGCCAGCGTGAGCGCGGCATCGTCGCGGCACAGTTCGGCGAGGGCGACACGCCGCTCCTTGATCGCCGCGCGCAGGTCGCCAAGGGTGGCGTAGGGGACGGCCCAGGCAAGGAGCGCTGCGGCGATGTCCGCCGGCTGCGGGCCATCAGGGTCAAGGTTGTCGTCGCCGTCTGTTCCGGCCGGCGGCGCCAGGCCCCAGCGGGCCCGGATGACCTCGAGCCGGACCAGGACGGGCAGGGTCGGATCGGTGGTCGTGTCGGCTTCGTCAAGAACAGCATCGACGAGCGGCGAAGTGACAAGGAGCTCGATCGCCGGCGGTCGGAACGGAATCCGCCGATCGAGCGCGACGGAGATCGCCGGCAGCAGTTCACGGTTCGTCCGGGCGAGGATCGCCTGGGTCGCGCCGTCGGCGGGCCAGTGGTCGAAGATCCGGCCGATGCGAAGGGTCTCGTCCGAGGAGTCCGGTGCAAGGACGAGCGGGCCGACTGCTGCCGGTCCCGCCCGGATGACCTTGGCGAAGCGCTCGCGGTTGTGTTCGACGAGGCGGACAGCCCGGGCCACGACAGTCGAAGGGCATCGATAGTTGACTTCGAGATCGACCCGCTGCAGCCCGGGCAGCATCTCGTCGAGGGACAAGACGCGGCGGACGTCGGCGAGCCGCCAGCCATAGATCGATTGATCGTCGTCGCCGACGAAGAAGGCCCGGTTGGCCGGCGCCGCGAGGAGCAGGGCCATCCGGAGCTGAGCCCGATCGAGATCCTGCGCCTCGTCGACAAGGAGATGCGCGCAGCGGCCGCGCCAGCGTTCGAGGAGGAAGGCGTCGGCCTCGAGGATGCGCAGCGCTCGCGCCACAAGGTCGTCGAAGTCGAGCCCGCCGCTCTCGGCGATCGCCGCCTCGTACGCGACGAACATCCGGGCGATCGGGCCTGCCTCGGCGTCGGCGGCGACCTCGGCCGCTTCGACGCCCATGTCGAGCTTGAGGCGCGAAATCGCGGTGTCGAGCGCCCGCCACCTGGCCGGTCCCGCGTCTGGCGCGACCCGACGCAGGATCGCCATCCTATCGACGAGCGGCTCGACCGCCTGGCCGGCGTCGCGGAGGATCTCGAGCCCGAGTGCATGGAACGTCCGGACGCGGACCTCCTCGGCCGGAACGTCGAGCGGCGCGAGCGCCGCCGTCAGTCGATCACGGAGCTCCTCCGCCGCCCGCTTGTTGAATGTGATCGCCGCGATCTCACCGGTGGTCGCCGCGCCAGAAGCGATCAACCACGCCACGCGAGCCACGAGGGTCGTCGTCTTGCCGCTGCCGGCCGGGGCGACGCAGAGGATCGGTCCGGGCGGCGCGATCGCGGCGCCGCGCTGGTCGGCAGCAAGGCGGGCGAGCCGCTCAGCAACTGCAGGGTGAAGTGTCTCGACCATGAGCGGATCATCGCGGCGCCGGCTCACCAGCCGCTTACGTCAACAAACGGTGCGCACTGGCACCGCACCCTCTGACCTCCGTTCGTCGCTCGCGGCGAGCCGTTGACGAAGCGATGGCAGGACCGTTGATGGGGCGTTATCGTTTGCCGTCCAGAGTGGCAGTGTGCGGTCCAGGGAGGATGTGACCCCAGCCATTGCCTCGACCCGCCGCCTCTGCCGCGCCCGATCCCGACCAACGAGTGCCCCAGTTCGTCGAGGAGGAGATCAAAGTGACGTCGCACGTCCGCATCCGACCCATCGTCCTGTTGAGCCTTGTAGCGCTCATCTCCGGCCTGCTCGCGGCGCCCGCTGCGGCCGCCCCGGGGGTGGACCATTCACGTGACCGCGACCACGGCGCGCCGACCGACAAGGCCGTCTTCTTCGTTGCCGATGGCATGCGCCAGGACCTTGTCGAGAAATACGCAGATCGGGGCCTCATGCCGACGATGCGCGGGTTCCTCAGGCACGGCACGGCGGCGACCGGCGGCGGCCTCCTGACCGAGGCTCCGCCGAACACTGGCGCCGGCTGGTACACCCTGGCGACCGGTGCATGGCCGGGCGTCCACGGCTCGACCAACAACACGTTCCACGTCAACGGGCAAC
The DNA here is from genome assembly GCA_038250445.1 of Candidatus Limnocylindrales bacterium. Taxonomy (GTDB): domain Bacteria; phylum Chloroflexota; class Limnocylindria; order Limnocylindrales; family CSP1-4; genus CF-46. Next base: position 17,893 of record JBBSCI010000012.1, on the reverse strand, counting down.
CGTTCGCCAATCGGACCTCGGCGTTTGATCCCGGCGTCCTCCAGGCGGAATCGATCGCCCAGTCCGCCGAACGTGGCGGCCTCAAGGTCGCCCAGGTGGAGTGGGTGGGCGGCCGAAACGCGACGATCCAGGGCCCGACGATCGACTTCCAGGCGTTCTTCTCGGGACGCGGTGTCGCGACGAACTTCATCGGCAGTGCCGGCCATGCGCTGTTCGACGACGCCCCGTTCATCGCCGCGTTCGGACTCCAGTTCGATCACCCGGCCGGATACGCGGGCCAGGCGCCCTTCCCGGCTGCCGCGCCTTCCCCGGCGGCGGGTTGGACCGGTGCCCTGCCGGCGACCTACGGCCCGGCGATGGAGATGCGCCTGCGCGTCCTTGACTTCGGCACTGACAAGTACGGGCTGAACGCCTGGATCTTCGACAGCACGAATGACAACACGACGAACTACGACAAGGTCCTCTTCTCGCGGACAAAGGACGCCGCTGACACGGTCGGGATTCTCAAGAAGGGCCAGACCGCGGATGTCAAGGTCAAGATCGTCGGCGGTACGTCCGCCGGCCTGACCGCCGGCATGCTGGTCAAGGTCGAGGAGCTGACCGGCGACCTGTCCAGGGTTCGTCTCTTCCACACGTCCGTCAGCCGCGCGCTCGCGACGTGGCCCGGATTCAGCGAGCCGGGCTTCACCGGCGACTTCGCGGAGTTCCTCGCCCAGAAGTTCCCGACGTCGACCGCGGCCGACTTCGCGATCCTCGAGGCCGGCGTCACCAGCGAGGAGACATACGTCGAGCAGGGCCTCTACTGGGCCACGGGCCACATCCCGATGCTCAAGTACGTCGCGAAGAAATACAAGCCAGACCTCCTCCTGGTCGGGATGCCGACGACCGACGAGTTCCAGCACCAGTTCCTCGGGCTCGTCTCGCCGAAGCTGCCCGGTGGAGCGAATAACCCTGCGTACGACGATGTCGACTTGAACGGCGTCGCCGACGGTCGTGTCGCCCAGCGCGAAACGTTCCTTCGAACCGCATACCAGGAAGCGGACGAAACGCTGACCATTGCCCGGGGCCTGCTCGGTCGTGACCCGACGACGTTCGTGTCATCCGACCACGGATTCGCCCCGCAGTTCCTTGCGATCGACGCGAGCCAGCCGCTCGTCGAGCTTGGGCTCCTGTCCAAGCCGCAGACGTCGAACTGCCGGCCGGCAACAGGTGAGACGATCGGGAAGGCGAAGGTCTGCTGGGCAGGCGGAGCCGCTCAGATCTACCTAAACGTGGCCGGACGAGATCCCGCCGGCGGAGGCTTCACCCAGGTGGCCGCGGCCGATGTGGCCGCGACCGTGACCGCGATCAGGGCGAAATTCCTCGGCCTGACAGACCCGAACGACTGGACCCACGATGGCCAGCCCGAGGGCTGGAAGATGATCGATCGGGTATTCACGAAGGCCGAAGCCCGCTACATCCCGAACGGTCCGGGCACCACGAGCGACATGGCCCATCCCACCCGGACCGGCGACGTCGTCGCCTTCGCGTTCCCGCCGTACCAGTACGACGCCGAGACGCCGGGCCAGCTTGTCGCGGCATCACACTTCTTCGGACAGCACGGCTACGTCCCGGACGTCCAGGATTTCAAGGCCAATATCAACATGCGGGCGACGTTCCTCGCCGGCGGCAAGGCCATCGACAAGGAACGGGTCAAGGCGCGCTCGATCGACCTCGCGCCGACGCTCGCGTATCTGCTCGGCGTACCCGAGCCGCAGCAGAGCCAGGGCCGCGTCCTGCTCGAGATCGTCGAGCACAGCCGGGACGTCAAGCCGATCTCGATCGTAGGGCTGAACGACTTCCACGGCCAGCTCGATCCGACGACGTTGGCCTATGACGGGATCAACGCGCCGGTCGGCGGAGCCTCGTTCCTCGCGACGATGTTCGATGAGGAGCTGTCGTCTTTGCCCGGACCGGGTCTGATCCTCGCCGCGGGCGACAACGTCGGTGCATCACCGCCGAACTCCCTGCTCCTCGAGGACAAGCCCGCCATCGATGTCGAGAACGCCTGGGGCCTCGACGCGACGTCATACGGCAACCACGAGTTCGACTACGGCGTGGCCCGCCTCCTCATGCAACAGGAGCGCGCCAACTTCCCGTTCCTGGCCACGAATATCATCGAGACGGCCACCGGCAAGGCTCCCGACTGGGTCACGCCATCGGTCGTCTTCCGGATCAACGGCGTCAAGATCGGCGTCATCGGCGCCGAGCTCCAGAACACGCCGGAGCTTGTCTCCGCCGGAGCAACGGCCGGGCTGACGTTCCTGGCCGAGGCATCGCGGATCCAGGCCGAATCGGAGCGCCTGCGGAAGAAGGGCGTGAAGGTCCAGATAGTCGTGATCCACCAGGGAACGAACCTCGGTCGAAATACCGTCGGCAACAGCGCCGGGGTCCCGTGGGAGGGCCCGATCCTCCAGATCGCTGACGCCCTCCAGGGCACGACGGTCGACGCGATGATCGTCGGGCACACCCATCGCGTCTCCAACCTCATGCAGGGCCACATCCTCGTCACCGAGGGAATCAACGCGGGAACGAGCTATTCGGTCCTGCAACTGATGGTCGAGGACGGCGACGTCCAGTGGGCCGGCGGGGCGACTCGCGTTGCCAAGGACGTCGGCGTCGCACCGCGGGCCGATGTTGCGGCGATCGTCGCCGACGCCAACGCCCAGACCGCGGTCCTGCGGAACAAGGTGATTGGTACCCAGCTCAACGACATCACCCGGGCCCCGGATCGGCTCCACGAGTCGGAAATGGGGAACATGGTGGCCGACTCGATGCGGCTGAAGTATCCCGGCGTTGACGCCGCCTACACGAATTCCGGTGGTCTCCGTGCCAACCTGGTCTTCACGCCCCCGAGCGCCGGGGAGCAACCGGGTGAGATCACTTGGGGTGAGGTGTTCGCCGTGTTGCCGTTCGGCAACCGGTCGACGATCCTGACGCTGACCGGCGCGCAGCTCCAGACGGCGTTCCTCAACGGCTTCACACCGTTCTGCGATCCGGCGTTCGCGGGAGGAACAGGCCGATTCCCACAGGTCTCGGGCCTGAAGGTCACGTTCCACTGCACCGGCACGACCCCTGTGGTCGACGCGATGTGGAAAGCGCCTAACGGCGTAGGTGGAACGCTCACACCGATCGGTCCGACGGACTCGATCCGGATCGTCACCAACGACTTCATGTTCGGCGGCGGCGATGGCTACACGATCTTCGCCAGCGGCACGAACGTCGCCCAGCCGGGCGACGATCTCCTCCAGGTCACGATCGATTACATCACCGCGCATTCGCCCGTCGACCCCGTCGTCGATGGGCGCGTCATCGGTCCATAACCGCCCACCGCGGGCGCGTCCAAGATCGAAAGAACCGGCCCGCCGGGCCGGTTCTTTCACGTTCGGCGCGGGTGCCATAGCATCGGAGGCGTGACCCCAGAGCTCCAGGCCACCCTCGCCAAACTACCCGACAAGCCGGGTGTCTACCTCATGCGCGACGCGCGCGGGGAGGTCGTCTACGTCGGCAAGGCCCAGAGCCTTCGCCAGCGGGTTCGCAGCTACTGGCAGAAGGCCGCCACAGGGCCGCTGGAAGGCCACCGGATTCGCGCGGTCATCCACCGGATCGCGGACGTCGAGTACACGATCACCGACTCGGTCAGTGAGGCGCTCCTCCTCGAGGCGAACCTCATCAAGCGCTATCGGCCGCGCTTCAACGTCCGCCTCAAGGACGACAAGAGCTACCCGTACATCAAGATCACGATGGCCGACGACTTCCCACGGGTGGAGCGGACGCGGAAACTCGTGGATGACGGCAGTCGCTACTTCGGGCCGTACGCGTCGGCCAGCAGCGTTGACGAATCGATGAACCTCGTTCGCCGGCTGTTCCCGTTCCGGACGTGCACGATCGACATCAAGGACGGAGAGCGGGCCCTCCAGCGGCCGTGCCTGCTGTACCACATCAAGCGCTGCCAGGGCCCCTGCATCGAGGCGGTGTCGAAGCCCGACTACCGGGCCCAGATCGACCAGATCGAGCTCTTCCTCGAGGGCCGCCAGGAAACCGTCGTCAAGGCCCTGACAACGGAGATGCAGGCCGCATCGCAGCGGACGGACTACGAGCAGGCTGCCGGCCTGCGCGACAAGATCCGGGCGATCGAGCGGACGATGGAAAGTCAGAAGATGGCCGCGTTCCGCCGGACCCAGCTCGACCTTGTCGGACTCGCCCGGCAGGATAACCAGGCGGCGATCCAGTTGTTCGCGATCCGGAACGGATCGCTGCTCGGCCGCGACGTATTCCTCCTCGACGCCGCGCATGATGCGCCCGACCAGGAGGTGCTCTCGAGCTTCCTCGACCAGTACTACGCCAGGGCGACGTCGATCCCGCCTCAGGTCCTCGTCCCGTTCGCGCTGCCCGAGTCGGCGGATCTCGAGGCCTTCCTCTCGTCCCGCCGCGAAGGGCCCGTTCGCCTCCTGGTTCCCCAGCGAGGCGAGAAGCGCGAGCTGATGGCCCTCGCGACGCAGAACGCGGCCGAGACCCTGGCGCGGGAGCAGGCCCGCTGGCTGGCCGACCAGGGCAAGACGCTGGTTGCCCTCGAGGAGCTCGCGGAGGCGCTTGGGTTGCCGGGCCCGCCGATGCGGATCGAGTGTTACGACATCTCGAACTTCCAGGGCGCCCAGTCGGTCGGGAGCATGGTCGTCTTCGAGGAGGGCAAGCCGCGGACCGGCGAGTACCGACGATTCCAGATCAAGACCGTCGTCGGGGCGAACGACTTCGCCAGCCACCAGGAGGTGCTCCGCCGCCGCTTCCGCCGGGCGCGATCCGGTGAGGAAGGGACGGCCGAGGAGCTTCGCTGGGCGATGCCCGACCTCGTGATCATCGACGGCGGCAAGGGCCAGGTCGCCGCGGCGAAGGAGGTCCTCGACGAGCTGGGATTCCACGACCGGCCGGTCGCCGGCCTGGCCAAGGAGCGCGAGGAGCTGTTCCTGCCCGGGTCATCCGATCCCATCGTCCTGCCGCCGACGTCGAGCGCTCTCTACATGATCCAGCGGCTCCGGGACGAGGCCCACCGATTCGCGATCACGTACCACCGCGACCTGCGAGCGAAACGCCAGGTCCACTCCGCGTTCGACGACCTGCCCGGTGTCGGGCCGAAGCGCCGCCGGGCGCTGCTGCGCGTGTTCGGCTCGGCGAAGCGGGTCCGCGAGGCACCCGTCGAGCAGATCGCGGCCGTGCCCGGGATCGGGCCGTCGCTGGCGGCGAGGATCAAGGAAACACTCGAGGCGTAGCGCTTCACACTCGACCTCGTCCAGATCCAGTTCCCTGTATCATCCGCCGTCGATGCGCAAAGCCGGTCCCGTCCTCATTCTCATCATCGGCGTCCTCGCCCTGATCATCGACCTCGTCCCGGGCATCCACGTGCCCGATAGCACGTCAGCCGACGGCCGACTGCTCGAAACAAAGCTCGGCCTCGACCTCCGCGGCGGCGTCCGCGTCGAGTACCAGGCTCAACAGGTCGGCGACAAGATCCCGCGGCCCGAGGACCTCGAGGTCATCCGCCAGATCATCGAGCGGCGCGTGAACTCGACCGGCGTCTCGGAGCCCGTGATCACCACCCAGGGGACGGACCGGATCGTCGTCGAGCTGCCGGGCGCTTCCGACCCGAATGCCATCCGCCAGCTCGTTGGCCAGACCGGGCGCCTCGACTTCGTGCCGCTCGGCACGGTCCAGAAATCGGCCGGCGAGACGATCGATCTCAAGGAGTTCCCGCCTCTCTTCAGCGGCGAGGAGCTCGCGAGCGCGACGATCGGCCAGGACGGCCGAAGCGGCGGCCGGGTGGTGAACTTCGTGCTCAAGGAGAAGGGCGCAAAGCTTTTCGAGGACTACACGGCCGCTCACGTGGACGAATACTTCGCGATCGTTCTCGACTCGCGCGTGATCTCGGCCCCGGTCATCAAGTCGGCCATCACCGGTGGCAACGTCCAGATCTCGCAGGAAAGCACGATCGGCGGCTACCCGCTCAAGCAGGCCCAGGAGCTCGTCACGGTCCTCCAGTTCGGCTCGCTCCCGTTCCCGATCCAGGAGCTCTCGAGCAATGAGATCTCGGCCACCCTCGGCGCCCAGTTCCTCGACAGAAGCCTGATGGCCGGCGCGATCGGGATCGGGCTCGTGATCGTGTTCATGCTCATCTATTACCGGCTGCCCGGACTGATCGCCAGTTTCGCGCTCATCTACTACACGCTCGTGGTTTTGGCCTTGTTCCGCCTGATCCCGGTGACATTGACGCTCGCTGGGGTAGCGGGCTTCGTGCTCTCGATCGGCATGGCAGTCGACGCGAACATCCTCATCTTCGAGCGGATGAAAGAGGAGATGCGGCTCGGCAAGTCACTGCCGTCGGCCGTCGAGGCCGGCTTCGGACGAGCCTGGAACTCGATCCTTGACTCGAACGTGTCGAGCCTGATCACGGCGACGATCCTCTACCTGTTCGGCTCGTCCGTGATCCGCGGTTTCGCGCTCGTCCTCATCATCGGCGTCCTCGTCTCGATGTTCAGCGCGATCACGGTGACCCGCTCGATTCTGCGCGTCGTCGTGACCCAGGATTGGGCGCGTCGGGCGTTCCTCTACGGGGTGACCGAGGAGGAGTTTGTCGCCCGCGGCCCGGGCGGCCGGCCGAGCCTGCGCCGTGAGGCTCGCTCACGTGTTTGACATCATCGGGAAGCGCCGCTGGTACTTCCTGATCTCGGCGCTCGTCACGCTTCCCGGTCTGTTCTTCATTTTCATCGCCCCGCTGGCCAGCAAGGACGCGGGAATCCAGTTCACGATCGACTACACCGGCGGCACGAAGTGGGAGATCCGGTTCAAGGATCCGGCCGTCACCGGTGAGCAGATCCGGGCCGTCTTCGCGTCGAAGGGCCTCGAGGCTGCGGTCATCTCGACGGGCGACGGCTTCTTCGAGATCAAAACGGAGCCGATCGGCCTCCGCCCGCCCGCTCCAACTCCGACGCCCGTCCCGACGCTCGCCCCCTCGGCGAGCGCGAGCGGCAGCGCGGGTGCCAGCTCATCGGCCTCGCCCTCGCCGTCGCCGTCGGCGTCGGCGTCCTCGCCCTCGCCGTCTGGCTCGACGGCGCCGAGCTCGAGCTCGAGCCCCAGCCCCAGCCCGTCGCCATCGGCGACCCCGAGCCCCTCGCCCTCGCCGAGCCCGTCGCCCAGCGCCAGCCCGTCGCCGAGCGTCTCTCCGGGGGTCTCGCCATCGCCGTCACCGTCGGCCGCCACGGGCGACACGAATCTGCCGACGGATGGTCGGCTCGGCGAAATGGTCGTCGTGCTCCAGGCGGCGCTCGGCCCCATCGAATCGCAGCGGTCGCTGACGACGATCGGCCCGGTCGTGAGCTCTGACCTCATCCAGCAGGCCCTCATCCTGATTGTCGTCGGCGCGCTCGGGATCCTGCTCTGGATCACCTACCGGTTCCGGGACGTGAAGTTCGGTGTGACGGCCCTCGTCGCCCTCGTCCACGACGTCATCGTCGTCGTCGGCGTGTTCGCGATCCTCGGGACGTTCTTCCACGTTGAGGTCGACGCGCTGTTCGTGACGGCGATGCTCACGGTCATCGGATTCAGCGTCCACGACACGATCGTCGTGTTCGACCGGATCCGCGAGAACCGGGCACGCCACGCGGGCGAGCCATTCGCGGAGGTCGTGAACCACTCGATCCTCCAGACCTTCGCCCGCTCGATCATGACGAGCTTCACCGTCGTCCTGACCCTGTTGTCGCTCTACCTGTTCGGCGGATCGGCGATCCAGAACTTCGTCCTCGCGCTGCTCCTCGGGATCATTTCCGGGACGTACTCGTCGATCTTCAACGCCGCGCCGATCCTGGTCGTCTGGCAGGAATGGGACGACCGCCGCCGAGGGCGGGCCGTCTCGACGCGTGCCCCGCGGACCCGACGCGCGGCTTCCTGACCGGTGCAGCCACGGTGAAGTGGCGCGTGGCATCCTGACACCGTGATCGAGCCTCGCTACCGCTGGCTGTTCCCTGAGGCGATCGCCATCGATCCCGTCGTCCGCGAGGCGGGGGAACGTCACGGCCTCGACGAGCGCGTTGCCGGCCTGCTGGCCCGTCGCGGGCTGCTCGACGGGCCTGCGTTCGACGACTTCTTTGCCGATCCGCTCGAGGCGCTCCACGATCCTCGCCTGCTGCCGGATGCCGAGGCATTCGCGGCCCGTATCGTTCGGGCCCGGGCGGCCGGTGAACGGATCCTCGTCTTTGGCGACTTCGATGCCGACGGGTTGACCGGGCTCGCGATCCTCACGATTGCCCTGCGTCGTCTCGGCCTCGTGGTCATCCCGTACGTCCCGAGCAGGCTGGACGAAGGCCACGGCCTGTCGCTCCCGGCGGTCGCTGCCGCACGAGAGGCTGGCGCGTCGGTGATCGTGACCGTCGACTGCGGGACGACGAGCCTGCCCGAGATCGCCGAGGCTCAGGCCCAGGGGATCGACGTTCTCGTGACGGACCACCACCGCGTGCCGCCCGTCCTTCCGATCGCCGTTGCGATCGTCAACCCGCAGCGGGCGGATAGCCGCTACCCCGAGCGGCGGTTGGCGGGGAGCGGCGTCGCCTTCAAGCTGGCCCAGCTCCTCCTGTCCGGCGAGTCTGATGGCCCGGAGGCCGCCCTTGCCCTTACGGACCTCGCGACGATCGGCAGCGTCGCCGACGTCGTTCCGATCCTCGGCGAGACCCGGGCCATCGTCAGGCTCGGCCTCGAGCGCCTCAGAAGGGAGCCCCGGCCGGGCATTGTCGCGCTCCTGGCGGCGGCCGGCGTTGCAGCCACGGCCATCGACATGGAGACGATCTCGTTCGCCCTCGCGCCGCGGATCAACGCCGCGGGACGCGTTGGCGAGGCGCTCGTCGCAGCGCGACTGCTCCTGGCGGAGGACCCCGCGGAGGCCGCTGCTCTTGCCGCGGAGCTCGAGAGAGCGAACCTCAGCCGGCGGGACATGACGAAGCAGGCGATCGGCGAAGCCCGCGCGTCGCTCGCCGCGGGGGTGAGCGGCACAGAGGCCGCCGCGGATGCCACTGCTGCGACGGAGCCGGAGCGCGCCGCCACAACCGCGCGGGCGCTCCGGCCCGACGCCCCGGCGACGATCGTTCGGGGGCCCTGGCCGGTCGGGATCGTCGGGCTCGTGGCGTCGAAGCTCGTCGAAGATTTCGGCCGCCCGGCCGTCGTCGGAGCCGAGCTCGGACCGGTCATCCGCGCGTCGTGCCGGAGCGACGGCAGCCTCGATCTTGGAGCCGCGCTGGAGGCCTGCGCAGATCTCTTCGTCCGCCATGGCGGCCACGCCGGCGCAGCGGGATTCGAGATCGCGACCGAGGATTGGCCGGCGTTCGTCGAACGGTTCACCGCGATCGCGGCGATCAGCAGTCCGCCTGATCCGCGCCAGACCATGGCAATCGACATCGCGGTCCCGGCGCCCGCCGTCGACTACGCGCTCCACCGAAGCCTCGCTCGACTCGCGCCATGCGGCGCCGGCAATCCCGAGCCGCTCGTCGCGGTCCTCGGCCTGACCGTGACGCGAAGCCGCGAGGCGGCAGGGGGCCATAGCCAGCTGACGCTGCGGCGCGAGCTCGACGTTCTCGACGGAATCGCGTTCGGCCGGCCGGACCTTGCGACGACCGTGAACGAAGGCGACCGCGTCGACGTCGTCGGCAGGCTGACGAGCCGCCGCTTCGGGGGATTCGAATCGCTCCAGCTGGAGATCCGTGACGTCGCCACGTCCGGAAGCCATGTTGAAGCGGCCGCAATCCTCGGCATCGCCGTCGTTGGCGGCTTCCCGGCAGGCAGCGGGACCTCTGGCGAACGGATCGTCCTCGCCGGAGCACCGCTGTGACGCGTCGACCGGGCACCGTCCGCGGAACGGGCGACCCGTACGGCCTTGGGCCGGCCCGCGGCTACGTCGCACCGATCGTGGCCGTCATCGCCCTGATCGTTGTGGCCGCGATGACCTTCACGCTGCTCAACGGCCAGATCCCGTTCCGCAACGGCTCGTCGGGCAACGGCAACCAGCCGGGCCCGAACCGGACCGCGACTCCATCGAACGTCGTGATCGTCGAGCCAGAAGTGACGTTCCTGGGCTCGATCGTCTACGCGAAGGCCGGCAACATCTGGGTCCAGACCGGCAAGGACGCCCGCCAGGTGACCGATTCCGGCCTCGATTCGATGCCGAGCTTCTCGCCGGACGGCGCCTGGATCTACTTCATCCGTCAGGTCCCCGGTCGCGGCCTTTTCCCCGTCAACGGCCGGCTCAACTGGTACGACCTCGCGACGCCCGCGCTCGTGCGTGTCAAGTCGGACGGGTCCGGTGACCCGGAGGGGATCGTCGGCGGTCGGGTCAAGAACGGCAAGTCGCTCTTCTTCTTCTGGATGCGCGAGCCGGTGCTCTCGCCGGACGGGCACACCATCGCCGTCATCTCCGACGGGACGGATCCGACACAGAACGACGTCGTCGCCCAGTTCTATGACACCAAGACCAAGAAGTTCTCGAAGCTCAAGCTCGCAACAGCATCGGGCCTCGGCCACCAGGACCCCGTCTGGATGCGGGACGGGAGCTATCTCCTGCTCGTCAAGAACGGCCGCGACGGCACCCGCGGCGCCCCCCAGATCATCAAGTACAACCCGGTGAACCAGAAGACGTTCACGGTGACCGGGCCGGGCTACCTGGCGCCGTCTCCGTCCCCGGACAATCGCTATATCGCCGCTACCAGGACCGACAGCTTCGGAACCGACATCGTCATCCTCGATGGGACGACCGGCGCGGAACTCCTCCGGGTGACGAACGACGGCAGCTCCTTCTCGCCGGCGTGGTCGCCGGCGGGAGATGCCATCGCCTTTCTTCGCCTCAACGGCACGATCGTCGACCTCCAGATGGCAAAACTCACTGGCCAGGCGGGCAGTTGGACCGTCGGCGATACGATCCCGCTGACAGAGGTCTCCGGACTTGACGCCGCGTCGCGGCCGGGCTGGTTCATCCCGGCCTCAGACCTGCCGAAGCCCAGCCAGACGGCCATCCCGAACGGTTCCGGGAGCGGCACCGCGCCGGGATCGTCTGCTTCCGGGTTGGCCGCGCCGTGACCTTGGAGCCGGCGACGTCCGGGCCGCTCGCCGGCGCCACCCGCGGAGACTCGTATCTCGATCGACTGGCGCGCCGCTCCACGGCAACCGGGACGGTGCTCTGCGTGGGCATCGATCCGGAACCCGCGAGCCTGCCGGAGGGCTTCAGCCCGGATCTGGTCGGCATCGAAGTCTTCGCGCGGCTCGTCCTGGAGGCGGCCCTCCCGTTCGCCGCCGCGGTCAAGCCGAACCTCGCGTTCTTCGAGGCCTACGGCTCCCGCGGTCTTGCGGTCCTCGAACGGCTCCGGGCGACGATTCCCGGCGACGTGCCGGTCATCGTGGACGCGAAGCGAGGCGACATCGGGACGACGGCGGCGCGTCAGGCAACCGCACTCTTCGACGCACTCGGCGCGGACGCCGTCACGGTCAGCCCGTACCTCGGCGGTGAGGCGATCGGGCCGCTTCTCGAGCGCCTTGATCGGTTCGCCTACGTCCTATGCCGCACGTCGAATCCTGGAGCGGCCGAGCTCCAGTCGCTCGTGGTGTCGTCGGCACCTGCACGTGATGGAGAGCCCGCCGCTCCCGCCGAGCCGCTCTACGCGAGGGTCGCCCGCCGAGCCGGTCGGTGGGGACCCGGCGGGACAGTCGGGCTCGTCGTCGGCGCGACCGCGCCAACCGAGCTCGCCGCGATCCGGGCGGTCGTGCCGGGCCTGGCGTTCCTGGTCCCGGGCGTGGGAGCCCAGGGCGGGGATGTGGCGACGGCCCTCGAGCATGGCCCGGCGACGGCGGAGCCGGCCGGTGCGGCCCACGGTGGCGGCTTGCTCGTGAACGTGTCGCGGGGCATCGCCGCCGCCCGATCCGGAACTGGCGGCGACGTCGGCGAGGCCATCAGCGAGGCGGCCCGCCACTGGTCCAAACGGCTCCCTGTGCTACCCTAGCCGCCGAGCGACGGCACGTCCGCCAGCCGAACATCTGATCGATTTCGTCGCTCCTGGAGCTGTTTCAATATGCCTCTCCCGTCCGGATTCGAATGGATCGTCATCCTCGTCATCGCCCTGCTGATCCTTGGCCCCGGCAAGCTGCCGGACGTCGCCTCGGCCGTCGGCAAGAGCATCCGCGAGTTCCGCAAGGCCTCGTCCGACGTCCAGGAAGCGGTCAAGGTCGATACCTCGCCGCTGCCAATGCCGAATGCCCTCAGCTCGGCCGCGCCCGCACCCACCACCCCGGCCCAGAATTCGCTCGCGTCGGCCCCGGCCGCACCTGCGACCCCGGTTCCGGCCGTGCCGCCTGCTTCGGCGTTGGAGATCCCGGCCGCACCGCCAGTCGCAACCCAGCCCGCGTCGACCGAAGCCACGACCGAGTCCCACTAGACTGGCGCTCGTTCCGCTGACATGACCGACGCCGACGCGCTGCGTGAGGGCGGCGGCCAAGGGGGACTTCCATCGCCCGCTCCCAGCCCGGATGCGACCACGCCCGAGGCCGAGAAGGTCATGTCCCTAGTCGACCACCTCGGCGAGCTTCGGAGCCGGCTCGCCAAGTCGATCCTCGCGATCGCCGTCGGGAGCGTTGTCGGCTTCTACTTTTCGACGCCCATCCTCGAGGTCCTGGCGCGACCAGCCGGCGGAAGGCTGCTGAATCTCGGTCCCGGCGACGCGTTCGCGATCACGCTGCGGGTCGCGCTCGTGACCGGGGTCGTCCTGGCGATGCCGGTCCTGCTCTACCAGCTCTGGGCATTCGTCGCGCCGGGCCTGACGGCCGCCGAGCGCCGGGGCATTCGACCGTGGATTCCGCTCGCGCTGCTGTTCTTCGGCGGCGGCGTGGGCCTCGCCTATTTCGTGCTGCCGTACGCGATGGCCTTCCTGTTGAGCTTCGGGACGGGCGTCTTCGCCAACCAGCTGGCAGCCGGTCCGTACTTCGACTTCGTGACGACGCTGTTCCTGGGATTCGGGATCGTGATGGAGTTCCCGATCCTGCTCGTTGCCCTGTCGAAGGTCCGGATCGTGACGTCGGCGCGGCTGCGTGCCGCGCGTCGTTACGTGATCCTCGGCATCACGATCTTCGCCGCGGTCGCGACACCAGGCGGCGACCTCGTCAGCCCGTTCGTGCTGGGCGCGACGATGTACGCGCTCTTCGAGCTGACGACCCTGTTCATTGCTCGCTCGGGACGGTGATCGCCCCGGCGCTAGACTGATCTCATGGCCAATGCCCGACGGTCACCCGACGAGGAGCGTGACTCGTCCGCGGACGCCGACTCGCCCTCCAATCCTGCCCCGGGGACCGCCTCGGAGCAGCACGTCGCGATCGTGACGGGCCTGTCCGGAGGCGGCAAGACCGCGGCGGCAAAACTGTTCGAGGATCTCGGCTACACCGTCGTCGACAACCTGCCGGGCGAGCTCCTGCCCGATCTCGCCGAGCTCGTTTCGGATGACCCGGAGCGCTTCGACAAGGTGGCGATCGTCCTCGACGTCCGGGCCGGCGACGCGCCGCTCGCGTTCGGGGCCATGCGCGGGGCGCTCGAGGGCCGAGGCATCCGCCCGCAGGTCTTCTTCCTGGAGGCGCGCGACGAGGTGCTCATCCGGCGTTTCTCCGAGACGCGCCACCGCCATCCGCTGGCAGACCAGCGCGGGATCGCGAGCTCGATCGTCCAGGAACGGCGAATGCTCGATCCCGTTCGGACCGAGGCCGACGTGGTCATCGACACGTCCGACCTCTCCCTTCGGGAGCTACGCGAGCGGATCTTCGCCCGACTCGGCGACGCCGCCGATCCCGACCGGCTCGCGATCCAGCTGATCAGCTTCGGCTTCAAGTACGGCGTCCCGCTCGAAGCGGACCTCGTGTTCGACGTCCGGTTCATGCAGAACCCGTACTACGTCGAGGGCTTGCGTCAGCTGTCGGGTCTCACGGAGGCGGTCCGCGACTACGTGCTCGCTCAGCCGGTTGCCGTCGAGTTCCTGCGCTACCTCCGCGAATTCCTGTCCTTCGCGGTGCCGGCCTACGTCGATGAGGGCAAGACGAGGCTGACGATCGCCCTTGGCTGCACCGGCGGCTACCACCGCTCCATCGCCCTCGCCGAGGAGCTCGCAAAGTGGCTGCGGGAGGAGGATGTCGGTTCGGTGGCGGTGTTCCATCGTGAGCTCGAGCGGGCCTGACTCGTGAGCTCGAGCGGGCCTGACTCGTGATCCCGTTGGCCGGCCACAACCTGCGCCGCTGGCTGACGCCCGGGATCGGCGTGAAGCGCTGGCTCGCGGTGGTCTTCGCCGGGCTCCTCCTCCTCGCCCTCGGCGTCGCCCACCTCATCCGCCAGGCCACGCGCGACCTCCAGCCGGGCGGCGTCGCCCAGGTCGTGCTCGACGCGGTGACTCTCCAGTTCCTGCCGTACGCGCTTCGCGGCATCGTCGTCGGGGTGGTCGGGCTCGTCCTCGTGGCCATCGGGGCGTACCGCGCGGCGCGGGCGCTGACCGACCCGTTCCGATCGGCCGACGACGGGCCGCTCGTCGAACTGATCTACCAGAAGCGGTTCCTGGCCCGCGGTCACCGGATCGTCGCGCTGGGCGGCGGAACGGGACTCTCGACGCTCCTCCGCGGCCTGAAGGAGCACACGAGCAATCTCACGGCAGTCGTGGCCGTTGCCGACGACGGCGGCTCGTCCGGCGCGCTGCGCGAGGAGCTCGGCATCCCGCCGGTCGGCGACATCCGGCGATGCATCGCTGCCCTCGCCGACGCCGAGCCGCTCATGACCGAGCTGCTCCAGTACCGGTTCCCTGGCAGCGCCTCGGATCCGGCGCCGGCGGCGGGCGGACCGCTCGGCGGCCACGCCGTCGGCAATCTGCTGATCGCGGCGATGACGGCGGTCGAGGGCGGCGACTTCGAGGAGGGTGTCCGCCAGATGAATCGTGTCCTGGCCGTCCGCGGCCAGGTCCTCCCGGCAACGGCCACGCCGCTCACGCTCCATGCCGAACTGGCCGATGGGAGCGTCATCGACGGCCAGTCGCTGATCGCGACCGCGTCGGCGATCGTCCGAGCCTGGGTGACGCCCGACGACGTCCACGCATCCGAAGATGCCCTCGCCGCCATCGCCGATGCCGAGCTGATCATCCTCGGGCCTGGCAGCCTCTACACGAGCCTCCTCCCGAGCCTGATGCTTCCCGAGATCCGCGACGCGATCGCCGCGTCCGGGGCCCTTCGAGTGTATGTCTGCAACGTCGCGACCCAGCAGGGTGAGACGGCGGGGTTCGATCTCGCGGCGCACGTCGAGGCGCTCGCTGCCCATGTCGGGGACGGGATCGTCGACGCCGTCCTCGCCAACAGCCACTTCGGGGCCAGGGTCCCCGACAACTACCCGGCCGAGCCCGTTCGCCTTCGCTGGCCGCCGTCGATGGCGACGTCGCCGCGGCTCATCCTCGACGATGTCGTCGACCCGGACAACGGCCACCACCAAGATCCGGCCAGGCTCGCGGCGGCGGTCCTCCGGCTCTACGAGCGTGAGAGCACGTCGCGCCGTCGCTCGGGCGTCGCTCGGACGGCATGAGTTGAGCGGCTCCGGGCGCGACCTCGTCAGTGCCCTCCGGGCGGAGCTCGCTGCCGTCGACCCGTCGCGCGCCTGCGATCGGCGGGCGGAAGCGGTCGGCCTCGGGGTCGCCTCGACGAGCCGGGAGGGACCAGTCGCGCGGCTGGCGATCAGGCTGGCCCGCGTCCGGGTGAGGGGCCGCGGCGCGTCCGGTGGTCCGCCGGGGGGTCCGGAGGCTGCCTTCGACTGGCAGTCCGCGGCCGACCACTGCCGGATGGCCTACCTGCGCGGACTCTTCCTCACCCATGGCTCGCTAAGCCTGGCCAGCGGGCGGACCCATCTCGAGTTCGTCGTTGATCCCGCCGATGCGCCGACGCTCGCCGAGCGTCTCGGCGACGTGGCCCTCCCGGCCTCGTGGCGGCTCCGGCGCGGTCGCGGCGTCGTGACGTGGAAGAGCGGCGACACGATCGGGCTGTTCTTGCGGCGGATCGGGGCCGGCGGTGCCCTGCTGGAGCTCGAGGCCCGGCAGGTCTCGCGGGCGCTCCGCGGCGACCTGAACCGGGTCCTGAACGCGGAGTCGGCCAACCTGCATCGAGCCGTTGGTGCGGCGGGGCGGCAGATCGCCGCGATCGACGAGCTCGACGGCCACGGCCGCCTCGCCGAGCAGCCATACGTCGTTCGCCTCGTCGCCGACGCGCGCAGGGAGACGCCGGAAGCGACTCTGGCCGAACTCGCCGACCGGCTCGGCCTCCATCGATCGGCGGTCCAGCGTGCCCTCGAGCGTGTCGAGCGCCTCGCCCTGCACCCCGACGAGGGCGCCGGACACCGCGCTGGGCCGGCGCGGCCACGCCGCAAACGATCGACCGAAGCAGGCCGCGCTCTGGCATGATCAGTGCAATGCGTCCCGTCATCATCGCCGCCAACTGGAAGATGAACACCACGCCGGCGGACGCCGGCGATCTGGCCCTGACGATCGCCGCCCGGACGAGGGTGGCTGCCGTCGTCCGCGTCATCTGCCCGCCGTTCGTCTGCCTCGCCGCCGTCCGAGACGCACTTACCGGAGCGGGCGAGGAGATCGCCGTCGGCGCCCAGGACGTCCATCACGAGCTGGCCGGGGCCTACACCGGCGACATCAGCGCGGCGATGCTCGTCGGGCTGGCGAGCTGGGTCGTCGTCGGCCACAGCGAACGACGCCGTGATCACGGCGAGACCGACGCCCACATTTCGGGCAAGCTCCGGCGGGCGGTCGAGGCCGGCCTCCGCCCGATCCTCTGTGTCGGCGAGCAGCTCGCCGAGCGCGAAGCGGGCGACGCGGAGCCGGTGGTCGCGACCCAGCTCTCGGGAGCGCTCGACGGTCACGATCCCGATGTGCTGCGCGACTCCGGCCTCGTGATCGCCTATGAACCGGTCTGGGCGATCGGGACCGGCCGCAACGCCCGCGGCGCCGATGCCGCGGCGATGGCCGCGGCAATTCGCGCTGCGGTCCGGTCGGCGGGCTGGGCCGCGGCCGACGACCTGCCGGTGCTCTATGGCGGCAGCGTGACCGCGGCGAACATCGCCGAGTTTCTCGCCGAGCCGTCGATCGACGGTGCCCTCGTCGGGGGCGCGTCCCTCAAGCCCGACGAAATGGCCGGGATCGTCGCTCGCGCCGGCGTGACGGCCGACGCACGCCGCTCGGAGACCGCGACCTCGTGACCGAGGCCTTGTGACCGACGAGCCCCCGCGAGTCGCGCCGGCCGGGGCGCAGCGCAGGCCACGGCCGATCGTCCTCGTCGTCCTCGACGGCTTCGGGATCGGCCGAGACCCAGCCGCGGATGCGGTCGCCGCCGCGCCGATGCAAACCTGGCGCGGGTTGCTCGAACGATGGCCCCACGCGCAGCTGCGAGCATCCGAGGATGCGGTCGGGCTGCCCACCGGCCAGATGGGCAACTCGGAGGTCGGCCATCTCAATCTCGGCGCCGGGCGGCCCGTCCTCCAGGACCTGCCACGGATTGACGCAGCGATCGCCGACCGCTCCTTCTTCGAACGCCCGGCTCTCGTTGCCGCGTGCGATCGCGCCGCCAACCCAAACGGCCGGCTCCACATGATCAGCCTGATCGGGCCGGGCGGCGTCCACGCCAACGACCGACACCTCGTGGCGTTGGTTGAGCTGGCCGCCCTGCGGGGCGTTCCATCCGTTCGCCTGCACGCGCTGCTCGACGGCCGCGACACGCCACCGCGCTCCGCGATCGCGTTCGTGCAGGACCTGGAACGCCGCCTCGC
>JBBSCI010000011.1:0-34442 GCA_038250445.1 Candidatus Limnocylindrales bacterium | reverse complement strand
CGGGGGCTGTCGGGGCGTCGGGGGCCATCTTCGGGCTCTTTGGGGTGCTCCTTGCGGCCTCCCGCCTCCACATGCCGCAGCTCGACCGCCGCGGGCGGGCGCTGCTCAGCCAGATCGGGTCCCTGATCCTCATCAACATCGTGATCGGCTTCTCGCTCGGCTTCGTCGACAACATCGCTCACCTCGGCGGGCTGGCGGCGGGCATTCTCGTCGGCGTTGCCTTCCCGCCGACGATGGTCCCGACGCTCCGAACGATGTGGCAGCCGGGCACGGCCCGACCCCTGGCCGCCCGGTTCATCGGCTCGCCCCTGGCGATGATCGGCGCCCTCCTCGTGCTGATCGCAGGGCTGGCGGCCGGGTGGTCCATCGGCATGTCGAAATGGAGCTAGCGGTCAGTCCTGATCTCGGGTTGGGTTCGGCGTCATGCGAGGGACGACCGGCAGAACGACGCTGACGCGCGCGCCGCGTGGGGCGAGGTTCTCCGCGTGCGCCGTGCCGCCGTGTGCGCGCGCCAGCTCGAGCACGATCGCAAGTCCAAGCCCGGATCCCTGGCCCGTCCGGGCCGGATCGCCGCGGTAGAACCGCTCGAACGCGCGCTCGACGCCGCCCGGCGGGAAGCCCGGCCCATCGTCGGTGACGCTGAATGCCACATGGGGGGCCTCGTCCCCCTCGCCGGCCACACCGCGAGCCGAGATCCGGACGTGCCCGCCAGGGCCGGCGGCGGCGATCGCGTTGCCGACGAGGTTCGCGACGATCCGGTCGAGGGCGAGCCGGTCGACCGAGAGGATCGGGCCGGGCCGGGCGAGGTCGTCGTGCTCGAGGGTCACGCCGGCTGCGGCGGCGCTCGGGCCGAACCGCGCGACGGCGGTCCGGACCGCCTCTGACGCATCGATCGGCTCCAGATGGAGGCCGTCCATTCCGGCCCGCAGCCGCTCGATCGCGCCGAGCTCCGCGACGAGACGCTCGAGGCGCGACGCCTCCTCTGCGATCGCCCGCGCGGCGCGCGTTGCGTCGTCGCCGGTCGCGGTCCCGTCGGTGAGGGCGGTGGCGAACCCCGAGATGACCGTCAGCGGCGTGCGCAGATCGTGGCGGAGATTGGCGAGCAGCTCCATCTCCCGCTCCCGGGTCGCGTCGAGCTCGGCCGACATGCCGTTGAAGCGCTCGGTCAGCTCGCGAACCTCCGTCGGACCGTGGACTGGAAGGGGACTGAACGGCGCGCGACCGGCCGCCGGCAGCGTCGACGTCGCGGTCGCCAGGCGGTGCAGCGGCCCTGTCACGGACCGTGCCAGGAGCACTCCCAGCGGCACGCCGACGAGGAGCGTCACCACGACGACGATCGGCAGGGATCGGAGCACATCGCGAAGGGCGTTCGCGCCGGACCGATCCACCGTCGAGAGCACCACCGCCCGCGGCCCGCCGGCGCCCGGGGCGGTCAGGACCGCGGCGGCATAGAGGTGGGGCAGCCCGTCGCTGTAGTCGATCGCTCCGGCGATGACCTCCCCCCGTCCGGCCCCGGAAGGGATCACGATCTGGCCGACCGGATCGGGGCCGTCACCGACGATTCCGACCAGCGTCCCGTTGGCCCGGATCACGTGGACCGTGCTCGCGCTGCCGGCGACCTCGCTGCGGATGTCGTTGATCGCCTGCCGCAACTCGCGATCGGCTGCGGCCGTACGGAAGCGGAACGTGATCGTTTGACCGACGTCGCCGAGGGCGCTCGTCGTCGACTCGGCGTGGAGTTCGCGAAGGACGACGAACGTTGTCGCCCCGATTGCGAGCCAACCAGCCACCGACAGGATGACGAACGCGGCGACGATCCTGCCGGTCAGGCTGCGAGGGCGCACGCGACGATCAGCGGGACTCTGAGCCGGAGGAAGGGACCCGCTGGCGGCCCGGCGGCACGAGGCGGTAGCCGAGGCCGCGGATCGTCTCAATCTGGGGACCGTCCGTGGCGAGCTTCTTGCGGACCTCGGCGACATGGACATCGACGGTCCGGGTCTCGCCCGGGAAGTCGGTTCCCCAGACGTCCTCGAGGAGGGTGTCGCGGGTAAGCACGACGCCGGGGTCGCGGGCCAGGGCCGCGAGGAGATCGAACTCGCGGGCGCGAAGCTCGAGATTCCGGTCGCCGACGGTCGCCTCCCGGCGACGTGGATCGATCCGGAGCTCTCCAACTTCGATCGGGCGAGCGCCTCGCGATGTCGCCTCCGTCCGCCGGAGGATCGCCTTGACCCGGGCGACGAGGGCCCGTGGATTGAAGGGCTTGGTGACGTAATCGTCGGCGCCGAGTTCCAGCCCGACAATCGCGTCGATGTCGTCGCTCCGGGCGGTCAGCATGAGAATCGGCGTGTCGCCGCGCCGGCGCAACTCTCGACAGACCTCGTACCCGCCGAGCTTCGGCAGCATCAGGTCGAGCACGACCAGGTCGGGCTGGTGACGGTCGTGGAGAGCGAGTGCCTCTTCGCCGTCGTGAGCGGCGACGACGCCGAATCCCTCCTTCTCGAGATAGAGCCGGAGGAGGTCGACGATATGGCGTTCGTCGTCGACGACGAGAATCAACTTCACGGTCGGGGCCTAGCGGTCCGAGTGGTCATTCGCGCGACGATACGGGGCGCCATCGTGGGGTACGCCCAGGCACGTAAGCGGAATGTAAGACGGCCAGCGGAGCAGGCGAGCGTCATCGGTCGTTGAGGATCGCGACGAGTTCGCCCACGGCGTCATCGAGGCGACGAGCCTGGTCCCCGTCGATCTTGTCGATCTTCCCGATCGCAGATGCGAGCGCGTCTGCCGCCTTGGCCGCTCCATCAAGGTCGCCTTTCTCGAGGGGGGTCCTGACTTCGCCGGCACGTCGCTCGATATCCTTTGCGTCCTTGCCCTTCAAGCCTCCCTGGCCCTTCGCGGCCGCGATCGCCGCATCGACCTCGTCGAGCGCCACAAGAGCACGGCGGGCGACCGATGCCGTCGGCGCCGGCGTGGCCGGGGCGGGCGACAACGATGGGCGCACCGACCGGGAAGTGATTGACGCGGACGACGCGGCTACGCTCGACGCGCCGGGTCCTCCGGAGGCGGGACCACGACTGGCGGCGAGCGCCAACGTCGCCACGATGAGGCCACCGATCACCGCGGCTGCAACGAGGTTGCCCCGGGATGCATTGGGTCGCGAGCGCCGCCCTTCCGGCGGCATCGGCGTCGGGATGGCCGCCGGGACTGCCCGCGCCACGGGCGTCGGGATTGGAACGACGGCCGTGATCGCGAACTGATCGGCAGATTCAGGTGGTGCCGCCGGAGTCGGGACGGGTCGGCTACGGCTCCAACGGCCCAGGGCGCTGGTCAGGGAGGCGGCCAACGAGTGGGCCTTGGGGCGCTTCGCTGGATCAGGATCGAGCGCCGCGGCGACGGGCTCATCGAAGGCCATGCCGAGGTCCGGGGCGATCGAAGATACGAGCGGGGGCGGCTGCCCGCCCGCTGCGACGAGTTCAGCGATCGAGCCCGCCGGACGCGGCATCGAACCCGTCAACCCCGTGAACGCGGCGACCCCGAGGGCGTAGATGTCACCGGGCGGCCCGGCCGCTTCGCCGGCCAGCACGTCGGGCGCGAGGTAGGCCATCGTCCCGACGGCCGTGCCGGGCGCCGTGAGATCGCTTCCCTCCGCCGCGTCGTCGGACCGGGCAAGACCAAAATCGGCGAGTTTGGCTCGCGACGGAGCGAGGAGGATGTTCGATGGCTTCACGTCGCGGTGGACCACGCCGCTCGCGTGGAGGCCGGCCAGTCCGTCGGCGACTGAGATGAGGATCGGGATCAGTTCGTCCGGCGCCAGCCGCTGGCCGCCGGCGAGACGATCGGCCAGGGATCCGCCCGGGCAGAGCTCCATGACGAAGAACGGCTCGACGCCCGCGGCCGCGTCGCCCGGGTCCACGTCGAACACGGCAACGACGCCGGGATGAGCGGCCGCGGCCAGCGACCGCGCTTCGCGCTCGAACCTCGCCGCGAGGATCGAGTCGCCGGCGTGATTCGGGAGCAAGACCTTGACGGCGACGTCGCGATCGAGCCGCTCGTCTCGCGCTAGGTGAACTGTCGCCATCCCGCCGGCCCCGAGTGGCGCGACGATCCGGTAGCGGCCGGCGAGGATGGCACCGGGGGCTGGCATACGGCCGAGACTACTCGATAGACTACGATGGGTGACCCGCCCAGGAGTCCCAGTGTTCGCCACGCTGCTCGGCGCGTATCCCGCGACCTCCGATGCCACTTCTCCGGACGCAATGGTTCGCGGGGTGATCGCTGAGTTGGCGGCCGCCGGGCTCGAGCCGCTCAGCGATGGCCAGGGAGCGCGAGAGGCCCGCGTCTCCGACGACGCGGCGGCGATCGTCGACGCCTGGCGCTTCGCTGCGTCGTTGACCGATCGTGCTGTGAAGCAAGCTCTGGTCGGGCCGTACACGCTCGCGCGACACTCGGGCGCCACTGTCCCGGCGGACCTCACCGGACCCATCCACGAGGCGATCGCCGCCCTCGCTGAAGCCGGCTGTCCGATGGTCGAGATCGAGGAGCCGGCCGCCGTCGAGATCGGGGACGGCGAGCAGGAGCGGAAACGGTTCGTCGAAGGCCTGCGAGCCGCGACGGCCGGCCTCGGCGACGCGATCCACCTCTCGCTGGTGCTGACAGGCGGCAACGTCGACTCGCTCGGGGCCGCGGCGCTGTTCGATCTGCCGTTCTCGAGTTATGCCTTCGACCTCATCGCCGGCCCCGACAACTGGCGGCTCATCGCACAGGCCCCCGGCGATCGGGGAATCGTCGTCGGCGCGCTCGACCCGTCGCCGCTCGCCGGCGAGGGTCCGGAGGTGCTCGTCTGGGCGGCCCAGTACGCGGCCTCGACCGCTGGGCGCGGGCTCGTCCGCGTCGGCCTCGCGAATGCGTCCGGGCTCGAGGGCCTCACCCCGGTGCGGGCCGGGGCGAAGGTCCGGGCGCTGGGCAACGCCGCGCGTATCGCCGCCACAAGCTCGCCGGACGAGCTGGCGGCCGCCCTGGACCCCCGAGCGATTGACATCAGGTCGGCCGCGGCAGGCCGCTACATCCCGGCGTCGCCGCGACGGCGGGTGCCAGGGTGACCGTCCCGTCGGCCTCCGAGCCGCCCTCGATCGATCGCGGCTCACGCTTCTGGCGTTTCTGGCTGCGGGTCATGTACCGCGGACTCCGGCTGATCGACCCGCTCATCCGATCCTGGCGGGCGAACGAGATGGCCGGCCTCGGCGGCGTCATCGAGGTCTCGATCAGTGGCCGCCGGTCCGGCCGTTCGCGCACGGCGCTCGTGACGCTGCTCAGCGTGGGCGAGACGTGGTACATCGGTCACCCCAATGGCGAGACCGCCTGGACACGCAATGCCGAAGCCGCTGGCGTCGTCCGGATCGACCCGCCGTCGGCGCTTGGCAGCGCGTTCAACGTCGTCCGCCTCCCGAAGGGACCCGAGCGCGATGCGGTCATCGCGGCGACGCGCGCCCAGCAGCCCTTTCCGGCCAACCTGATCTATCGGGCCGCCGCGCGGCACATCTCGGCAGTCGGCGTCTACTTCCGCCTCGTGCCGGCCAACGAAGACGGCTGAGCCCGGCGGCGCGAGATTGGCGCTTGCGTCCGGACCGCGCCAGTGCCAGCATGGAAGGTCTCCACACCGCCACATGGACCCCGCGACAGGAGCCACGCTTCGGCGACCTGTCCGCACCGGAATCGTTCATCCGACAGGGGAAGGAGGTTCTCTGGTGACCGAGCACGTGACGCTCACGGTCAACGGCCAGCGACGCGAGGCGGAGGTCGAACCCAGGCGTCTCCTCGTCCAATTGATCCGCGAGGACTTCGAGCTCACCGGGACCCACGTCGGCTGCGACACGAGCCAGTGCGGCGCGTGCACCGTCCACGTCGACGGCAAGGCCATCAAGTCCTGCGCGATGCTCGCGGTCCAGGCCGACGGCAGCACGATCACGACGATCGAGGGGATGGCACCCGAGGAGGGATACCACCCGCTCCAGCAGGCGTTCTGGGAGAAGCACGGACTCCAATGCGGGTTCTGCACGCCGGGCATGATCATGGTCGCTGCGGACCTTCTTGCGAGGAACGCCAACCCCTCGGACGACGAGATCCGGCACGCTCTCGAAGGCAACTTCTGCCGCTGTACCGGCTACCAGAACATCGTCGCGGCGATCCGGGAGGCTGCCAGGACCATGCAGGCGGGCGCCACGGCGCCAACGCCCGCGAGCTCGCAGGCCTAGGGCCGAGGAGGAGGAAACAGCGATGACGACTGACATCCTCGGGTCCTCGGTCAAGCGAACCGAGGATCCCAAGTTCATCACCGGCAAGGGCCGGTACCTCGACGATATCAAGCTCACGGGGATGGTCCACATGTCCATCCTCCGGAGCCCCTACGCCCACGCCAACATCCGCTCGATCGATACGACCGCCGCCAAGGCGATGCCCGGCGTGCTGGCCGTCATCGTCGGCGCGGACATCCCCTACAACCCGCTGCCGATGGCCTGGCCGGCGGGCGGCGCGAGTGGCCTCCAGAACAACGTCAACACGCCGCGGGTCCTCGCCACGGACGACGTCAAGTGGACCGGCGAGGGAGTCGCCGCGGTCATCGCCGAGACGCCCGAACAGGCGGTCGACGCGCTCGACGTCATTGCGGTCGACTGGGAGCCGCTGCCGACAGTCGTCGACTCCGAGAAGGCGACCCAGCCGGGCGCGCCTCAGCTTCACGAGAACGCCCCGAACAACATCGTCTTCGACTGGACCGTCGGCGACAAGGCCGGCACCGACGCGGCCATCGACAACGCCGAGGTCGTCGTCCGCCAGCGCATCGTCAACCAGCGCCTGATCCCGAACCCGATGGAAGTCCGCGGCGACATCGGCTGGTACAACCCCGGCACCGAGGAGTACACGGTCTGGATGTCGAGCCAGACGCCGCACATCCAGCGGCTGCTGCTCACCGCCTTCGTGACCGGTATCCCGGAGCACAAGGTCCGCGTCATCGCGCCTGATGTCGGCGGCGCGTTCGGCACGAAGATCTTCTGCTATGCCGACATGGCGCTCGTGATGTTCGCGAGCAAGTTGGTCGGTGGTCGGCCGGTCAAGTGGGTCGAAACCCGCCGCGAGAACTACCAATCGACGATTCACGGCCGCGACCACATCACGTACCTCGAGATCGCCGGCAAGAAGGACGGCGAGATCACCGGGCTGCGGGTCAAGACGTACGCGAATCTCGGCGGCCGTCTCTCGACGATCGGACCCGGCATCCCGACCACGCTCTACGGCCGCGTCCTGGCCGGGCCGTACAAGTTCCCGAACGTCCACTGCGAGGTAATCGGCGTCTACACCAACACGACGTTCGTCGATGCCTATCGCGGCGCCGGGCGGCCTGAGGCGACCTATGTCGTCGAGCGGGCGATGGACCTCTTCGCCGACGAGATCGGGATGGATCACGCGGCCATCCGGCGCAAGAACTTCCTGCCGAACGACGCCTTCCCGTACGACAACCCGTCGGGCCTCGGGACGGCCGTCAACGGTGAGAAGGTCTACATCGACTCGGGGAACTACGAGCCGGCGCTCGACAAGGCCCTCACGATCGTGGACTACTACCTACTCGACGAAAAACGGGCCGAGGCGCGCAAGCGCGGCAAGTACCTCGGCGTCGGCCTCAGCACGTACATCGAGATCTGCGGCGTCGCGCCGTCGAAGTGGATCGGTGCCGTCGGCGAGGGCTGGGGCGCCGCGATGTGGGAGTCGGCCAACCTCAAGGTCCACCTCACCGGCAAGATCATCCTGACGATGGGCACCCAGCCCCAGGGTCAGGGCCACGAGACGACCTACGCCCAGATCATCAGCAGCGAGCTCGGCGTCCCGATGGAGGACATCATCGTCCAGCACTCGGACACGCAGGGCACGCCGTTCGGTTACGGGTCGTACGGCAGCCGGACGTCGTCGGTCGGTAGCACCGCCGCGATCAAGGCGGCAGGCAAGGTCCGCGAAAAGGCCAAGCGCTACGCGGCCCACATGCTCGAGGCAAGCGTCGAGGACATCGAGGTCGACGGCGCGAATTACCGGGTCAAGGGCTCGCCCGACAAGGTCAAGACGATCCAGGAGATCGCGTTCGCGATCGATCTCGGCTTCAGCCTGCCTGACGGCATGGAGCCGTATCTCGACGAGACCGCCTACCACGACACCCCGAACACGACGTGGCCGTTCGGGACCCACATCGCGATCGTCGAGATCGACGAGGAGACCGGCCACGTCGATCTAGTCCGTTACGTCGCCGTCGACGACGTCGGCAACAAGATCAACCCGATGATCGTCGACGGCCAGCTCCATGGCGGCATCGCCCAGGGCGTCGGCCAGGCGCTCTGGGAGGGCGCGATCTACAGCGATGACGGTCAGCTCCAGAGCGGCTCGATGATGGACTACGCAATGCCACGAGCCGCCTGGTTCCCGAACCTCGAGCTCGACGAAACGGTGACCCCGTCGCCGGTCAACCCGATCGGCGTGAAGGGCGTCGGCGAGGCCGGCGCGATCGCCAGCACCGCGGCGGTCTCCAACGCCGTCATCGACGCGCTCAGCCCGCTCGGAATCAAACACCTCGACATGCCCTACACCGCCCAGACCGTCTGGCGGGCGATCCAGGGGGCGAAGGGCGGAGCCGCCGGCGCCGCCGACCATACGAACGGCTCGAACGGAAAAGGAGGCCAGGCATGATCCCCGCGGCCTTCGAGTACACCAGGCCCGCCACGCTCGATGATGCGATCGCGGCCGTCGGTGCCGGTGGCAAGGTGATTGCCGGCGGCCAGAGCATCCTGCCGCTGCTCAAACTGCGGGTCGCCGCAGCCGACCGACTCATCGACATCGGCCGAATCAAGGAGCTGAACGGCTACCGGCCACGGCCGGACGGCAGTCTTGAGATCGGGGCGCTGACGACGTATGCCGAGTTGCAGGCCGCAACGCCCTGGTCCACCGTGGCCGACGCGATCGACGAGATTGGCGATGTCCAGGTTCGCAATCGGGGCACGATCGGCGGCTCGATCGCCCACGCCGATCCCGGGTCGGACTTTCCGGCGATCGCCCTTGCTTTCGACGGGACGGCCGTGCTTCGAGGACCGAACGGCGAACGGGAAGTGCCGCTCGACGGCTTCTTCGAGGGCCCGTTCACAACCGGGATTGGGCCGGACGAGATCCTCGTCGCGATTCGGCGTCCGGCCGTCGCTGCCGATGCGGCGTTCGCCTATCGCAAGCTCGCCCAGCCTGCATCGGGCTACTCGATCGTCGGCGTAGCGGCGCTCGTTGCAATGAGCGGCGGGAAGGTGTCGCATGCCCGGGTCGCGCTGACCGGCGTGGGCGAGGTCGCCTACCGGGCGAAGGGCGTCGAAGAGGCGCTCCTCGGCTCGGACGGCGGCGATGCGGCGATTGCCGCGGCTGCCGCTCACGCGACCGATGGCGTCACGGTCAACGCCGACATCCACGCAGATGCGGCCTACCGCGCGGCGATGGCCATCGTCTACACGAAGCGCGCGATCGAGGGCGCTCTCGGCCGCTAGCTCTTCCGCGAGAACGCGGCGAGCTTCGGCGAGAGGCTCCGTCGCGTCGGGCGGACGAAGGGCGACCGGTGCAACTCGAGCGAATCATCCCTGGTCGCCGCCCGCCCGATGCGCTCGCCGGGGCCGTCCTGACCCGCGACCTCACGGTCGGCGGATCGCGCTGGGTGAAGGGCCGGCGGCTCACGTCCGCCGACCTCGACGCGCTCGGCTCGAACAGCCTAGCAGTCGCCGACCAGGTGACGGTGCTCATTCTCGAGCCGGGCGACCTCCACGAGGACGATGCCGCGCTGGCCCTGGCCGAGGCCGCCGCGGGCGTTGGCGTGACGTCGCGCGGGCCGGCCCAGAGCCGGGTCGATCTCGTCGCGTCGGTCGACGGCGTCCTGCACGTCCGGACGGTTGACCTCGAGCGGGTCAATCGAATCGATCCGCTGGAGATCTTTACCGCGTTCGACGGATCGGTCGTCAGGGCCGGGACCATCGTTGCGAGCGTCAAGATCGCGCCGCACGTGGTGGAGGAGGGGATCGTCCGGCCCGTCGTTGAGCGGCTGCGACGGCTGCCAGGCGGGCTCGTCCGCGTCGCCGCCTTCCGACCGATGCGGGTCGCGGCCGTCGTCAAGGAGTCACTCCGCGCCGCGGATCGGGACCGATTCGAGCGGAGCGTCCGCGACAAGATCGAGAGCCTGGGCTCGACCGTCACCGACATCGCCTATGTCGCCGACGATGATGCCGCGGTGACCCAAGCCCTCGCCGGCGTAGTCCGCGGCCGGTCGGCCGTCGACATCGTCCTCACCGCTGGCGGCCGGAGCACCGACCCGCTCGACCCGTTCTACGTTTCGATCGACGCGTTGGGCGGGGTCGTCGTGCGGCGCGGGGTGCCGGCGCACCCGGGCTCGATGCTGTGGCTCGCCCGGATCGGACGTACCGCCGTGCTCGGCCTACCGACGTGCGGCGCCTACTCCAAGGCGACGGCCGCCGACCTCGTCCTCCCGCGGCTCCTCACCGGGGAGCGCCCGGATCGTCGCCTCGTCGCTGGCCTCGGCCACGGTGGCCTCCTGACCCGCGACCAGCGCTTCCGCTTCCCGCCGTACGCGCGCGAGCTCGATGCGCCCGACGGCTGAGCCCACGCGCTACTTGCGCACCCTCCGCGATGGGCGGCTCGAGCAGCACGAGGTTCCCGCTGGCCCGCTTCGTGTCGAGCGCGACGATCGCCCGTCCGTTCCGGGTCAGCGCTAGTCCCTCCGGCTTCCCGTCGAGCGTGGGGAGCTCCCAGACCTGGTCGGCGCGCGCCACCCACTCGTTCACGACGAGCTCGCCGAGCCGGACGATGGAAGCAGACTTGTCGCTCAGCAGGTAGAGCCGCCGGTCCGGCCCGATTTCGAGATCGCTGAAGTCCTGGCTTGCGGCCTGCAGCTTGACCGAGGGCATCCAGACGGCAAGCGGAACGAAGACCTGATCGCCCTCGCCGGTGGGCCAGGGAGCACCGCCTTCGCGAGCCGATTCCGGGCCGAATCCGGTCGGCGCATCTGTCTCCGGACCGAACTCGATGAATGCGGCTGGGTCCTTCTCCTTGGCAATCAGCAGATGACCGTTCCGCATGAATGCCGCGCCCTCACCCTGGAGCCCTCCGCGTCGATCCATGATTCGTAGAGCGGGTGACCGGTCGGGATTTCGAGCGCGATCCTCGTGATGACGCGACGGCGTTCCCAGTCGAGCAGCTCGACCCGCGGTGGCGACTCCTGGAGGATCAGGATCCGCCCGGCTCCGTCGGCACACACCGCCTCAACCTGCGGATCATCCCTCGGGATCAGCGATCCCTCGACATCGGCGAGGTCGACGGTCTCCCAGACATAGGCACCACGGTCGTCGTTCGGGAGGTCGACCCACGCGGCGATCGATGTCCGGTCCCCGAAGGCGACAAGCGCCATGTCGCCGCCTGCCTCTCGCCGGAAGCAGACACCGGAGACTTCCTGCAGCGGCACGTCGTCGGTTCGCAGCACCGAGAGCCGTCTGCTACCGCGCGATTTGACCATGGGCGATCCTCCCCAAGGGTTTGCTGAGTGGCCCCATAGCCTAGCGTCCGGCAACGTAGGGGCCGTAGCAGTCGCGGACCGGTGTAGATTCCAACGATGGCTGACCCTCTCGAAGCTACCGCCACGTCCGTCGCCCCAGTCGGTGGCGCCGGCCTCGGCACGATCGAGGGCATCCAGGACGCCTTCCTCGCCCGTGACTACATCTGCGACCGATCGCTGGCAACCGCGACCTACCTCGCCCTCCAGCTCGCCCGGCCGCTCCTTCTCGAGGGCGAGGCCGGCGTCGGCAAGACGGAGCTCGCGAAGGTTCTCGCGGCGAGTCTCGGCTCGCGGCTGATCCGGCTCCAGTGCTACGAGGGCCTCGACGTCAACGCCGCGGTCTACGAGTGGAACTACCCGCGCCAGATGCTCGAGATCCGCCTCCTCGAGGCCCGCGGCGAGGCGACGTCGGCCAACGCCCACGACATCTTCGGGCCGGACTTCCTCATCCGGCGGCCGCTCCTCCAAGCCCTCGAGGCGGATCCGGCCGAGGAGGCGCCGGTCCTCTTGATCGACGAGATCGACCGGGCCGACGAGGAATTCGAGGCCTATCTGCTCGAGATCCTCTCGGACTTCCAGGTCACGGTGCCGGAGATCGGGACGATCAAGGCCGACCGGCCGCCGCGGGTGATCCTGACCTCGAACCGGACCCGCGAGGTCCACGACGCGCTCAAGCGCCGCTGCCTCTACCACTGGATCGACTACCCGTCGGCCCAGAAGGAGTACGAGATCGTGTCGGCCCGTGTGCCTGAGGCACCGGAGCGGCTGGCCCGCGAGGTCGTCGGGTTTGTCCACCGCTTGCGCGAGGCGGACCTGACGAAGGTGCCCGGGATCGCGGAGACGCTCGACTGGGCCGCTGCGCTCCTGTCTCTCGGCGCCCGCGAGCTCGCGCCTGAGCTCGTCGACGAGACGCTCGGTGTCGTCCTCAAGTACGAGGAGGACATCCGGCGGGTCCGCGGCGATACGACGCGCCGCTATCTCGCCGAGGCGGCTGCACGGTCCTGACCTGATGGCGATGAGCCACGCTCCCGATCCTGCGATCCTCCCGTCGCCGAGCGGCGGCGAGGTCGACGGTCGGCGGCTTCTCGCCGAGGCGGTTGGCTTCGGACGGGCGCTCCGCAAGGTCGGCCTGTCGATCGACCTTGGTGCGGCGGTCGATTACGCCCGGGCGCTGACGCTCGTCGATCTCGGCCATCGCGAGACGGTGCGGGCGGCCGGTGCCGCGGTCTTCGTCCGGCGGCGCGACGATCGTGAGGTCTACGACCGGGTCTTCGATCGCTGGTGGCGGCGGCGCGGCTCACGACTGCCGGGCGAGGGTCCGCAGGGTGGCGACCCGCGTGCGGAGGCTCTGCCCGGGGCAGAGGAGGCCGAAGGCGACACTCCCAGCGATGAGGCCGCCGAGGCCGGTGCCGAGGGTACCGTCGATCGCATCCCCATGCCGATGTCCGGCGGAGACGAATCGATCGACGACGCCGACATCGACGGCCACATCGCCTCGCCCGATGCCTACAGCGCCGCCGAGGCGCTTCGCCACCGCGACTTCGACCGGATGACCCCGTCCGAGCTGCGCGACGCAGAGCGGCTCGTCGACCTGCTCGAGCCCCGGCTCGAGCTCCGCCGGACACGCCGCTATGAGCTGCACCACCACGGCCGCCTGCTCGCCCCCCGGGCGATGTTCCGGCGGAACCTCGCGACCGGCGGCCAGTTGACCGAGTGGGTGTGGCGGAGGACAGTCAAGCGCCCGCGCAAGATCGTCGTCCTCTGCGACATCTCGGGGTCGATGGAACGGCATTCGCGGCTGCTCCTCCGGTTCATCCAGGCGCTCTCGGCGTCGTCGGCCGTCAAGACCGAATCGTTCGTGTTCGGGACGAAGCTGACCCGGGTCACGCGGCTCCTCCGCGACCGCGATCGAGATCGTGCGCTGGCCCGCGTCGCCGACGCGGTCAACGACTGGGCCGGCGGGACGCGGATCGGCGAGTCGTTCCGTGAGTTCAACCTGCGATGGGCACGCCGGACGCTGCGGACGAGCGGCATCGTCATCGTCGTGTCGGACGGCTGGGATCGCGGCGATCCGGCGCTCGTCGCGACGGAGACCGCCCGGCTCCGCCGCAACTGCCACCGCCTCGTCTGGCTGAACCCGCTGGCGGGGACGCCCGGCTACGAGCCGCTCGCCGGCGGCATGCGCGCTGCCTACCCGTACATCGATGACTTCCTGCCGGCCGGCACGGTCGCCAGTCTCGAACGGCTTGGCGAGATCCTCGCCGGCGTGCGCTCCGGTGACGTCCGCCGCGGCGGAGACGCGGCCGCCTCGGCCGATGCCGGCGCGCGGGTCACGATCCGCGAACTGTCGCCACCGCGGATGGCCTTTCCGGGCTACCTCCCGCCGACCGAAGCGAGGCCGCTGCAGTGAACGGGCGACTCCGGTGAAGGAGCTCCTGCCGACGCTCGAGACCTGGCGGCGCGACGGCGTCGGGGTCGGCCGGGCGGTCGTCGTCCGGACGTTCGGCTCGGCGCCGCGGCCGGAAGGCGCGGTCCTGCTGCGCGCCGACGACGGGCGCATCGCGGGATCCGTCAGCGGCGGCTGTGTCGAAGGAGCGGCGGCGGAGGAGATCGAGCGCGCCCGCCGCGACGGCAACTCGCGGGTGATCCGCTATGGGATCAGCGACGAGGAGGCGTGGGACGTCGGACTTGCCTGCGGCGGGACGATCGACGTGCTCATCGAGCCGGCCCTGCCTGCGTCCGTCGAGGCTGCTGCACGCAACCGAAGCGTCGCGGTGGCGACGCCGCTTCCGCCCGACGCGCCGCCGGCCGACTTCGGTCCGTCGCCGCCCGGCGACGGCGCACCACCATCCGCGCAGGTCGTCCTCGCCGCCGACGGGATCGTCGAGGGATCGCTCGGCTCGCCGGCCGCCGATGCCGCGCTCGTCGAGGCGGCCCGCGACGCGCTGCTGCGTGGAACCTCGCGGACCGTCGAGATCGAGGGCCGATCCGTGTTCGTCGAGGCGTTTCCCGCCCGGCCGCGGCTGGTCGTCGTCGGCGCCGTCGAGGTCGCCCGCTCGCTCGTGCGCTTCGCCCGTGAGCTTGGGTTCGAGACGATCGTCGTCGACGGGCGGGCATCCTTCGCGACGCCGGAGCGCTTCCCTGCCGACCAGGTCGACCAGCTCATCGTCGGCTGGCCGGACGAGGTCGCCGACCAGATCGGGCTCGGGCCGGACGACGCCGTGGCAGTCCTGACCCACGACGTCAAGTTCGACGAGCCGGCCATCGTCGAGGCGCTCCGGCGCAATTGCCGGTACGTCGGCGCGGTCGGCAGCCGCAAGACGCAGGGTGATCGACGCGAGCGGCTGCGGGAGGCGGGTGTCTCGGACCACGAGCTGGCACGGCTGCGCGGGCCTGTCGGCCTCGACCTGGGCGGTCGAGCCCCGGCCGAGACCGCGCTCGCGATCATGGCCGAGATCGTCGCTAACCGCTACGGCGGGACCGGCATACCGATGCGCGAAAGGGCCGTAGGGGCGGCGAAGTGAACGTCGCCGCGATCATTCTCGCGGCCGGAGCCTCCAGCCGATTCGGATCGCCAAAGGCGCTCGCGCTCCTCGAGGGCCGGCCGATCCTCGAGCACGTCCTCGACGCCGTTCGGACTGCGGGGATCGAGGACATCGTCGTGGTCCTCGGCCATGCCGCCCAGGAGATCGAGGACGGGATCGACTGGCTGTCCGAGCGGCGGGTCCGCAATCCGGACCCGCGCTACCTCGCGGGCTCGCTCCAGGTTGGGCTGTCGGCCGTGCTCGACATCGATCCGCCGGTGAAGGGGGTCGTGATCGCGCTCGGCGATCAGCCGCGGACGCGTCCGGAGGTCATCCGAGCGCTCATCGGCGCCGCGCGCTCGAGCGATCGACCGGTCGTCATCCCGCACTACGCCGACGGCGGCGGGGCGAACCCGGTCCTGCTCCGCGCCGATGGCTTCGAGCTCGTCGACGAGGCGAGCGGCGATCGCGGGCTCGGACCGATCCTCGCCTCCGATCCGGATCTCGTCCTCGAAGTCCCCGTCGCGGGTTCGAATCCGGACATCGATCGGCCGCTCGATCTCGCCGAGCTTGCCTGGGCCGAGCGGGTCCGCGCCAACCGCGAGCAGGTCGATCGGGTCCGCGAGGTGCCGGACGGCCCCGATTTCTACGCACCCGTGACGAGCCTCTTCCGGGTCGACCCGGATCGCGCCGATGACGTCGTGCTGGACGCGCTCCGGGCCCTCGCCGTACCGGGCGAGACGTGGCTCGACATCGGGGCGGGGGCCGGTCGATATGCCCTTCCGCTGGCCCGCGTCGCCGGTGAGGTCGTTGCGATCGACCCATCGAGCGGGATGCTGGACGCCCTTCGGGAAGAGATGGCCACTCACCGAATCACCAATATCCGGCCAGTCGAGGCGCGCTGGCCGATGGCCGATCCGCCTACCAGCGACGTTGGCCTCATGGCTCACGTCGGCTATGACATCGAGGCCATCGGGCCGTTTCTTCGGGAGCTCGAGGGGTCTGCGCGACGGCTCTGTGTCGTGGTCTTCATGGAGCGCCAGCCGGCATCAATGGCCGATCCCTTCTGGCCGATCGTCCACGGCGAGGCGCGCGTCAGCCTTCCGGCGTTACCAGACTTCGTGGAGATGCTCGAGGTCTCGGGGCGGGCTCCGATCGTGACGATGACTGTGCGCGAGCCGCGCCGCTTCGCGAGTCGCGAGGAGCTCGTTGGATTCCTGCGCCGTCAGCTGTGGATCGCCGACGGCGGCGAGAAGGAGCGACGGTTCAACGCCGCGCTCGACGAGCTCATCGACGAGGCCGATGGCGAGTTCGGGCTCGCCGGTCAGACCGCATCACCGATCGGAATCGTCAGTTGGGTGCCACCAACCGAAGGAGGATCAGGATGACCGAGCAGCCCGTCGGCAGCCGCAACCTGCCGATGTGCCCGATCTGCGGCAACAACACGTTCCGCCAGGAGCGCGGCAAGATCGACAGCGAGTGGGGCCTTACGGCTCACAAGGTGACGCTGCTCGTCTGCGAGCGCTGCTCATTCGTCTTGCCGTTCTACGACGGCAACACGATCTTCGACTTCGATTAGGTCGCCGCCGCTCGCCGGGCGGTCGCCGGGCGCGAGCACAATCCACGCATCGGCCGCCGTGGCTATCGGCCATTCCCTTCATGCAAGGAACGTCGGACAGCGCAGCGTCTGCCAGCCGTTCACAACTACCTGGTTTGGCAAACTGCTTGAGCCGGCGACCCTCGCCCGAACCGGCGTGCCGCTCGCGGCGATCCTCATCCCGGCCGGCTACTTCTTCTCGTCGGCCGGGCGGGGAGCCACGCAACCGAACCGCCTGATCCTCCTCATTTACGCCGGTGCGGTCGCGCTCGCGCTGGGGGTGGTCGCTCTCGGGATCGGCCTGCTCAGCTGACCGGGACGGGCGCGAGCTGCATCGCCGCGAGGCGGCCGACGATCGCGTCGGCGAGGGCGTCGACGTCGGCCTCCGTTGTCGGGGTCGAGATTGCGCCCATGCCGCGCGGTGCGAGATGGAAGCCGTCGACGAGGAGGCCGAGGAAGAGGGTCTCGGTCGCAGACAGGCCGCCATCTCCGACGAGGGTCGGGCCCCCGAACACCTGGAACAGCGAGGCGACGCCGGCGACGCGAGCGTCGAGCCCGCCGACCGCGATCGCATCGGCCAGTCGTGTTCGGAACCGCTCACCAAGCCTTGCCAGTCGGTCGTATCGATCGGGCGTCAGGTACCGGAGCGTCGCCAGTCCCGCGGCCGCCCCGACCGGGTTGCCGTTGAACGTCCCGCCGTGGCTCAGTGCGCCGGACCGCCGCGCGTCAAAGCGG
The DNA here is from genome assembly GCA_038250445.1 of Candidatus Limnocylindrales bacterium. Lineage (GTDB taxonomy): Bacteria > Chloroflexota > Limnocylindria > Limnocylindrales > CSP1-4 > CF-46. The sequence goes on along the minus strand of JBBSCI010000011.1, from coordinate 16,957 downwards.
TCCATGATGTCGGCCCGGCCGCCGAACGCCGCGAGGGGGTAGCCGCCGCCGATGATCTTGCCCAGCGTCGTCAGGTCCGGCCGAACGCCAAAGACACCCTGGGCTCCGTTCGGCCCGATCCGGAAGGCGATGATCTCGTCGAAGATGAGGACGGCGCCGATCCGATCGGCGTAATCACGCAGAAATCGCAGGAAGGTCGGACTTGCCGGGCGCACGCCGCCGGCGCCCTGAACCGGCTCGACAATGATCGCGGCGACGTCCGCGGCCCGGCCCACGAACGCTGCCTCGACTCCCTCGGCGTCGTCCCACGGCAGTTCGACGACCAGGTTCGAGATCCCGTCGGGAACACCCGGCGTCCCGGCCAGCGCCGTGTCGTGCGTCCCGTGGTAGGCCCTCGCGAACTTGGCCAGGAGCGGCCGGCCGGTGAACGCCCGGGCGGCGCGGATCGCGAACATCGTCGCCTCGGTCCCGGAATTCGTGAACCGGATCCGCTCTACCGACGGCAGCCGGCCGCGGATCTCCTCGGCGAGCTCGATCTCGACCTCCGTCGGGGCGGCGAAAGCGGAGCCGAGCCGAACCTGCCGCTCGACCGCCTCGACGACCGCCGGGTGGGCGTGGCCGAGGATCAACGAGGTGTAGTTGGCGAGGAAGTCGCGGTACTCGTTGCCGTCGACGTCCCACGTCCGGAGGCCTTCGCCGCGGGCCAGGTACGGCGGATAGGGCGGGTTGAAGATCGTCGTCCGGGTCGAGCCACCCGGGATCGACTGCGTTGCCCGCTCGAACAGGACGCGAGAGCCCGGGGTCCGCGCCAGGTAGGCGTCGATCAATGCCATGCGCGCATCGTGGCTGACGCGTCGCCAACGCACAAGGGCGATCCCCGAGTACACGTACCTGCCAAGAAGGGGCCATTTGGCGGCTCGAACTCACGAAGCGGGGGGACTACGCGATCCGCGCGATCCTGGCCCTCGCGCGGTCGCCGGGAAACGGACGCCTGAGCGTCCGTCAGGTTGCTGCCGATCAACGGATCCCTGCGCACTTCCTGTCCCAGGTCATGGGCGATCTCGTTCGAGCCGGACTGGCCGATGGAGCTGTCGGCCGCAGCGGCGGCTACCGCTTGGCGAAGCCCTCGGAAGAGATTTCCCTGCTCGACGTGGTCGAAGCGGTCGAAGGCGACAGCCGTCGCCGGATCTGTGTCCTGCGCGGCGGGCCCTGCGCGGTGAATGGCACGTGTGGCGTGCACTTGGTCTTCTCGGCCGCCCAGGACCACGTCCTCGGCCGCCTCCGAACCACGACAGTTACCGACACCATTCGCGCCGATTGACTAGGGCCTCGTCGGTGGGTCAGGCGTCGTCCTCTGACGCGCCCTCGCCTTCTTCGCCTTCGTCGCCGGCAGCGGGCATCGGTGTCTTACTCAGGTGGCTCGCCTCGATGACCGTCGGCTGGCCGTCGCGATCCTTCCAGCGCGTCTGGATCAGAACCTCGTCCGTTTCGCCGACAAGCCGAAGGACGACGTTGTAGCCGGAGCCGCTGTGATCGATCGAGTCGATGCTCGCCGCACTCGACGGCAGCGGCAGCAGCGCGATCACCTCCCCGAGGTTCCGCCGAAGCTCATCGCTGAAGTCCTGCGTTGCCGCGTCGATGTCGCTGGCGACGAGCGCATCGCACATTGCCTGGGCGTGTTCGCGAACGGCCGGTTCATCCATCGGCTGCTCCTCGTTTCCGGTGCCGTCTCGTCGGCTGCTGCATAGCCCCAAGATAGGCCACGCCACCGTTCGTTGCCTGATCTTCCACCGTCGATGTTGCGCACTGGAACGCAGCAACGCAGAGTGCCGTCAATGAAGGCGTTGCGGATTGGCTTCTCTGTCGCCCTGGCCGGTGCGACCTTGCCGTGGTTGTTCGCGACCGCCGCTTTGGCGTGCAGTCCACCGTTCGAAGAACCGACGATCCGGGCACTTGGCCCCGCCCAGGTTGTCGTCGTTGGAACGATCGGGGAGCGTGTCCAGGAGGGACGGTTGTTCCACGTGAAGCGGTCCTACAACGGCGGTGTGACCGCGAGTCGGATCGTGATCGCCTTCAAGGAGGGCGAGCCAGTCGGGGATTGCAGCTACACCGTGAGGACGGGTGCGGCCCTGATCATCGCCCCGTACCGCGAACCCGATGGACGTCTGTCGGCCGACCTATCGACCCTGCAAGCCGACCCGGCAAGCGACGCAGGGCGTAAGTACATCGCTGAGGCCACTGCTCTCTTCGGCCCCGGCGTCGTCCCCGTCACGGATTCATTCCCAGCCGATTCGCCGACCGCTGACGACCCGACTCGGACGGCGGACGTCCGCCTCCTAATTGCGCTACTCGTCGTCGGCGTCGCGCTTCTCTTTGCTGTCGTCGCCCTCATCGGCAGAAGGAGACAACGCGACGACTCAGGCAAAGCCTGACCCGGCGGCGCGTTACCAATGGTCTCAGGGGTTGTATTCCTACAACCGTGGCCTATTGTATGAATACAACACCACCCGGCAACGTTCCAAACTCGGTGGCCAGTGGGAGAACGCACATGGACGACGTACTTGCGGCATTCGGCACCGGGCCTTTCGAGGCGAAGATATGGTTGCTGACCGCGGTCGCGGCCGCGGGTTTGCTCGCGTTCCTCCGACACTCCCCCCCGGCCCGGCGGTTCCTGCGAGCCCGCGACGCGGAGTCAACCCCGAGCTGGTTCGAGCGGTTCTGGTCGCGGCGGGACGGTCGGGTGCTCGCGGTCACGTGGATCGCTCTCGTGGCGCTGACGATCGGCGACGGCGGCCTCGTCTGGTCCGACTCGTGGAAACCGGTCGAGGTGATCTTCGCCATGCTTCAGCCGGTGGCTGGGGTCCTGCTGGTGCCGATGACCGCCGCGCTCTATCTCTATAAACGGTCGGTCCCACAGGTCGCTCGCGACGAGTCCGACGAGCGCGAGCGCGAGATCCAGGGCAGCGTCTACCGGCGTGTCCATGCACTCCTGGTTGGCTCACTCGTACTCGCGGCTGGCTTGCTGATCTTTAACCCCGCGATCAGCGACATGATCGCCAGCACGGCGAGTTCTCGAGGCGTCGAGCCACTCGACTTGGTCATCCCCGCGTTCCTCGTGCTCTACATGCTCCCCAGCGTGGCATACGCGTGGATGCTGCCCCACCACGAGGATGAGACACCTGACGGCGGGCTTCCTGCCGCGCTTGCCGCAGGTGGTGAGGCTGGATGACCGGGCGCAAGCCGGCGGAAGATGCTCCGATCCCCAACCGGATCGCCGAACTGCGATTGCTGGCCCGTTTGAGTCGCGTTGAATTGGCCCAGCGCGTCGGCGTGAACCGGCAGACAATCGGGTACCTCGAGCGCGGCGAATACAACCCGAGCCTTGCGCTGGCGTTTCGGCTCGCCGACCTCTTCGACCTGTCGATTGAGCAGATCTTCACCCGGAAGTAGGGCTGACTCGCGGTCTTGACATGTGACTAATCTGTCACATATAGTCGCGGCGTGATGGACGACCCGATGGCACCGGCGTTCAGGGCGCTTGGCGACCCGAGCCGACGGCTGCTTCTCGACCGGCTCTTCGAGCGCGATGGCCAGACACTCGGCGAGCTATGCGCACACCTGCCGTCGATGACCCGCTTCGGGGTCATGCGGCACCTCGGCGTACTCGAGGAGGCGGGTCTCGTCACGACGCGCAGGGAAGGCCGCGAGAAGCGGCACTTCCTGAACCCGGTCCCGATCCGGCTCGTCCACGATCGCTGGATCAGCAAGTACGCAGAGCCCGTCGTCGGTGCGATGGCGGCCATCAAGACCCACCTGGAGGCCGAAGCGATGTCCAGCCCCGATCACGTCTATTCAGTCTTCATCAACGCATCGCCCGACCGAGTGTGGCGGGCGGTCACCGACGGCGTGGAGACCGAGAAGTATTACTACGGCACCCGCGTGAACTCCGACTGGTCGAAGGGCGGCCGGATCGTCTACGAGTACCCCGATGGATCGGTCGCCGCCGACGGCGAGGTCCTCGAGATCGACCCGGGCCGGCTCGTGACGATGACCTTCCACGCCCGATGGGATCCCGAGGTCGACGCTGCAGGCCCGGTCCGGATGACCTGGGCGATCGAGCCGACCGACGACGGGAGCTCGAAGCTCACGGTCACGACCGCCGGTCTCGTCGCCGGCTCGAAGATGGCCGAGGAATTCCAGGGCGGCATCGTCTACATCGTGTCGGGCCTGAAGACGTTCGTCGAAACGGGCGCCCCGATGGCGGTGCCGGTCGAGGCCAGCTGAAGCTCGTCGTCCAAGAGGAAGGCCGGGCCCTAGCGGGTCCGGCCTTCCAGTGTGCAGGGGTCGGTTGACCGACTACATGATCCCGACGACGTGGCCCTCGGGATCCGCGAACAGTGCGATGGTCGTTTCCGGGGCGACCTCGGTCAGCGGCATGAGGACCTGCCCGCCGGCCGCGACGACCTTGTCGAGGACATCCTGGGGGTTGTCCGTGTGGACGTAGAACGTGACGTTGCCCGGGCCACCATCCTGCGCGGCGCCGATGCCGCCGGTAATGCCGTTGTCCTGGCGGTACATGCCGTAGCCGCCGGGATTGTTCGTGTCGAGGCTCCAGCCGAAGATGTCCTTGTAGAAGCTCTGGAGCTTCGCCCCATCCTTGCCGGTGACCTCGACGTGCACGACCTGTGTTCCCACGATGAACCCTCCTCGAGTTCCTGTTCGGACGGCCGTTCGGCCTGTCCCGTCACCCACACGACGAACGGGCTCGGCCGAATCGACAGGGGCCGACTCGAGTGCCGGGTCGATTGCGCCATACGTCACTGGGTGTGGCGCTATCGGGTGGATCTGGCTGCGAATCCGCCATTCGCCACGGGGCGTGGCGTTAGGCGGGAGCTGATGGCGGATTCGGGCGTTGGACCTGGGGGTCAGCAGCGGTCCCGGCGCCAATGCCACGTGCAGTGGCGTTAGGCGGAACCGCGCTCGGGCAACCTGGTTGCACACTCGTTGACGCCGAAACGACCCCCGGCGCATACTCGAATCCCACAGCGCGGACCCCGGTCGAGCCGCGTCTCGGATCGGCCGTCGGCCAGACCGCCACCGCCGTTCCCGTCCGGTTCGACGGGCCTAGCCGAAGGGCTACCTGGTGAGGAGGACGGTCGACGCGATCATTCCGGCTACGCCGAGCTCGTCCGGGTCCGGCGACGGCAGCGGGGGTGGCCGCCGGTTCGGCGCCCATCACAGCCGATCCCGACGATATCGTCCTGCTCGATCCCGTTTGCGGGATGACCGTCGATCGTGCCCACGCCCGCCATCTCGCGACGCACGACGGCCTCGTCTACGCGTTCTGCAGCCTCGGCTGCCGGACGCGAAGGAGACCTCCGGCGCATGGCTCGCAGGGGCGTCGTCTGCGCCGTCGGTGAGCGAGCGACCGTTTGACGTGGAGAACGAATGAAGTTCGAAGGCACCGTCGAGATCAAGGCACCGCGCCAGCGCGTCTGGGACTTCCTCATGGACCCGAACCAGGTCGGGCCGTGCGGACCGGGCGTCGAGAGCATCGATGTCATCGACGAGGACCACTTCAGGGCGACCGCGAAGGTGGGGATCGGGTTCATCAGCGCCCGATTCGTCGTCAACATGGAGTTCGCCGAGCGCGAGGCGCCTGATCGGGCGGTCATCAAGGCCCACGGCCAGGCCCCCGGCAGCGCGGTCGATGCGACAGCCACAATGGCGCTCCGCGACGGCGCGGACAGTGGCACGGTGATGGACTGGACGGCCAACGTGATGATCGGCGGATCGCTGGCGAGTGTCGGGGCCAGAATGATCGAGGGAACGGCGAACAAGATGATCAGCCAGTCCTTCGACTGCATCAAATCCAAGCTCGAGGAATGAGCGTCCTCTGAGCGTGGAGCGCATGACTCGTGTCGTGGGCCCGGTCTCCACGAACGTCCACATTCTCGCCGATCCGCGGACCCGTGAGGCGATCGCGATCGACACCGCGACCCCGTCGCTCGCCTGGATCAGTGACGAGCTCGCTGCTCGCGATTGGACCCTGAAGTTGATTGTCTCGACGCATGGCCACTGGGACCACATCGGCGATAACGCGGCGGTCGCCGCCCAGACCGGCGCCGACATTGCCGTCCATCCGCTCGATCGGGCGCGACTCGAGCACCCGCAGCCGCTCTTCGCACCGTTCGAGATTCCGCCGTCGGTGCCGGCCGTCGAGCTCGCCGAGGGCGGCGAGATCCGGTTCGGCGAGATCCGGCTCTCGGTGATTCATACGCCAGGCCACACCGAGGGATCGGTCTGTCTCTACGCCCCCGACGACGGAATCCTGTTCAGCGGCGACACGCTCTTCGCCGGCGGCTGGGGCCGGATCGATCTGCCCGGCGGCGACGAAGCCGCGATGGTCGAATCACTCGGCCGGCTGACGACGTTCGAGGATCGGACGGCCGTCATGCCCGGCCACGGCCAGGCGACGACGATCGGCCGCGAACGGCCGTGGCTGGAGCTGGTCCGCGAAGGCCGGCGGTTGTTCGCCTAGGGTCCGTTGACGAAGCCGGTCGTATCGACGGCCTCAAAGTCGGAGCCAAGCACGAGTTGGAGCTTGTGGAGGCCGTCATCGTCCCAGCGCGGATCTGGCGCCCCGGAGATGAAGTAGGCGGAGCCGTTGTCGGCGAGGATCATTCCGTATCTCTTGAGTGTGGTCAGGATGACCCGCGCCTGCGGCCCATATTGAGAGCCGATCACGAAGCTCGCCTTGAGCCGAAGGCGGAGGCCCATCGGCGGATACTGCGCACCCGTCAGGGAGCTGGCGTCGTGGCGGGCGGGATAGATGTGACGGTTGCGGGTCTCCGGCACCGTGAACCGGATCGCGTGATTGATGACCCCGGCGGCAACCTCGTCGTAGCGGACCAGCCCTGGGTAGATCGGCAGGCCGGCGGCGTCGGCCGATGTCCAGCCATCGTGCCGGAGGGAATTCGACCTCAGGTCGTAGATCGCGCCCGAGCCCGCGGTCCACGCGCCCGATACCTTCGCGGCCGCATACAGTTCCCAGAGCTTGCAGGCCGCGGTGTCGATCGCCAGCAGGTGACGGTCGCCGCCGGCCCCGGCTCCCTCGATCTTGGGCGAGGCGGGGATCGGGTACGTTCCGCCGTCCGACTCGTCGGGCCATTCGAAGGTCACGGTCTTGTGCGGGGTCGCCGCGGTGACGACGTTGATCGGGATGCCATAAGCCGGGTTGGTGCCGAAGTCCGGGTGCAGATATCGCCCCAGGCCCATCGTCGACATCAGCAGCGCGGAGTCCGTCCGGATCGGAAGCGTGTTGACCGCCCGGTTCCAGACATTCGTCGCCGGCAGGATCGTGCATCCGCCGGCGCCACGACCATGGACGATCACGGTTCGCGCGTTCGCGACGCCGATCGATCCAACGACCAGTGCGACCGCGACCGCACCGAGGACGGCGAAGCGACGGCGGGCGACGTGTCGATCCTGCATTCGGCAGATGATCGCTCCCGTTGGCGCTCCCGTCACCTGACCTGATGGTCCCGATCCGTGCCGGGCGGTCGCCGCCTCACATCGGCTTGCGGTACGAGATCCCTGTCTGGTGGCGCCGGAAACCGAGCGACTCGTACAGCCGCAGGGCGCCCGAGATGTTCTCAGCATCCACGCCGAGTGCAGCCTCGGTGAGGCCCTGATCGCGGAGCGTTCGGAGCGATTCGACGATGAGCGCGGTCGCCAGCCCCCGCCGACGCCACGGTCGGCGGACAGAGATGTGCTCGAGCCAGCCGCGACTCACGCCGAGGCGCTCGTTCTCCTCGACCCAGATGGCGTTCCAGACGGACCCGGCGATCTCGTCGCCGTCCCAGGCGACGCGCCAGAGCGAGGTGTCGAGGTTCGGCATCAAGAACCAGCTGAGGTAGTCCTCCTCGGTCCGCTCGGCGGCACCCCAGTGATCGCGGAACGCCTCGCTATCGGCCTCCCAGATGCGGCGGTGGTCCGCCTCGACGACTGGCCGGACTTCGAGGCCCTCGGGGAGTGGCGCATCGGGGATCGGCTCGCTCAGCGAGCGCACCATCATGAAGCCGTAGCGGACCCGCTTGTAGCCTTCCAATTCGAGCAGGGCGATCCCGCCGAGGTTCCGGTCGTCGATCCAGGTGCCGAACGCGTGCGGTTTGGCGCCTTGCCACTCAGCCGCCGCCTCGCGGGCGCGACGCTCCGTCCAAAGGAGGAGCGCGCGGCCGATTCCTCGCCGACGCTGATCCGGCAACACCCAGCCGTCCATCTGGTGGAGGGCCGTGCCGTCGCGGACGGCGACATGCGTCTCAGTCAGAGCGACGAGTTTGCCGTCGACCTCGGCCGCAAGCATGTCGCGGGCGAGATCGAAGTTCGAACGGTGCTCGAGGTCGTTGCGGAGGTTGTCGACCGTCGGAAGCCAGTCCATACGGTCGGCGAGGTGGGCGACGCTGATGAGCTCCACGAGCTCAGGAAGGTCCTTGTCGAGATCGACAGTCCGATAGTGGAGACCTTGAATCTTCGGAGCGTTCGGCAGGACGATCTCGGTGCGCGTATCTGTGTTCACCGCCCACCCCTTCCGTATTTCGCTTCCATGTGCGCGTTGACGGACTTGCCGATGATCTTCCACCGTCGGCGCTCTTCCGACCGCGCGAGGGCGTCGACGCGCCGTTCGAGGTGTCGGGCCTCGCGCTCGAGCTTCTTCCAGCCCTCGAACCGGCTCGCGTCGAGATCGCCGTCGGCGATCGCCGAGGCCACGGCGCAACCAGGCTCGCCGGCGTGGCCGCAGTCCGAGAAGCGGCAGGTCGAGGCAAGGGCGTCGATGTCAGCGAACGAGCGCTCGATTCCCGCGTCCCCATCCCACAGCCCGAGTTCGCGCATGCCGGGCGTGTCGAGGATCAGGCCGCCGTCCGGCATCAGGTGGAGCTGACGTCGGGTCGTCGTGTGCCGGCCACGGCCGTCGTCCTCGCGAATCTCGCGGACGACACCGCGCTCGTCGCCAGCGAGTGTATTGACGAGCGTGGTCTTGCCGACGCCCGACGAGCCGACGAACGCGACCGTTGAGCCCGACCGGATGCGCGTTCGGAGCTCATCGATCCCGCGCCCATCGATGGCGCTGACGGTGAGGATGGGAACGCCGACGGCGATCGCCTCCACCTCGACCAGGGTTGCCTCGACGTCTTCGCTCAGGTCGGCCTTCGACAGGACGACGACCGGCTCCGCGCGACTTTCCCAGGCAAAGGCGATGTAACGCTCGAGGCGACGGAGGTTCAGATCGTGGTTGAGCGACGCCACGACGAAGACGACGTCGACGTTCGCCGCAACGACCTGGGCGACTGATCGGAGACCGGCTGCGTGGCGGACAACGCTCGTTCGCCGGGGCAGGAGGGCATGGACGGACGCACCGTCGGCGCGGACTTCAACAGCGACCCAGTCGCCGACGGCCGGGTAGGCGGCCGGGTCGTTGCCGGCCTCGAATCGGTAACGACCCGTCACGCTGGCCCGGCGCTCACCGGCGCCGGTCTGGACGACGTACGACCCGCGATCCTCGGCAACGACCCGAGCCGGCTCGAGGCCTGCGGCCGCGTGAGCCGCGAAGGCGGTCGAGACGTCGCCGGACCAGCCGAACGACGTGAGGTCGACGAGTGTCATCAGCCGACCCTCTTGAGCTTGCCGGTCCGCTTGGCGTAGAGCTCGGCGCGGCCGAACGCCCAGAGACCGAATGGGATCAGGACGACGCCCATCACGAGCAGCGGCCAGACGTCCTTGAGGAGCGCACTGATCGGCGCGCCGTCGATCAGCCCGTTCCGGACGCCGTCCAGGACATACGTCGCCGGTGACAACCGAGACAGGACCTGCATCCAGCCCGGCAGAACGTCGACCGAGTAGTAGACCCCCGACACGAGCAGCAGGCACGACTGGAGGACGAACGTCATCTGCGCCCCACGCTCCACATAGAGGAGCGGCAGGATCGCCGCGATCATCCCGATCCCCACGAAGCTGAACGACCCGAGCGCCATGAACAGGCCCACGGTCAGCGGGTTGGCGCCCGTGAAGTCGAGCTGCGGGAAGAAGAGCACGAGGACGATGAGGATCACGGCCGTGTGGACGAGGCCGTAGATCATCGCGTAGACGACAGATCCGAGGAGCTGCGACGAGCGCCGGATCGGCGCCATCATCGTGTACTCCAGGGTGCCCTCCCAGCGCTCCACGGAGATCGTTTCGGCGATCCACGAGAAGACGACCGACAGGTAGTTCCAGAAGATCGCGCCCACCATCAGCAGCAGGATCAGCCGGGGGCTGCCCTGGTCGGCTCCGATGAGCGAGATGGAGAGCGCGCCCGCGACCGAGTAGACCAGGAAGGCGACTTCCCAGCCCCAGTAGCGGCGAGTGAGAAAGAAGTTGCGCTCGATGAAGGCATACGAGGCCTTCAGCTCATGGGCGACGCTGAACACGGTGGTTCTCCTGAGAGGGGAGCTGGCCCGCTCCCTAACGGAATCGGGCCAGCTCGAAGGACGGCTCGCCGGCCAGCCGCTCGCCCGCTCGGACGAGTGACCGCCCAACGACCTGTCGGACTGATCGACGGGGCTGGCGCGGGGCCAGGCGTTCGCGGGCTGCGGCGCGGAATTCGCGCTCGCGAGCCTCGTTCACCAGGTACAGGGCCAGCGGGTACAGGGGTCGGTTCTCCATTGCTATCTCACCTCCTTTCATTCGTCGTTGTCGTCGCTCTGGTCTTCGACGTCCTCGTCGAGTGAGCGACCGGTGTAGGCCATGAACACGTCGTGGAGCGTTGCGGTCGCTCCGCTGCTTGCTTCCTGGTCGGCGATGAGGCCGCCCGGGCTGTTCTCGGCGACGACGCGGCCGCCGTCGAGGATCGTGATCCGGCCGCAGAGCCGCTCCGCCTCGGCGAGGTCGTGAGTCGTGAGCACGATCGACGCGTCGTGCGTCTCCCGGAGCTCCTCGACGAACGACTGGACGTCGAGCTTCGAGCGGGGGTCGAGGCCGGTCGTCGGCTCATCGAGCAGGAGGAGCGATGGGCTCGTCAGCAGGGCTCGCGCGATCGCGACCTTCTGCTGCATCCCCCGGCTCATCTGCTCGACCGGTCGGCCGGTCCGCTTCTCCCCGATCCCGAGGCGACCCAGGATCGAGATCGCTTCCCGCCGGGCATCCCCGGCGTCCTTCCCGTAGAGCCGAGCTGCGAACAGCAGGTTCTCCATCGGGCTGAGCTTCTTGAAGAAAGCGGCATCGACACTAACCCGGTTGATCAGCCGCTTGACGGCCATCTCCTCGCGGACGATGTCGTGGCCGAAGACTTCGACCCGACCCTCGTCGAGCGTTAGGAGACCGCTCACCAGGCGGATGAGTGTCGACTTGCCGGAGCCGTTGGCACCGAGGATCCCGTGGATGCCGCCCCGCTCGAGGCGGAGCGATACGTTCGAGATCGCGGTGACGGGCTTGCGCTTCCGACCGATGGTGAACCGCTTCGTGACGCCGTCGATGACGAGCGCGGGAACGGCTTCCTGACCGGAGAGCGCGCCGACGTTGTCGACGGGCCTCGCGATATTCGGTTGCTGGAGCAATGTCGCGGTCACTTGAGTTCGAGCTCCTGGGTCGTTGCTGGCGGTGGCTGGGGTGCGGTGGCCGGGCATGCAGAAAGCCGCGGGCCCGCTGGCGTCATCGCTGACGTCGGGTGGGCCTCGCGGCTCTGGATGCGCTTCGCGTGCGAAGGGGCATCAAAAAAGCCGGGGGCCCAACTGGCCCACGGCTCGTGGTTCGCGCTCCGGCGGGTCTACCGCCTCAGGCTAGCTCGAGATGGGCACAGATCTCCCGATGGCATCACCACTGAGTGGCGCCATCTTGTGCGGGATCCGGAAGGTGTTCGTCATTCGGAGCCGCCTCCTGTGGAGCTAGTCGAGGGCGGGCGATCTGCGCGCCGGTCGGCAGTCTACCCGCGGCCGGAAGCCAAAGTCAACCCTGTCGAATGACGATGTCGGATGCGCGACAAATGACGTAGCCGTCGCCCCTGGGGCCCGCGGACGACGGGCGAGTCGCGGTTGCCAGAGTGATAGGCAATGGGTTGGGACGCCATCAGCGCACGCCTAGGGGCGATCTTGCTGCGTCCGTAGCTGCTTGGCGAGTATTCGGCGACGGAAGGCCCGTCTATTCTGCGAGCAGCCTGCCCAACGGAGTCGCCAAGTGCCGCCGCTCGATCCAATGCCGGAGTTCGATCTCTATGCCGAGCTCAACGTCGCGCACGACGCCGACGCACGAGCGATCGAGCAGGCATGGCGAGCGGGCGTCCGATCGGTTCACCCTGACCGGGCCAGCACCGTCGACGAGCGCGTGGCGACCACCCGGACGGTGCGTTTGAACATCGCCCGCGAGTGGCTCATGGATCCAACGAAGCGGGCACGCTATGACCTACTCCGTCGACCAGGCTTGAAGGCGGAGGTCCCAACCGTCGACCCACTCGGCTCGTGGCCGGCCCGTCCGCGGCGGCGTCGGCCGTCGTTGCTGGGCTTCCTCATGAAGGGCCTTGTCGTATCGATGTCGATTGTGGTGATCACCGTGATCGTCGGGATCGGATCGAGCGTCGTGACGGCGATCGTCTTTGGCGCGAGCCTCCTCACCCTCGTGACGTTCGGTTTGTACCTGTTCGTCTGGGTGCTGGTCGGGGCTCTCTATCGCCGGCTGGGCGACTGACTCACAGCTCCAGGCGGACGATCGGCCTCGGGGCGCTTGCTCCGCTCGGCTGGCGGCGAGCTACTTCGTTGAACCCGGCTCGCTTGAACATCGAGAGCGTGCCGTGGTACGCGTTCGAGGACGGGATGCGAGCCCCGCCGGTGTCGACCGGGTATGCCTCGAGCATCGTTGCACCACCCGCTCTGGCGTGCTCGATGGCGGCGTCGAGGAGCGCCGCCGCGACGCCCCGTCCCCGTACTCGGCGGCCGACCACGAAGCAGACGATCGACCAGACCGGCCGATCGTCGATCGGCGCGAGGGCCTTCGAGTAAGCGAGTCGATCGTAGTCCTCGCGCGGTCCAAGGCTCGTCGAGGCGACCGCCAGACCCTCCCGATACGCGACAAGACCGGGTGCGGGACCGCGGCGGGCGAGGTCGCCCATGAGCGAGCGATTGGCGGCCGGCGTCGACTTCGACCAGCTCCGACCTCGGACGCGAAAGTACGTGCACCAGCACCATTTCGGGTCGCCGCCCTGCTCGAACAGGGCCGCGAGATCGTCGAGTCGAGCCGGGGTCAGCGGCACGATCGTGAGGTCGTCGGGCGGCATCGCTCGGTCAGAGCTCCAGGCGGACGATCAGGCGCTCGACGGTGGTCGCGCTCCAACGGCGCCGCGCAGCGACATGGAATCCGGCCCGTTCGAACATCGACAGCGTGCCCTTATACGCGTCTGAGACATGGATCCGCGTTCCGCCGGTGTCGGCCGGATAGGCCTCCAGCGTCGTCGCGCCCTCTGCACGGGCGTAGTCGATCGCACCGGCGAGCAGTGCCCGCGCCAGGCCCTGGCCGCGCGCCGCGCGGGCGACGACGAAGCAAACGATCGACCAGACGGGGCGATCGTCGAAGCGGGCGAAGACCTTCAGCCTCGCCAGTTTCACGTAGTCCTCGCGAGGTCCGAGGCTGACCCACCCGACGGGCCGGCCGTCGCGGTAGCCGACGAGACCCGGCGGCCGCCGTTCCGTCGCGGCCTCGAGGACGGCCCGGTTGACACCGGGCGGTCGACTCTTGACGTTGTCCGGGGTCCGGAACGATGCGCACCAGCACCACTTCGGGTCGCCGGGCTGGTCGAACAGGACGGCGAGACCCTCGAGCCTATCCGGCGTGAGCGGCAGGATCGTGAGGTCGCCGACGTCGACGGGCGCCAAGGTCATGACCCAATTCTGCACGAACGCCGGTCAGGATCGGTCAGGTTTCGGGTACGCCGTCCGACGAGACGGCGCCGTGACAGGCAACCAGTAAGGTCCCACGCAGAGGGGGGCGTCACCGTGCCGACATTCGTCGGGAATATTGACGATCGGGCGCGGTCACGCTGGCTGTGGCTCGCTTGGCCGTGCCCGTCGGCCCCAGACCACGGCGTCACCCGTCGGCATCGTCTCCCTCACCTGACCTACCTGGGGAGAGGCTGGTGCCCCGTGCCTTAGAGCGGGATCTTCCGACGCTCACATTCCACAACGAGAGGGAGTTCCTCGGTAATGTTTTCCAAGAACAAGTCAGGAATCGGACGCCGGATGGCCATTGTGTTGGCCAGTATCGCGATGGTCGGCGGGGTCCAGGCGTTCTCGGCGCCGATCACGCGTGCAGCTGCGCCCACCAGCTCGTGCAGCTGGGGCGACGTCTTCTACGAAATGGGCGCCCAGTCACGGCCCATCAACATCACCCACGAGAAGAAAATCTCCCTGGCCCCGCACACCAGCTACAGCAAGTCGACGAGCTTGACGTTCACGTTCCAGTTTTCGGTGAAGATCACGGGCTCGGTGTCGGGCACGGTCGAGGCGAACACGATCATCGCGAAGGCCGGCGTCACCGCTGGGCTCTCGATCGAGCTGATGGGCCAGGCCACCGCGTCCGGGACCTTCACGGACGTGTTCAGCGCGACGAACCCGTACAGCTCGCAAAGGCACTACATCTTCTATGAAGGGGTCCGTGAGCTCACGGGAACCTGGACCAAGTGGCAGTGTGACCGCTTTGAGAACTGGTTCAAGGTAACCAGCGGAACCTACGGCACCTACTGGGACGAGCCCCAGGGCGTTGTGATGTGCGAGGCGACAACGGGCCTCGACTCGTTGGACAAACTCGCCAAGAGCAAGTACTGCTGACCTAGAACCCGGCCCGGGAGGGTGCCACGTACCGCGCCGACGCGCGTTGCGCCTCGCGGGCCTCAACCCCTGTCATCATCGCGTCGTGTCCGACGATCCATTTGCCCTGTTCCGCGCGGCCAGCGCGCCGCCGCGCCGCTCGATCGTCGAGCTGATCGCCAACGGCGTCCTCGACGCCGAGCTCGCCGCACTCGCCTGGATCCTGGTTGAGGCCCGGATGCCTCTGATCGTCGCTGGTCTCCAGCAGGGCGCCGGCAAGACGACGGTCCTCGAGGCACTGCTCGACTTCCTGCCGGCGGCCGCCCGCCGGACCGACCTGGCCGGCGTGGCCGAGGACTTCGCCTGGCTGCCCGAGGCGGAAGCGCTGGGCTGGCTGCGCGACGAGCACCCGGGTCCGGCGACGCCGGCGCCGGCAATCCCCGTCACGCCGATGACCGGCTATCTCGTCGCGGCCGAACTCTCCGAGCATCTCCCGACCTACACCTGGGGCCGAGCGGCCCGCACGCTGGTCCGGGCAGCGTCGCTCGGCTACGGGATCGGAGCGACCATCCACGCCGACCGGCTCGAGGAGGTCCATGCTGAGCTGTGCGCCCGGCCGATCAGCCTGACCGACGACGAGCTCACGTATCTCGGGCTCGTACTGGTGGTCCGAGCGATCCGCGAGCCTGGCGGCACGATCCGCCGCCGCGTCGTCGCGGCCCATTACGCGCGCCCGGTCGGGCGCGACGAGCATGGCCACACCCAGCGCCTCCCGCCGGCGGTCCTCGCCGCCCGGGACGAGACAAGCGATCGGCTCGAGCATTTCGCGTGGGGCGTGCTGCCCGAGCTTGCCATCCGGCTGGGCCGTAAGGCGGGCGATCTCGAGCGAGAGCAGGCCGAGCGCGCCGACCTCCTGGCCGGCCTTGTCGCGAGCGGCGCCATCGACCTCGACACCGTCCGGGCCGCGATCTCGGCCCATCGCACCGCGCCCCACCCGGATGCCCACGTGCATTGACGGGTTCGGGACGGACGGCGATCCGCACCGGGTGATCCACTATCGGCCCGGCGGGCCCGGCCCGTTTGACGGTCGGCCGAGCCGGTCGTACGCTCGCGGTCCGTGCCTTCCCCCATCACCGACCCCGCCGGCCGACCCGAGACCCTCGGAGAGCTGCGCGCCGCGGGTTGGCAGAGCCGGTCGGTCAAGGCGGAGCTACGGGCGAACCTTCTCGAGCGCCTGGCCGCGGGCAAGGCGATCCTGCCCGGCATCGTCGGCTACGGGGACAGCGTCGTCCCGGCGATCGAGAACGCAATCGTCGCCGGTCAGGACCTCGTCTTCCTCGGCGAACGCGGCCAGGCCAAGACCAGGATGGCCCGCCTGCTGGTCGGCCTGCTCGACGAGTGGCTGCCCGTCGTCCGTGGGGGCGAGCTGAACGACGATCCGTACGCCCCGATCAGCCCGTCGGGCCGTGCCGCGGTCGACGAACACGGCGACGAGACACCAATCGACTGGCTGCCGCGCGACCGCCGCTACGCAGAGAAGCTGGCCACGCCCGACATCACGATCGCCGACCTCATCGGCGAGGTCGACCCGATCCGTGTCGCCGAGGGACGCTACCTGTCCGACGAGCTGACCCTCCACTACGGGCTCATTCCGCGAGCGAACCGCGGCATCTTCGCAATCAACGAGCTGCCCGATCTCGCGGAGCGGATCCAGGTCGGGCTGCTCAACATCCTCGAGGAGCGTGACGTCCAGATCCGTGGCTTCACGGTTCGCCTGCCTCTCGACCTGTACGTGGTCGCGTCGGCCAACCCCGAGGACTACACGAGCCGCGGCCGGATCATCACCCCGCTCAAGGATCGCCTCGGCACCCAGGCCCGGACGCACTATCCGCGGACCCTCGAGCACGAACTCGACATCGTCCATCAGGAGAAGAAGCGCTTCGAGGCCGGCGAGGGGGAGCCCGCCATCGTCGTTCCGGCGTTCATGGAGGAGCTCCTCGCCGAGCTGACCCACCTCGCCCGGCGATCGCCCGAGATCAGCCAGCGCTCCGGCGTCAGCGTCCGCGTGACGGTCGCCAATGCCGAGGTGATGGAGGCGGCGGCCCTCCGCCGCGCGGTCCGGCTGGGCGAAT
>JBBSCI010000010.1:0-35139 GCA_038250445.1 Candidatus Limnocylindrales bacterium | reverse complement strand
GTGGCTGAGCGAGATCGAGCTCACCACCCTCGATGGGTTCGATGCCTACTGGGTCCCGCTCGGCTGGGCCAAGGAGGGCCCGATCCTGACGCAGTCCAGGATCGATGTGCCGGGACGCGGCCAGTCGCTGCCCGCCGGACGGGTCGCCATCGCCGGGGTCGCCTGGGCCCCGGACCGGGGGATCTCGAAGGTCGAGGTGGCGATTGACGGCGAGTGGCACGACTGCATGCTAAGCACGCCGATCTCGAAGGCGACCTGGGTCCAGTGGACGTACGCCTGGGACGCCCCGGCCGGCCAGCACACGGTCGAGGTCCGGGCGACCGACGGCACCGGCGAGGTCCAGACGGCGGCGTCATCGCCACCCGCCCCGGACGGCGCGCGCGGCCACGACACGATCACGGTCCGGATCGGGTAGCCGCCCCGGCTGGTTGCCCGTTGCGCGATACCGGGTAGATTCCTCCCATGCCCCGACGAATGTTCTACTTCGATCCACCCGACCGCTTCGTTGCCGGAACGATCGGCGAGCCCGGTCAACGGACCTTTTTTCTCCAGGCGCGGAAGGCGAGCCAGGTCGTCAGCGTCGCCCTCGAGAAGGTCCAGGTCCAGGTGCTTGCCGAGCGACTTGATCAGCTCCTCGACGAGCTCGAGCAGCGCGGCGTCACAGAGGCCGCCCTTGACGGCACGACGACCGACACCGCCCCGCTCGACGAACCGCTTGTGGAGGCATTCCGGGCAACGACCCTGACGCTCGGCTGGGACGCCGAGGCCGGACTGGTCCTGGTGGAGGCGCGGGCGGAGCCGATCGAGATCGAGCTCGAGGCGGCGGACGACGACGATGATGACGACGAAGCCGACGTCGAGCCCGGCGAGGAGGAAACGTCCGAGCTCGACGCCTCGATCGCCGCATCGATCCTCGCCGCCTTCGAGGCGTCAGACGACGAGGAGGGTCCGGACATCCTGCGTGTCAGAGTGAGCGCCGCCGCTGCCCGTTCGTTCGTCCAGCGAGCCGCCCAGGTCATTGCCTCGGGACGGCCTCCGTGCCCCCTCTGTGGCCAGCCGCTCGATGCGCAAGGGCACATCTGCCCTCGAAAAAACGGCCACTACGTCAACTAGCGACGACCGCGGACGGCCCGACGTGCTCGATCTCTCGGCCGCCGTCGACGTCCTCCGCGATGGAGACATCCAGCTCGTCGGACGCCTGCTCGGCTCGACGAATCACGCGATGCTCGGGCGGGTGACGAGGGTCTGCCCACCGCCGGAGGAGTCGATCACGCTCGAGGCTGTCTACAAGCCGATCGCCGGCGAGCGACCGCTCGACGATTTTCCGGACGAAACACTCGCCCGGCGCGAGGTCGCGGCGTTCCTCGTCTCCGAGGCGAGCGGCTGGGGGATCGTTCCACCGACGGTCCTGCGGGACGGGCCGTTCGGCGACGGCGCGGTCCAGCTCTGGATCGACATCGACACGACCGTGGACGTCGTCGGGATGGTGATCGGCGACGACCCGCGACTGCGGCGCATCGCTGTCTTTGACGCCGCGATCAACAATACCGACCGGAAGGGCGGGCACCTCCTGCCGATCGACGGCGGTGCCCACATCTTCGGCGTCGATCACGGCGTGACGTTCTCGACCTACCCGAAGCTGCGAACCGTCATCTGGGGCTGGCGCGGAACGCCGTTCGATGCCGACGAGCGAGAGGGTCTCGAGCGGATCGCGGAGGGGCTCCGCGGCGAGCTGGCTCGTGATCTCGCTCCGCTCCTGTCGCGGGCCGAGATCTTGGCGACTCGGCGGCGGGTCAACGAGCTGCTCACGGTCGGGCGGTTCCCCTACCCTCGCGGCGACTGGCCGGCGATCCCCTGGCCGCCGTTCTAGAGTCCCGGTCCGGCCCGTAGCCGCGGAGCCGAAGATTCGCTCCAGGGCGGCGGTGAGCTTCAGCCGCCGTCCGGCGGCCGCATCCGTCGCCGCGTCTGGACGTCGACGCGGCCGTCGGTTCCCTCCTGGGCAGGATGCTCGACGAGCGCGATGACCCGGCTCGTCATGAAGCGGCCCGTCCGAACGGGCGTACCTCCGCGGGTGACCTCGGTGACCTCGACGACGCCACGGGCAGTCGTGACCTCGAGGCGGCGCCCGTTCTTCGTCGCCGCGATCTCGAATGTCTGGACGCCCTGGCCCGTATCGACCACGACTTCGACTCGATCGCCCTTCATACCCGGACGATACCGCGCTCGTCGATGCGGCACGATGAACCTGGGCAACACAGGGTCGCAGGAGGTGGCGGTGCGGCGGTGGAATGGCTGGGGAGACGAAGACGGCGGCGCCAGTCTGTCGCCGTCGGGGCTCCGGCTCCTCGAAGGGGAGATCGGTGCCGCCTCGCCGCACCCCGATGCCGCGCTCGCGGACGTCGTCGCCGCCGTCCCTGGCTCGCGGCTTCCCGAGCATCCCCTCGTGGCGCGCGACGCGGAGGATCGGGTCCGTCATGCGCGGGGCCAGAGCCTGCCCGACTGGATCGCGCTGCGCAGCGGCCGCCTCGGGGCGGTACCCGATGGCGTCGCCCACCCGACAAACGCCCGAGAAGTCCGGGAGCTTCTCGCCTTCGCCTCGTCCGCGGGATCGGACGTCATTCCGTATGGCGGAGGAACGAGCGTCGTCGGCAGCGTCACGCCGCGCGAGAACGGGCCGCCGACCCTGACGATCGCCCTCGATCGCCTAGCCGGGCTGGCGGCATTCGACGAACGCAGCGGACTCGCGACGTTCGGCGGCGGCACGACCGGGCCCGATCTCGAGGCGGCGCTAAGCCCCCACGGCCTGACCCTCGGCCACTTCCCGCAATCCTTCGAGCGTTCGACGGTCGGCGGCTGGGTCGCGGCCCGCTCGGCCGGTCAGGAATCGCTCGGGTTCGGGCGGATCGAGGACCTCTTCGCCGGTGGCCGCGTCGAGGCGCCGGCCGGGACGCTCGAGTTGCCGGCCCATCCGGCATCCGCGGCCGGGCCGGACCTCCGCCAGCTCATCCTCGGCTCGGAGGGGCGCTTCGGCGTCGTGACGGAAGCGACCGTGCGGGCCGTCCCGCGCCCGGCCAGCGAGGCGTTTCCCGCCTGGTTCCTGCCGGATTGGCCGCACGCCATCGAGGCCGCTCGCGGGATCGCGAGGGCCGGCCTTCCCCTCTCGATGGTCCGGGCGTCGACCCCGCTCGAGACTGCTTCGCTACTCGCCATGGCGGGTCAATCTCGCTCGGTCAACATGCTGCGCGGCTATATCCGCCTCCGGCGTGTCGGACCCGAACCATCTCTCCTCCTGGTCGGCGCGCACGGCGCTGAACGAGTCGTCGAATCGGCGGTCCGCGAGGTTGGAGCGATCGCAAGGCGCGAGGGCGGGATCGCCGTGGGCGGATCGCTCGGGCGCCGCTGGCTGGCGACGCGCTTCCGGACACCGGACCTGCGCGACACGCTGTGGGATGCGGGCTACGCCGTCGACACGCTCGAGACCGCTGTCGAGTGGACGCGCCTTCCCGATCTTGCCGCAGCGATCGGCCGTACACTCCGCCACGTCCTCGACGACGCCGGCGAGCGTGTCCACGCCTTCAGCCACGTCTCGCATGTGTACTCGAGCGGATCGAGCCTCTATGCGACCTACGTCTTCCGGCGCTCTGCTGACCCGGACGAGACGCTCTCGCGGTGGGCAACCCTAAAGGGCGCCGCGAGCCGGGCGATCGTCGAGCACGGCGGCACGATCAGCCACCAGCACGGCGTCGGCCGTGATCACGCGATGTATCTTCCGGCCGAGAAGGGAGAGCTCGGGATGGCGGTACTCGCGGATGTCGCGCGGCGGTTCGACCCAGACGGGATCATGAACCCGGGCGTCCTCCTCGGCGACGCCCGGTGAACCAGGCCGCGCCCGGCGCCGATCACATCCTGGCGCTCGACGTCGGGACGCAGAGCGTCCGGGCCCTCGTCTTCGACCCGCAAGGTGGCCTCAGGGCGAGCGCCAGGATCCCGATCGAGCCGTACGTCTCGCCCCAGCCGGGCTGGGCCGAGCAGGATGCGGAGCTCTACTGGCGGTCGATCGGAGAGACATGCACGGCACTCTGGGCAGGCGGCGTGGCCCGGCCCGAGACCATCGCCGGCGTCACGCTCACGACCCAGCGCGGAACCATCGTCGTAACCGACGAGGCGGGCACCCCGCTCCGACCGGCGATGGTCTGGCTGGATCAGCGCCGGACCGAAGGTCTTCCGCCGATCGGCGGTATCGACGGCCTCGCCTTCCGGGCGCTGGGCGTCCGCAATACGGTCGCCGCCTTCCAAGCCGACTGCGAGGCCAACTGGATCCGCGTCCACGAAGCCGAGACCTGGCGCTCGATCCGCCACTACCTGCTGCTGTCGGGGTTCCTCACCCAGCGCCTGACGGGACGCTTCGTCGACTCCGTCGCGTGCCAGGTCGGCTACATCCCGTTCGACTACAAGCATTTCCGCTGGGCGAAGGCGGGCGATTGGCGGTGGCAGACGGCCCCGATCGATCCGGACTGGCTGCCGGAACTCGTCCCGCCGAGCGACTCGCTCGGTCCGCTGACCGCGGCGGCGGCAGTAGTGGTCGGGCTTCCCGAAGGGACTCCCGTCGTCGCCGCGGCTGCCGACAAGGCCTGCGAGGCCCTCGGCTCGGGGGCGCTCGAGCCCCACATCGGGGCAATCTCGTACGGGACGACGGCGACGATCACCACGACCCAGCGGAAGTACGTCGAGGCTGTCCCGCTCGTGCCGCCCTACCCCGCGGCAGTGGCCGGGTCATGGTCGCTCGAGGTCCAGGTCTACCGCGGGTACTGGATGGTCGAGTGGTTCAAGCGCCAGTTCGGGAGCCGCGAGGTGAAGCTCGCCGAGGAGCTCGGCGTGACGCCCGAGGCGGTCTTCGACGACCTCGTCCGGGCGACGCCGGCCGGCTCGATGGGCCTCCTCCTCCAGCCGACGTGGTCGCCGGGTGTCCGGATCCCCGGCCCGGAGGCCAAGGGGGCAATCATCGGTTTCGGCGACGTCCACACCAGGGCCCACCTCTACCGGGCGATCCTGGAGGGGCTCGCCTATGCCCTGCGCGAGGGTGGCGAACGAGCGGCGAGCCGGGCGAAGGTCCCGTTGCGCGAACTCCGGGTCTCCGGCGGCGGCGCACAGTCCCCGGGCGCGATCCAGCTGACCGCCGACATCTTCGGCCTGCCGACCGGCCGGCCGCACACACACGAGACCTCGGGCCTCGGTGCGGCGATCGACGCGGCCGTCGGGCTGGGCATCCATCCGGACGTCGCGACCGCCGTTCGCGAGATGACTCACATCGCTGAGGTCCTCGACCCGGACCCCGAGCGCCACGCCCTTTACGACGCGCTCTACGAGCGGGTCTACCGCAAGATGTACGAGCGGCTCAAGCCGCTCTACGAGGAGATCCGCTCGATCACCGGCTATCCGCCGCGCTGAGCGGCCCGCTCGTAGACCGCCACTTGCCAGAAGGTGTTCGTCCGCTGGAGGCGCGGCACGAAACCCGCAGCGCGGACGATCGCATCGACCGCGGCCGTGCGGTGGATGTAGGCCCGGACCTCCTGGCGGAACAGCCGCGCGATCGTGTTCGCGACGCGGCCGCCAGCCCGGATCCACCACGCGTCGCGCGGGTAGACGAGCCCGTACCGTTGTCGCGCGTGTGCGACGGACGTCCGGACAAGCGCCTCCATGTCGGGGTAGCAACAGACGACGCGATCGAGCGCCACCAGATCGGCGGGTTCGATGTCGGGGGCGAGCGCGACGAAGTCGCCGATCTCGTGCCGCACCCGGTCGGCCGTTCCTCGCCGGGCCGACTCTTCGCGAGCGATCGCGACAAAGGCCGGCGACCCGTCGACGTCCGTGGCCGCGCTCGCGCCGCTCGCGAGCAAATCGAGATGAAAGGCCCCGATGCCGGCCCCGATGTCGAGCACCGTCATGCCGTCGACGCCACCGGCACGAAGCCCGTCAATCAGCCAGGTCGTAGTCCGCACCGGACCCGACCGCCGAAACGTCCGCAGGCTCCGGCGGGCCGCGGCCTCACCGAACTCGTTGCCCGCACAGGCGCACCCAGGATCGCAACCGGGACGCCCGCCGTGCGGCCCGTCGGCCATGGTCAGGCGCGAACCTCCTGGCGCATGAACCGGACATAGGCGATCGCGAAGCACGCCACGGTGAGAGCCACTAGCGCGACGACCTGGGGCCAGACGAGGATGAAGCTCTGGTCGAGTGACAGCAGCGAGGGGATCCGCTGCTGTGCCTGTTCGTAGGCGCCGACCGTCGCCGGTGTCGTGACGGAGGTCACCTGCGGGCTGAGCAGCGCCCGCGAGGCCTCGCTGTAAAGGATGTCGGGCCGGAAGCGCTGGATCGTCTCCTGGACCTGGTTGTTCGAGAGGACCTGCTCGGCCGTGCCGGTCAGCGGCGCGATGAAACCGCCGATGAGGGTCGTGATGAGGCCGCCGAAGATCGACAGCAGCAACCATGTACCGAATCCGATCAGGGCGGACGTCGCCGCCCGCCGGACGACGACCGACAGCATCATCCCGAAGGCCAGCCAAAGCGATACGTAGGCAAACGTGACGAACACCCAGAGGATGATGCGCAGCAACTCGCTCGGCGCCGGCACGATCCCGATCCGCCAGATCCCATAACCGGCGATGAACCCGATGACCGCAACGATGACGATCGCGATGACCGCAAGGCCCGCGGCGAACTTGCCGTTGATGACGTCATCGCGGTGGATCGGCTGGGAGAGGAGCCGCGGCAGCGTCCCCTGCGCTCGCTCCCCGTTGACCGCGTCGAAGGCGAAAGCGAGGCCGAGCAGCGGGGCGACGATCGCCAGGAACCCGGCGACCGACGGCAACTGGACCTGGTCGGTGACGCTCGGGGCCAGCCAGAACAGGGCGATGAAGATCGCCGAGGCGCCGCTCACCGACGATGCCGCCGAGCGGATGGCGTCGGCGGCGAAATAGAGCGGGATCGCGGCGGCGAGGCCCAGGACGATGAGCAGGACGATGAAGCGGGCCGACAGAAGGTGATCGGCGAACTCCTTGCGGGCGACGACCATCCAGCCGGCGCGCGGCACGGACCGCTTCCGATCCACGGTCGGCGGCTCGGCGGCGATCGGTTCCGGCGCGGCGGCGCCAACCGTCAACGGCTCGGCGGTCATCGAACGGCTCCGGCGTGGGCCGGCAACGTCCGCGCCACGGCATGGCGGTAGATCTCCTCGAGCGACGGCACGATCGGCCGCAGCGAGACGAGGCGGAGACCTTCGGTCGCGGCGACGGCGAGGATCGCCTGACGAACCCCGCCCTCCTCCGACGGCGGGCGGACCGCGACGATCCAGGGGTCGGTCGGGCGCACCCCCGACTGGACATCGGCGACGTCCGGGATGGCTCGGATGAGGCCCGGAGCCCTCCTTGCCGCGGTTGAGTCTTCGAACTCGAAGCCGACCTCGATATGGGCAGCCCCATCGCCGAACCGATCGGCCAGCTCGGTCATCGAGCCCTGGCCGATGAGCTTGCCGGCCGCGAAGATGCCGATCCGGTCGCAGACGACCTGGACCTGGTTGAGGAGGTGGCTCGACAGGAGGATCGCCATCTGCCGCTTCTGGACGAGATCGCGCAGCAGGTCGAGGATCTCGGTCACGCCGAGCGGGTCGATCGCGGTCGTCGGCTCATCGAGGATCAGGACATCCGGATCCTTGACCAGGGCATCGGCGATGCCGAGCCGCTGGAGCATGCCTCGCGAGTACGTGTCGGTGAGATCGTCGGCTCGGCCGGTCAGGCCGACCTGCTCGAGGACCTCGTCGATGGCCGCCTCGGCCTCGCCCTGCTCGATGCGATTGAGTCGGGCGGTATAGCGGAGGTTCTCCCGGCCCGACAGGTCCGAGTAGAAGCCGACGCTGTCGGGCATGTAGCCGACCCGTCGCTTGACCTCGAGCGGGCGCCGGGCCGGGTCGAGCCCGACCACCCGAGCCTGGCCCGCCGTCGGTTCGGTCAGCCCGAGCAGCATCAGGATCGTCGTCGTCTTGCCCGCCCCGTTCTGGCCGAGCAGGCCGAAGATCTCGCCAGCCCTGACGTCGAGATTGAGAGCGTCGACGGCGGTCAGATCGCCGTAGCGCTTGGTCAGGCCGCGGGTCGAGATGCGGACGAGCTCGTCGACATCGTCGATCCCGCCGCGAGGCCTGCCCTGCGCCGACGCGTCTCCCCGGCGCGGAGTGATCTTCTTTTTCGGGGCCAGTCGCGGTCCTGACGTCATCGGCGGCCGTAGGTCCGGAACACGTAGAAGAGCCCGCCGAGGATCAGGGCGATGACGGCGATCCCGACGAGCGCCCAGATCGGCGAGGTCTCGACTGTGAAGCGGATCTGCGCTTCGGCCTTCGCCTGGGTGGTCGCGGTCGCCTGGTCGGTGGCCGCGGTAACGGTCACGACATAGTCACCCGCGACCGCCTCACCCGCCGGCAGGATCGTCCCGACGACGGCCGCGGTCGCTTCCGGGGCGATCGAATCGATCGTGTCCTTGTCGAAGGTGACCTTCCAGCTCGTCGGCGCCGACGAGGTCAGCTTAACGTTGGCGAGGGGAGCGGTGCCGGTGTTGGTGATGGTGAATTGCTGCTGCGTGCCGGACCCGGCCGAGCCGTGAGCGGACAGCAGGTCACCCGGCGTGGAGAGGGTCAGCTTGTAGGTACCGGTGATCTCGATCCCGAGATCGAGACTGATCTGCTTGGCGCCGGCCGTCGCCGTAACTTGGAGCGGGTACTGGCCGGCCGGCGCATTCGCCGGGGCGGTGACGCTAACGCTGATTCCGGTCGAGCTACCTGCCTTGACGATCGTGCTGGCGGCCTGCTCCGAGCCGGTCAGCTTCGCTGCCACCGTCCAGCTCGGATCGGGGCCCGTCGCCGTTGCGGAAACGGTCACGTCCTGGGCGCTGTCGTTCTGGAGGGTGAGCGGGAAGCTGAACGTCGCGTCGGAGGCGCCGGTCAGCGTGGGCGAGGCCGTCGTCAACGTGATGTCGCCCGCTGCACCTGCGGCGACCCGGACGGTGATCGGGAGGGTGTCCGACGCACCGCCACCGGAGGCGGTCACCTGGAACGAGGTGTTCCCGTCGGTCGCATTTCCCGGGACCGAGATGTCGAGCCGCGCGGTGGCGTCCTTGTTCGCTGCGACGCTCAGAGCATCGATGACGAAGCCGCCACCGTGCAGCGTCGCTGTCCAGCCGCTCGGTGCCCCCTTGACTGAGAGCGCGACGTTGGCTGCCCTGGTCGAGGCGACTGTCAGGTCGAAGCTGACCTTCGATCCGGGCGCGACGGCGACCGCCGGGTACGGCGTCGTGACTGTTAGCCCGTTGTCGGCTGCGACCGACGGCGCGAGCACGCCGAAGAGCATGGCTCCGACGGCGAGCACCGTCGTCAAGCGGGTCAGGGCGGCGCGTGCGATCCGCGCGGCATCAATCGCTGGCAAAGGACCCTCCTGGTCGCGAAATGTGGGGCGGACGGCGCGGAGTGTGCCAAGTCCGAGGGGTTTAACGCAACTCCCGTTCGATTCGATGACGATTTCGTTTTCGCAACCCAGCGATCAGCCGAGCAGCTCCTCCGCGAGTACCTCCATGAAGAGACCATCCTGCCACGTCCCGTCGGGGAACAGCTGGTACCGGCGCAGGATACCGACCTTTCGGAATCCGACCTTTTCGTATGCCCTGATCGCCTGCTCGTTGGCAGCGGCAGGGTCGATTGTGAGCCGATGATGCCCGCGTTCGTCGACGAGGTACCTCGAAAGCAGGCGGATTGCCTCGGGCCCGAGGCCTGCGCCGTGGTGGGCCGGATCCAGGAACAGATCGATTCCGGCGTGGCGAAACTCCGGATCGGTCTCCTCGTGAGACTGGATCGCTCCGACGACTCGGCCATCGAGCACGATCGCGTAGACGTCGACGTCCTCGTCGAGCCCCGTCAGTTCGCGTTCGACGCGCGCCAGATCGAAATCCGGCCACCATCGAGCGACCTCGGGGGTCACGAGGATCGCGGCCAGGCCGGCCGCGTCGGCAGAGTTGGTCGGGCGCAGAACGATTCGCTTGCCGCGCAGCTCCATGGCCGGAGGGTAGCGCGGGGCGGCCGGTGCCCCAAGTCGGCCAGACATACGCCCGGGGACTCTTCGGCCGGTTTGGGCTCAATTTCGACCCAGGAACTGGACCGATCCAGGGTTCGCCCCGCTGGGGAGCTCGTGTTGAGCGCCAGCGAGCCCGGTAGATCGGACCGAAGAGTCCGTGGATGAATAGGTGGCCAGGTGACGGCCGTGTCCTCAACCGCTCGGCGGCGCCGGCCCATCGTTGACGACCGTGACCGGGACGCTGACCGCGCCCCTAAGGCGGCTGGGGATGTCGCGGCCGAGCCAGCGCGAGATGCCCGGCGGTAGCGTCGAGAGCACGACCTCGTCGATCTCGCGTCCAGCGATACGAGCGCGCGGCCGGGTCGGTTTCGGTGGGTCCCCCCATGGCCAGCCGAATGGGTCGATTGACGAATCGGCCTTCATCGACCATGATTCACAGGTCCGCAGAGGCGAACCGCCGGTCGAGCCCAACCCGCTCCCGCCATCGTCCCGGACATGGAAACCACGAACCGCTCCGGTCCTCATATTGGTATGACCGTTGAGCAGCACCGGTCGCGAAGCCGCGCCGAGCGCCAGAAGCGCCCGCGAGACGCGCGATCAGAAGGAACAGAATGCATCCGAGAACCACGACCACGTCGGTCGCGGGCAGGTCGGTCGCAATGCGCCGTCTTCGGCGCCGCACCGCCACCGCCCGACCCTACTGCAGCACGAATGGCTGCACCAGCTATCTAACCGTCGACCCGGCCAACGGCGTCGCCCACTGCGAGATCTGCGGCTACACGCGCCGGCATCACTGAGCACGGCGCACCATTGCGCGGCCCCGAGGCGCGTGGCGGCCTCAACCGAGGTCGAGGCTGAACCTCGCCTGCTGTTCGGACTTATCCAATGGACCGATCTGGAGCGTCGCCGTTGTCGCGTCGGCCGGGACGGAGAACACGAGAAGGACGTCCGAGATCGACTCGGCGCTGAGGATGGCGTTCGAGCTCGCGCTCGCGTCCGCGCCGATCGGCAGGCCATCGACAAGCAGGCGCGCCGAGCTCGCCTGATCCAGGATTCCTCCTCGGCAACTGCAGGCACCAACTTGTACGCGTGCGACGATGCCGAGCCAGCGATGACCTGTTTCGGCGCGCGTCGCGGGAGGCAACGTGCCGCCCTTGAAGCCGAGCGAGAGTGGCCAATCGTGACCGGTGATCTGGTCGAGAACGATCCAGCTCATCGCGACGTTCGGGATCTTCAGCTTCAGCGTCCGGTCGAGATGAACGGACGTGTTCGACTCCAATGGTCGGACAGGACCACTAAACGACAGGTCGAGTGATGGCTCGCGGCCCGGATCGGCGATGGAGAACACCAACCCGTCGAAGCCCGTGCCAGCCGGGACCTCGAAGGCGTACCGTCCCTCGGCCGACGACACGGGTGGAACGTTCTCCCGGCCAATGTTCACGCCGGCGACGACGGATCCGTCCGGCAGCGTGACCTGGAACCGAACCTGATCCTGGACGACGCCGACGACGACGTTGTCATTCCGCTCGTCCAGATCGAGAATCAGCCATGTCTTGGCCGCCGGCCGCGCCGGAACATCAGGTGCATACCGCTCGGGATCCTGGTTCGTGATTGCCGCATCGCGCACCGTCCAGAGCAGGATCCCGTAGGCCAACGACCGCGGGAGGGTCCCGGCGCCGGGGATGATGACCGACGCGACCGGCTCCGTCGTCGGCGCGGCCGATCGGTCTTCCGCGCTCGGCGTCGCGGCAGGGCTCGATGAAACGGACGGCGAAGGGGTCCGCCCAGCTTGCGTCCCGTCCCCGTCGGGACGTGCGGTCGCCGAGGCGCAACCAGCAATCACCAGCGAGAAGGCAAGGACAACGGGCAAGGGAATCCGCCGTTCGTACATCTTGTAGTTCCCCATGAGGCGCACCGGATCCGCGCCGGTTCATCCGCCCGAGGCTAGGCGGGACCGGGCCGCGAATGCTGGAACCTTGGTTCCAGACGCCTGTCAACGAGCCGACGTCCGGGATGTCGGCGTCACACTTACGTCGGTGTGGGCCGAGTCAATCTCGGTCCGCGTGCGCCTTCGCGAGGGCGGCGAGTTCGGCTTCGAGATCGAGTGGCCGGCGATGCTGGTTTGGCGTCGGCGCCTCGTGATTCAGCCGGAAAATCGCATCATTGACCGCCTTCACGATCGATGTGAGCTCCCGTTCGTCGCGTTGCCGGCTGATGGCCGATGCGCGCGGCGCCCGGGCCAACACCGCATCACGTCGGGTGAGCAGGTTTCGGACCTCTTTGTCGGTCTCGATCCAGGGCGGCGCGAAGTTGTTGCCCTTGAGCATCCGATACGCGAGCGCCCAATCGCCGGCCGCTGAGTCGTCCACCAGTGGGATCCGCTCGCCCTGGAACGGCAGGTTGTCGAAGGCGCCTGCCTCCTGCGCCTCGCGAATCTTCTTGTCGATCAGCTTCTCGCGCGAGGGCGGCAGAAGCGGGTTCCAGGGGTCGGGGCGCTTGTCGCTCATATCGAGCGCATGGTAGCCGGGGTTGACAGGCGAGCTGTCACAGGCCGCGGGTAAGGTAACGCCGTGCAGCTCGTGGACGGCACCGTCATCGTCAGCGCCACGGACCTCGTTGGATTCCTCGAATGCGACCATCTGACGACCCTCGAGCTCGGTCGAATCGCGGATCGGTGGGAACGTCCGCATCAACGCGAGGATCCCGAGGTGGTTCTCCTCCAGGAGCGGGGCGATGCGCACGAGCGCGCCTTCCTCGAACGCCTGAGGGCCGACGGCAAGTCAATCCGCGAGATCGACAAGGCCTCTCTCCGAACGCCAGACGAGCTACGCGCCGCTGAGGCCGCCACCCTCGTGGCGATGCAGGAAGGCGTGGACGTCATTTACCAGGCCACGTTCTTCGATGGCCGGTGGCGCGGTCATGCGGACTTTCTCCTTCGGGTCGAAGGCCCGTCGGCCCTGGGTGACTGGCACTACGAGGTTGCTGACACCAAGCTCGCACTCTCGGTGAAGGGATCGGCACTGCTCCAGGTTTGCGTGTATTCGGATCGCCTGACTTCGATCCAGGGTCGCACCCCTGTGAACATCCATGTGGTGACGGGCGATTCGATCACCCACACGCTGCGGCTTGACGACTTTGCGGCCTTCTATCGTGCCGTTCGTCAGCGCTTCGAAGCCAGCGTCTTCGGCCCAGCGGGACCCTCGCCGGACGGCCGCGACACGTATCCTGACCCGGTCGAGCACTGCCGGGTCTGCGTCTGGTTCCCGACATGCATGACCCGCCGACGGGCAGACGACCACCCATCGATCGTGGCCGGGATGACGCGAGCCGCCACTGAGCGACTTCAGGAGGCCGGCGCTCCCACGCGTCGAGACCTCGCCAACCTCGACGCTCACGCAATCGTCCCGGATCTCAACCCCCGAACGCTCGATCGCCTCCGGCGACAAGCACGGATCCAGGTCGACGGCGAGGATCGCAATCAGCTTCTCTACGAGCTGATCGAGCCGGTTGCCGACGAGCCGGGCAGGGGCCTGGCCCTTCTACCGGAACCGTCTCCGCTCGACCTGTTCTTCGACATCGAGGCAGACCCGTGGATCGAGAACGGCGGGCTTGAATATCTGCTCGGGGTGGTCGACGTCGTCGATGGTGAGGCCGTCTATAGCGCCTTGTGGGGACACGATCGAGCTGGCGAAAAGATGGCATTCGAAGGCTTCGTCGACCTCGTCATCGAACGACTCGCTCGGGATCCCGGGATGCACGTCTATCACTACGCGGGCTACGAAGCCGGCGCCATCAAACGACTGATGCAGCGCCACGCAACGCGGCAGGACGAGGTCGACCGAATCCTTCGTGGCGAAGTCTTGGTTGACCTCTACAACGTTGTTCGCCAGGGAATCCGCGCGTCGGTCGAGTCTTACTCGATCAAGAAGATCGAGAAGTTTTACCTGCCGGCTCGACAAGGACCTGTGACCGAGGCGGGATTTTCGGTCGTTTCATACGAGACGTGGCTGCGCGATGGCGATGCGCAGCACTTGACCGACCTCGCCGACTACAACCGCGACGACTGTGTATCGACCTGGATGCTCCGGCAGTGGCTCGAGGATCGACGGCGCGAAGCCATTGATCGGGGCTGGCCGACGGAGCGGCCCGTCCCGCAGTCCGGGCTGCCGAGCGAGGCCCAGACCGCACAGCAGGCCGAAACAGCACGCCGCGTCGCTGCGCTCACCGCAGACGTTCCCGCCGACCGCACGCTCGCGACTGCGGACCAACGAGACCGTTGGCTGCTCGCCCAATTGCTCGACTGGCATGGTCGCGACTCCAAACCGGAGTGGTGGAACTACTTCCGCCTCCAGAAGCTCGGCGTTGATGACCTGATCTCCTCGAGTGAAGGCATCGGCGGTCTCACCTTCGACGCTGACCTCGAACAAAAGGGTCGCGGCGGTTGGGTCCGGCGATACCGGTTCATCCCACAGGACCACAAGATCCGTGTCGGACGACCCGCCTTCGATCCGGCCGATGGACCGATTGGCCGCGATGCCGGAGAGGTGATCTCGATCGACGACATCCGCGGGACGATCGACCTACACCGCACGGCAGCCAGGCTCGAGCGGCACCCGGCTGCGCTAATCCCGGCAACGCCGATCCCGACCACGGTGCTACGTGACGCTCTGCGACGCGTTGCCGATGATGTCCTCGAACGCGGATTCGAGCCGGCGGGAGATAACGGGCCGTATCGGGCGGCGCGCGATCTGATCAGTCGCCTGGCGCCGCGACTTGCCAGCGCCGACGGTCGACCGGCGACCGAGGCGCTTGTGAGACCGGACGAATCTGTGCTTGATGCGGCGATCCGTCTCGCGCCCGACCTCCACCACGGCGCGTTGCCGATCCAGGGACCACCCGGAACCGGCAAGACCTGGACGGGCGCCCGGATGATCGCGGCGTTGGTTGCCGGCGGCAAGCGCGTAGGAATCACCGCGCAATCGCACAAGGCAATCACCAACCTTGTCGACAAGACGGCCGAGGCGTTCGCGGCCGTCGGCCTGCCGTTCGCCGCCATCCAGAAGTCAGATGGCGAAGCCGGGTCGAGTCGAGCGGGTATTCGCCTCCTCGCCGAGCCTGGCGACGTTGCGAAGGAGCTGGCGGCCGGCGCGGCGTCGATCGCCGCTGGTACGCCGTGGCTCTGGGCACGAGAGGACCTGCTTGGCTCAGTCGACGTGCTGTTTGTGGACGAGGCGGGTCAACTGAGCCTCGCGAATACAGTAGCCGTCAGCGGGGCTGCCACCTCGCTAGTTCTCCTCGGCGATCCAAATCAACTGCCCCAGGTCAGTCAGGGTCTCCATCCCGAGGGTGCCGGGACGTCAGCGCTGGAGCACCTCGTCGCCGAGGCGCTGACCATGCCCCCCGATCGTGGGCTGTTCCTGCCGATGACCTATCGACTCCACCCTGACGTCAACGGCTACATCTCGGAGATCTTCTACGACAGCCGCCTGTTGGCTGATCCGAGCACCTCAAGGCAGTCGCTTGCCGGTCCGCTACCGATCGGTGGAACCGGCATCCGCTGGCGTCCGGTCATCCATGTCGGCGATGAATCGTCCTCCATCGCGGAGGCGGAGGAGGTTGCCGACGCGATCGAGGACCTGCTTGGGCGACAGTGGACGGATCGAGACGGCCTGCGACGCAGACTGACCCTCGAAGACATCGTCGTCGTGGCTCCATACAACGCCCACGTCGCGGCAGTCCAGGCCAGTGTTGAGCGGCGGATCGGCCGTACCGCCCGTGTCGGAACGGTCGATCGATTCCAGGGCCAGGAAGCCCCCGTCGCCATCTATTCGATGGCCGCCTCCTCAGCCGACGACGCCCCGCGCGGAATGGGCTTCCTTTACGACGGGCACCGCCTCAATGTCGCCGTCTCGCGGGCGATGGGTCTTGCGATCGTCGTCGCGAGTCCTGACCTCTTGGAGGTTGCGCCGCATGGCCCGGAGGAGATGCGCAAGGCGAACGCGCTGTGCCGCCTCGTCGAGATCGCAGGCGCTCAACTGGCCGATGTGACCGAGCCCGACGATGCCCGCGAGGTGCTCACGCTCGGCCTCTGAGGAGCCGGCCGCTGCTATCCTCGTTGCGACCGCAACAAGGACCTCGCACGTGCCTGACGAGCCAGTCTCGACCCCGCTTCCTCCGGCCGACGACCCCGGCATGCTCGCCTGGCGCGTGTTCCTCACGGCCCATTCGACGGTCATCCGGCGCCTCGAGGCGGAGCTCGAGGAGCGTGAGTCGCTGGCGCTCTCCGACTTCGACGTGCTCGTCCAGCTCCACTTCGCCGGCGGCACGCTTCGGATGCGGGACCTCGCCGACAGTGTCCTGTTGTCCCGCAGCGGGATGACCCGGCGCGTCGACCGGCTGGAGGCGGCTGGCTATGTCGAGCGCGCCGCCTGCGAAACTGATCGGCGCGGCTCGATGGCCCACCTCACCGACGCCGGCCGCCAGCGGCTCCTGCGGGCCCTTCCGGTCCACATTCGGGGCATCGCCGACCACTTCCTCGCACCGCTCGGCAGCGACGACCTCGCCGCCATCCGGACGACCCTCGCCAAGCTCGTCCCGCCCGAAAACCGACCCGGATGACAGATCGCCCGAGCGAGGGCGAGCGAGTTCGGCGGAGACAGCGGGCTATCCGCACGCTCGTCGCCGGCGTGGCCCTGGGATCGACCGGCCACATCGCGGCGGTGACCGTCGCCTCGATCGCCGCGGACGACATCGCGGGCACGTCCGCGCTGAGCGGCGCCCCGGGCGCGGCCGTCGTCCTCGGCGCCGCAGTGGGGGCGAGCGTCCTCTCGTCGATCATGGTCCGACGAGGCCGGCGGATCGGCCTCGCAGCGGGCTACGCCGTCGGGGTCGCCGGCGCGCTCGTCGCGATCCTGGGGATCGTCGGCCGATCGCTGCCGCTGCTGATGATCGGCACGGCGTTCGTCGGGTTTGGCAACAGCTCCAACCAGCTGTCGCGCTACGTCGCAGCGGACATGTACCCCGACCACCGGCGAGCCTCCGCGATCGGGATCGTCGTCTGGGCTGCGACCGTCGGCGCGGTTCTGGGCCCGAACCTCATCGGGCCGGCCGGCGTGGTCGCCGAAGCGATCGGCCTGCCGCGCCTCGCGGGGGCGTACCTGATCCCGATCGGCTTCGTCGGTCTCGCGTCGATCTTGTCGTTCGTATTCCTCAGACCCGATCCGTTCGAGCTCGCCGATCGGTCGGAGTCAGCGGCCGAGCCGGGCGCGCCGACGA
Source organism: Candidatus Limnocylindrales bacterium (assembly GCA_038250445.1). GTDB lineage: Bacteria > Chloroflexota > Limnocylindria > Limnocylindrales > CSP1-4 > CF-46. The sequence goes on along the minus strand of JBBSCI010000010.1, from coordinate 17,755 downwards.
GCTCGATCCGGGACATCATCCGGCGTCCCGGGGTGTCCGCCGCCCTCGTCGCCCTCGTCGCCGGCCAGACGGTCATGGTCCTGATCATGACGATGACGCCGGTCCACATGACCGCCCACGGCCATCATGTCGAGACAGTCGGGCTGGTGATCAGCGGCCACACCTTCGGGATGTTCGCGCTGGCTCCGCTCTCGGGCCGCCTGACCGACCGATTCGGGAGCGGACGGGTGATCGCGGCCGGGCTCACGGTGCTCGCCGGAGCTTCGGTACTGGCCGCTATCGCCCCGCCCGACGGCGGCGCGCTGCTGTTCCTCGCACTCTTCCTGCTCGGCTATGGCTGGAACCTGGGCTTCGTCGCCGGCAGCACGATGCTGACCCGTGGCGTCGACGTCGCCGACCGGACCCGGCTCCAGGGCTTCGCCGATTCGCTCATCTGGAGCAGCGCGGCCGCGGCGAGCCTCGGCTCAGGCGTGGTCCTCGCGGCTGCCAGCTATACGGCGCTGGCGCTGCTGGGCGTGGCGCTCGCGGTTGTCCCGCTGTGGGTCTTCGTGACGCGGAGCCGCGGGATCGCGAGCGCCGCCTGAATTCATCGATGCGCCTTCGCGTCGCCTAGTTCCGCGACGACCCAGTTCGCGAGGACGCATGCGCAGTCGGCAACCTCCGCGAGCGAGACGTGCTCATCGGCGCTGTGCGCATGGCGAACGTCGCCCGGGCCGAAGATCACCGTCGGGGTATTGCCTTCGTTGACGAGGAGACGCATGTCGGCGCCGTACGGCTCGCCGAGGAGGGCCGACCGACGACCGAGGGTCGCCTCCGCCGCAGCCGCAAGAGACACCGGCAGCGGATGGTCCGCAGCGACCCGCGCCGACGAGAACTTCCCGCCGGTGAGCTCGAGGCCGACCGGATGATCGCGAAGGAACGGATCGGTCGCGCAGGCCGCGTCGATGCACGCCCGCAGGTCCGCCTCCGCGTCCCGCCAGGTCTGGCCGAGCTTCACGCCGTAGCGGCCCTCCGCGACGACCCGGTCGAGGACCGTCGAGGCCCACTCCCCTCCCTCGACCTTGCCGATGATCGTCGGGTACGGCAGGCCAAGGACGGTCATGAGCGGGTCGGTCTCGTCGGCATTCCGTGCAGTTTCGTCAGCCACCAGCGCACGGATCAGCGTGTAGAGGTTGTCGAGCGCCGAAATGCCCTCGCGCCGGACGGATGCATGCGCTGCCCGCCCCGGAACCGTGACGCGGAACGTGATCGCGCCGGCGTGGGCGATGACGACGTCGAGGCCCGTGGGCTCCGTGATGACCGCGGCATTTCCGGTGCAACCAGCGCGGATCGCGGCGAGCATCCCCTGGCCGCCGTCCTCCTCGGACGGCACTGAGACCACAAGCACCTCGCCGTCGAGCGCATGGGCCGCACCGCTTGCAGTCAGCGCTCGCACCGCCGCGAGGATCGACACGACGCCGCCCTTCATGTCGCATGAGCCGCGGCCGTACATCGCCCCGTCGCGGATCTCGCCGCCCCACGGGTCGGCGGTCCACGTCGCGGGATCTCCGGGCGGCACGACGTCGACATGGCCGACGAGCAGCAGGCGCCGGCCGCCGGCCTTGCCGATCCGGCCGGTGACCACCGGTAGCGATGTTCGCGGCATCTCGGCGCCCGGAAAGTCCGGGTCCGCCGCAATGACGACTGGATCCGTCTCGATTCGCGCGGTCTCGAGCCCGACGTCGCGCAATTGCCGCTCGATCTCGGACTGGATCGCTTCCTCGGACCCCGTGATCGATTGGATCCGGATCAGCGTTCGTAGATCCGCCTCGATTCGTGCGCGGTCGATGGCGTCCGCGACCACGGTCATCCGCGGAGGATCGGCCGGGTCAGGCAGGTCGGACCGCCGGAGCCGTTCTCGCCGACCTCGGCGAGCGGGATCGCGTAGACCTCGCAACCTGCGTCCTCCAGTCGCCGCGCGGTGACGGGGTTGCGCTCGGCGACGATGACGACGCCCGGCCGCACGGCCAGGACGTTGCAGCCGAGCGTCGGGTACTCCTCCTCCGGAACCTCGACGAGCCGGACCCCGAGTTCTCCGAGCAGCTGCCAGAGCCCCATCGGCAGCAGAGGCAGAAAGACGACCGCGAGATCATCGGCGACGGGCGAGATGACCGACAGGAGGTGGACGAGCTCGGCCGGGCCTCGCCAGTACGGCACGTCGAAGATGCGAACGTCGCCGCTGACGATCGCGGCCAGCTGCCGAGCGCCGGCATCGTTGGTCCGCAACGTCCGCCCGATGCAGAGCAGATCCGGCCGAAGCCAGAACGCGTCGCCGCCCTCGACCGTCCCGGGGGCGTCGATCCGGCCGGCCGTCGGGATGCCCGCCGCTCGCGTCCACGCCTCGGCGATGTCCGGTTCGCCGGCACGGTTCGGCTTGCCGGGCCGGAGCGGGATCGCTCCGCGGTCGCCGATCAGGAGCGGATCGAATGTATAGACGAGGTCCGGATCAGCGGTCTCATCGTCTAGGACCTGCACCGTGACCCCCAGACGATCCATCGTCTCGACGAGCGTGTCGTGCTCCCGCTGGGCGCGGGCGAGGTCGACCGGGTGAAGAAACCCGTGGGCGGGATCGTCGAATGCCCGTCCGAAGGCCGGACCAGGCCGCTTCACGAGGGCTTCACGGAGGTCGGCCGTCATGCTCTGGGCACCGTAGCGGCGCTCGGTCAGCGTCATCGTCGCAGGATACCTTCGGTCGGCGTGTTCACTCGGCATAGCCGACCGAAGCGCGCCGGGTCGAGGGCAGCCGGGATCATCGTGTCGCGGCCGATGACAAGATCCGCGATCAGGCGCGCCGTTGCTGGGCCGGTCGAGATTCCCCACGGGCCATTGCCCGCGGCCACGAACGCACCGGCAAGCGCAGGGACCGCGCCGACGAGCGGCCGCCCATCGAGCGCGAGCGGACGCCCACAGGCACGGAGTCCGCGAATGGAGGCGCCGCCAATCTCTGGGACGTAGCGCGCCCGTCGCTCCAGCAACGCGTTGGCGAAGCGTCTCGGATCCGGCTCCGCCTCGAGGAACGTCGAGCCGAGGCTGCTCGCTCCACCGGCCGTCACGAGGCTGAAGGCGACCTCGCCGGCACCGATGGTGGGGCCGTCGTTTGGCGGTTCGATGTCGATCTCGAGCTCCTCGAGCACCTGTCGCGGAGGATCGGCGAGAACGATGTGGGCGACGACACCCCACATGCTGCGAATGGGGCGCCAGGTTCCGCTCGGGTCGACGATCTCCGGGGTCCACGGACCTGCCGCCACGACCACCGCTGCGGCACTCTCGAACCGACCATCGAGCTCGACGCCGACCGCGACGCCATGACGGACGGCCAACCGCACCTCGCTGGCGACCAGGATCCTCGCCCCGCGAGCCTCTGCGAGGGCGGCGAAGGCCCTCGTTGCCGCGGCCGGCTGGACCGGCTAGCCGATCCCGACCCGGCACGCGACGACGTCAGGCGCGAGGACCGGCTCGGCCTCGCGAAGTGCGGCGCCGGACAGGACCTCCGGTCGGGTCTCGGGATAGGCGCCGGCCCACTCCGCGGCGAGACCCCGTGCCAGGGCCTCGTCCCAGCCGACCGCGAGCAGCCCGGCAGGCTCCGCCGCCATTGCGAATTCCCCCGTGGATTCCGATGCGAGTGCGCGGTACAGGGCGAGCGACTCCCGATAGAGCTCGACCAGGACCGGATCGAACGGATGCTGGATGACGCCGGAGTTCCGGCCAGACGCCGCACTCGCGACCACGTCACGCTCGAACAACGTGACCCGTGCACCGGCCGCGGCCAGGACCGCCGCCGCGGCCGCCCCGATGATCCCGCCGCCGACGATCGCGACGTCGGGCGCGGGATGCTGGACGGTCACGCGACCGCCACGCCCTCCGCGATCCCGGCGAGGGCGCCGACGACGCGGTCGACCTCGTCGGCCGTGTTGTAGTGCATGAGCCCGATCCGCACGACGCCGCCGGACTCGGTCAGACCCAGGCGTTCGATGAGGCCGGTCGCGTAGAAGTCGCCGTCCCACGTCGCGATCCCCTCGCGGCCGAGCGCCGTCGAGACCGCCCGCGGCGCTTGACCCTCGATCGTCAGCGCCGCCGTCGGGGTCCGGTCGCCGAAGCGGGCGCGGTCCGTGATGCCGTACAGGCGCAACCCTTGGATCGCCTCGAGACCGTCGGCCAGCCGGCGGTAGAGGTCCATCTCGTACGTCCGGATCGCGGTCATCGCCGCGCGGACCCGGTCGCCCAGAGAATCCGACGCCGCCGCGCTGCCGTATGCCGAGCCGATCCCGGCGATGTACTCGACGGCGGCGATCACCCCGGCCATCCCCTCGAAGTTCTGGGTGCCCGTCTCGAACCGGTCGTGGGCGGGGATGAGCTTGTACGTCGGCAGCGAATCGAGGACCGCCGCCTTGCCGAAGAGCACGCCACTGTGCGGGCCGAAGAACTTGTAGGTCGAGCAAGCGAGGAAGTCGGTGTCGACAGCTCGGACGTCGATGGGCAGGTGCGGCGCGGCGTGGACCGCATCGACATAGGTCCACGCGCCGGCAGCGTGGGCGCGGCGGACGATCTCAGCAACGGGGTTGATCGTCCCGACGGCGTTCGAGGCCCAGCCGACCGCAACGAGCTTCGTCCGAGGGCCCAGCAGGGCGTCGAGGTCCGCGAGGTCGAGCGTGCAGTCGTCGAGGCGCGGCTCCCAGGTGCGGACCGTCAGGCCGCGGTCGCGCGCCGCGCCCAGCCACGGATCGACATTGCCGTGATGGTCGAGCCCGGTGACGACGATCTCGTCGCCCGGCGCCATCGTCGCGGTGATCGACCGGCTGACGTGGAACGTCAGCGTTGTCATGTTCGGCCCGAACTTGATCTCGGAGGGGTCGCCAGCCCCGAGCATTTCGGCCATCGCCTGGTGAGCCTCGGCGATGATCGCGTCGCTCCGCTGGCTGGTCAGGAACGCGCCCTCGGTGTTGGCGTTCGACTTGCGGTAATACCCGGCGACGGCGTCGATGACGGTCTCCGGGACCTGGGTGCCGCCGGGGCCGTCGAAGAATGCGATCGGCCGACCGTCCTGCTCAAGCGACAGGGCCGGAAAGCGCTGCCGAAGCGCGGCGACATCGAATGCGGTCATCGGGTCCCTCGGCTACGAGACTCCCGATGCTAGACGAGAAGCGGCCGTCGGGTAACCGACGGCCGCGTCACGAAGGGTGCTAAAGGGGGCGCCGGTCAGGCCGCCTTATCGACGGCGACCTCGACGTCAATCGTCACGTTCTCGCCGACGAGCCAGCCGCCCGTCTCGAGAGCCACGTTCCAGCCGAGATTCCAGTCCTTACGGTTGATGGTCGTCTTCGCAGAAATCCCTGCCCGACGTCCACCCTGCATCCCGGTGTAGAAGCCGAGGAACATCGCGGCGAACGTCACCGGACGTGTCGTCTCGCGGATCGTCAGATCGCCGGTCACGCGGTACTCGTCGCCCCGGACATGCTCGACCGTGGTCGACCGGAACGTGATGAATGGATAGTTCTCGACGTCGAAGAAGTCGGCCGAACGGAGATGACCGTCGCGCGCCGCGGCACCGGTGTTGAGGCTGGCGGCGTCAATCCGGATGTCGGCCGTGGAAAGGGTCGGGTCGTTCTCATCGAGGGACACGGTCCCGTCGACGTCGTGGAACTTGCCTCGAACGGTCGTCACCATCATGTGCTTGGCGGAGAAGAGGACGTCCGTGTGGGCCGCGTCGATCGTCCAAGCGGGTGCGGTCGTCGCAGCCGCGAGGGTCGAGTCGATGGCGTTGGTCGGTTTGGCGGGTGTCGCGAGGGTCATGAAGTGCGTTTCCTTCTGTCCATGGGCGTCCGACGTGGCAGCCCAATATCGTTGCGAGTGCAACAATAGTCCAATATGGTTGCATTGTCAACGATTGCTTGGGTATCATTGCCGCATGACGACTCCGCGGATCGGCCGCGCCATTTCGTCGCGAGACCCGAGGATCGCGACATGGCGCGACTTCCTCATCGCCCACGCCCGGCTCTCACGCCTCCTCGACGAGGACCTGCGTGCCGAGCACGACCTGTCGCTGGCCGAGTACGACGCCCTCCTCCAGCTCGCCGAGGCGCCTGGACGGCGGCTCCGGATGCATCAGCTCGCCGACCAGGTCCTCTTGAGCCGAAGCGGGGTTACGCGCCTCATCGATCGCCTGGTCGCGGATGGGTCGGTCGAGCGTGACTCGTGCGTGACGGACGCCCGCGGCGCCGAGGCGGTCCTCACGCCTGCCGGCCTTGGCCGGTTGCGAAACGCGGCAGGAACGCACCTCCGTGGCATCGGCGCGCATTTCCTCGACTCGATCGATCCGGCCGACCTCCCGTCGGTCGGGCGGGCGATGCATGACGTACTCGCCGCTCTCGAGACAGAGATCCCTCTCGAGGACCGCAAGACCGGCTCATGAGCGGGATCGTCCACGTCGGGACGAGCGGGTTCGCGTACCCCGGCTGGATCCCGCGCTTCTATCCCGCCGGCTTGAAGGTGGACGCGCTGCTGCGCCACTACGGCTCGCGGCTTTCGGCCTGTGAACTGAACAACACCTACTACCAGCAGCCGACGGCTGCCAAGGTGGCGGCCTGGCTCGAGGCGACGCCGCCCGATTTCCGCTTTGCGGTCAAGGCCCAGCGTGGCGGCTCGTATCGCTCGCTCGCCGTGGATCCGGTTGCTAGCGTCCCGTGGCTGACGAGCCCGCTGCGACCATTCGGTGAGCGGCTTGGAACCGTGCTGTTCCGGGTCCCCGACAACGCCAGGCGCGACGACGCGCGGCTCGCGGCGTTCCTCGCCGAGTGGCCGCGCGATCTGCCGCTGACCGTCGAGTTACAGGACGCGTCGTGGCACGTCGACGAGGTGTTCGCGATGCTTCGCGACGCGGGTGCAGCGATCTGCGCGACCGAACTCCCCGAGGATGCCGAGCCGCCCGTCCTGCGCCGAACCGGCTCGTTCCTGTACCTCAGGCTGCGGCGCCACGACTACTCGACGGATGAGCTCGCCGAATGGGCGGCGAGGATCGAGCCGTTCACGGCCCACGGCCTCGACGCATTCGTCTTCTTTCGCCATGACGAGGTCGGGCGAGGCGGCGAGCTGGCCCTCGAGTTCGCGGCGCTGACCGCCGGCTGATGACTAGCCCCGCGAACCCTCCGCCGGGCCGAACGCCACGAACAGGGTGAGGTCCTCGGTGATGTCGTGGAAGCGATGGGGCTCATTCGCGGCGACGAAGACGATCGAGCCCGGACGAACGTCGCGGACCTCCGCGCTGACCGTGATCTTGCCGGCACCCGCTACGACGTAGTAGACCTCGTCCTCGTCGTGTGGCTGCTGGAGGTCCGGCTGACCGACCGCCAGGACGTAGAGGCCGACGCTCAGGTCCGGGACCGTGATGAACTCGAGATAGGGCTTGCCGGACTCCGCGCGGCGAGCGGCGACATCGGCGAGCTCGAAAGCATCCATGCCACGGAGACTAGCAGCCGGGAACCGACCCGGACGGTCGGACGTAGGATGAGGAAATGATCCCCCGACCCCGGGTCCTCTTCTGTGTGCTCGCGGTCGTCGTGGCCGGCTGCGGCGGGCCCGGACGGACCGTCGGCCCGGCATCGACCTCCCCCGGAGCCTCGGCGTCCTCGTCCGCATCGGTTGCCCTGTCCCCCACGCTCTCGCCGAGTCCGTCGCTGATCCAGCCCGCTGGTTCATTCGATCCGGCCGCCGTCAGCATCGCGCTGGAATCGGTCGTGGACGGCCTCGATTCCCCTCTTGCCGTTAGCCACGCCGGTGACGGCAGCGGCCGCCTCTTCGTCGCCGAGCAGGGCGGCCAGATCCGCATCGTGCGCGACGGCCGGCTGGTCGCCAGGGCATTCCTGGACATCTCCGGTCGGATCACATCAGGCGGCGAGCGCGGTCTGCTTGGGCTGGCCTTCCATCCGGACTTCCCGACGGACCCGCGGTTCTTCGTCAACTACACCGATGCCGACGGCAATACCCGCGTCTCGTCCTTCAAGGCGGACTCGACGAACCCGGACCGAGCCGACCAGGCGTCGGAGGTCAGGATCGTGTTCATCGAGCAGCCGTACCCGAACCACAATGGCGGCGCCCTCGCGTTCGGGCCGGACGGATTCCTCTACATCGCGACCGGCGACGGCGGAAGCGGCGGCGACCCTCACGAAAACGGCCAGTCGCTGGGCACGCTTCTTGGCAAGATCCTCCGGATCGACGTCAATCGAACGGAGGGCGACGGTGAGTACGCGATTCCGCCCGACAACCCGTTCGTCGGCCGGGCCGGCGCCCAGCCCGAAATCTTCACCTACGGCATGCGCAATCCGTGGCGGATGAGCTTCGATCGGGCGAACGGCGATCTGTGGATCGGGGATGTAGGCCAGGGGGCGTGGGAGGAAATCGACGCCGTCCGGGCCGGGTCGTCCGGCCAGAACTTCGGCTGGAATCGGATGGAGGGCGCCCACTGCTTCCGGCCGGCCGAGGGCTGCGAGGACCCGTCGCTCGTGCTGCCTGTGACCGAGTACGGTCGAGACATGGGCAGCACAGTCATCGGCGGCAACGTCTATCGCGGGTCAACCCAGGCGGGCCTCGTGGGCGGCTATGTCTTCGCCGACTTCGGCTCCGGGGACGTCTTCCTCATCGACCCTGCTGCCGATGGGCCAACCAAGCCCACCATCACCCTGGAGAGCGGGGCATCGATCAGCGCGTTCGGCGAGGACGAGGCCGGTGAGCTCTATGCGACCGATCTGTCGTCCGGCGAACTGCTCCGCGTCACCGCCAGGCCGCGCTGACGAACAGCCGGCGATCGCAGCGATCAGGAGCCGCTCGCCTCGGTCGCAGCCCGCGGCGGCGGGACGCGCGGCGGAAGCGGTCGGAGGTAGAGCCCGAGCACGGCGACGACATAGGCGACGTGGGCGCCCAGCGTCAGCGCCTCCGGCGTCGCCGAGTAGCCGAAGATCGCTCGCAGGAACGCTCCGATCCCGTCCTCGTCCGACAGGACGCCGCGCAGGTCATACACCGGTTGGGTCAACGCGCCGGAGCCCAGCGCCCCGATTTCGATGAACTCGTGGATGGCGTGGCTGAGCAGGCCGGCCGCGATGAAGATCAGCGCGATGCCCGTCCAGCGGAAGAACGAGGCGAGGTTGACGCGGCGGCTGCCGCGGTAGAAGCCGTAGCCGATGAGGACGGCGATCCCGAGGCCGACGATCGCCCCGACGATGACCGAGCCCGCATGCGTCTGGGCCGAGGTCGCCTGGCCGACGAGGAATAGCGATGTCTCGACGCCCTCGCGGATCACCGCGGTGAAGGCCAGGAGCGCGAGGCCCCAGGCTCCGCCCGAGTCGAGCACCCGATCGACCGCGGCCTGCAGCTCGCCCTTCACGCCGGCCGCCTGACGCCGCATCCAGAACAGCATCCAGGTGACGACCGCAGCGGCGAGGAGCATCGTCGTGCCCTCGAAGATCTGTTCGTACGGTTCCTGGAACGAGCCGACCGTGTTGAAGAGCACGATACCGAGGGCCGCGCTTGCCGCGACCGCGATCCCGGTGCCCAGCCAGACCTTGGTCGCGTGCTCGCCGTTGCCCGTGCGGTCGAGATAGGCGACGACGATGCTGACGATCAGCGCCGCTTCGACGCCCTCGCGAAGACCGGTGAGTAGTCCGCTCGAGAATTCCCCTAGATCCACGTCGTTCTCGTTCTCCCAGATCGATGGCCGTTCGAATCTTGTGGCGGCGATCGTAGCCGGACCGCGCCGGTCGGTCAATCGCCCTTGCATTGGGTCGACAGGGCCCGTTGAATCACGCTACCTGTAACGTTTCTGCAATCCCGATTCGGGGACGGCCTATCGGCGCGATACTGGCCCGATGCGCTACTCGATCGCGCCGCTCCGAGCTGCGGCAGGTTCATGAGAGGGGTGTGAGTGGTCGAGCACATAGCTGACCGACCCATGGCCGCTGTCCGGACGGATCGGTTCGCCGAGATTCTCGATGCGATCGATTCCGGCGTGACGGTCCTGGACGCCGACTTTCGGCTCGTCTACGTCAATCAAGCGGCCGCCACTCTGAGCGGCTGGTCGACGCCGGAGGAGATGCTCGCCGCGTCGCCGGCCGAGACCATCGATCGATTCGAGCTGCTCGACGAGACAGGCGCCCAGGTGTCGCCGTCGGTCCTGCCCAGCCGGCGCGTGCTTGTCGGCGAGAACCCGGACCCCATGATCCTTCGCTTCCGGGTGAAGGCGACCGGCGAGGAGCGCTGGTCGATCATCCGTGCCCGGGCGATCGAGAATGAGCACGGGCAGCGGCTGTCGATCACGACGTTCAACGATCTCACGGCGCAGGTCCGTGAAGGCGAGGCCAGCCTCGCGGTCGAGCGGGAGTTCCGCGTGCTGACCGACAGCGCGCCAATGCTCGTCTGGATGGCAGATCGAGACCGCGGCCATACGTTCTTCAACCGGGGCTGGCTCGAGTTCACCGGCCGGAAGCTCGACGAGGAGGTTGGCGACGGCTGGACGGCGTCGGTTCATCCCGATGACGTCAAACGGCGCGAGGCCGTGCTCGAGGATGCTCTCGCGCGCCAGGAACGCTTCGAGCTCGAATATCGCCTGCGGCGCAGCGACGGCACCTTCCGCTGGGTCCTCGACATCGGGGCGCCGCGGCGGGGCGCCGACGGCGAGTTCCTTGGCCTCGTCGGGTCTTGCGTCGACATCGAGGAGCGAAAGCGGGCAGCCGACGTCGCCCGCCTCGTCGCCGATGCGGGTCTCCGGCTCGACGAAACCCGGGACATCGACGAGACGATCCAGGCGGCCGCCGGCCTGTCGATCCCGAACCTCGCCGATTGGTGCCTCGTGGATCTGATCCAACCCGACGGAACGCTCAGCCGGGTGGCCGCGGTTGCGCGGGACCCGGACCAGCAGGCGATCCTCGACGAGATCCGAGACTTCCCGACGGCTCCCGGATCGACCCGACCGGCGGCACGCGCCGTCGAGGAGCGTCGGGCGATTCTCATTTCCGACCTGGCCGACCCGGATGTGGTCCGCCGCTACACCGGCGACAACGAGGCGCTCGGAGCGATCGTCCGGGCGATGGACGCCCGCAGTGCGATCGTCCAGCCGCTGATCGCCCGCGGTGAAACGATCGGAGCAATGTTCTTCGTCGTCGGGCCGGATCGCGAGTACGGCCAGGCGGATCTTGAGATCACCACCGAGCTTGCCAGCCGGGTCGCCCTCGCGATCTCGAACGGCCTGACGCACAGCGCAGAGCAATCCGCGAGGCGGGCGGCGGAGGCAGCTGCCCGGCGCGTCGAGCGGCTCCAGAACGTCACCCGCGCGCTCGGCAGCGCGTCGACGCGCGACGACGTCGCCTCTCTCGTCGTCCGGGAGGGTCGCGCGGCCCTCGGCGCGAGTGGGGCCGTCATCGCCCTGAGCCAGGAAGACAGCCTCTCGGTCGTCGCAAGTGACGGCTACGAACCAGCCGCAATCGCGCCGTTCGAACAGATGTCGATCGAGTCGGCCCAGCCGCTCGCGCGTGCCGTCCGCGAGTCCGCTCCGATCTGGGTCGGCGATGTGCTCGAGGGAAATGGCGACGTCGACGAGCGGGCTCGGGCCGTCTTCGAGTCGACGCCGAATCGGTCGGTCTGTGCGGTTCCACTCGTGGCCGACGGCGCCACCATCGGCGTACTCGGGTTGTCGTTCGCCGAGCCCCAGTCGTTCGATTCGGACGACCGTGCGCTCATCAGCGCCTACGCCGACCTGTGTGCCCAGGCCCTCGCCCGGGTCGCCCTGGCAGGGATCCGCGAGCGACTCGTCGCAGACCTCGAGTCGCAGCGGGGCCGCCTCGAGGCACTCCTGCAGCAGTTGCCGGAGGGACTGATGATCGCCGAGGCTCCGAGTGGCCGAATCGTCCTGGCAAACGACCGACTCGAGGAGATCCTCCGGATCCCGGCCAGACAGATGATCCACCGTACCGCGGGTGGCGAGGCCTATCAGGGCCTCGACGCGGAGGGCCGCGAGCTGCTGCCTGCCGACTGGCCCCTCGCTCGCGCCGTTCGCGGCGAGACGGTTCCCTACACCGAGATCGAGCTGGTCCGCGCCGACGGGACGCGGACATGGGTTGCGAAGCGAGCTGGCCCGGTCCTCGATCGGGAGGGCCGCGTGGTGGCTGGCGTCGCGACGATCATCGACATCTCAGAAATCCGGCGCGCCCGAGAGAACCGCCAGTTCCTGGCCAACGCCACGGAGCTCCTCGCGTCGTCGCTGGACTACGAGGAGACGATTCGGCTGGTAGCTGAGCTGGCCGTCCCGCGGATCGGCGACTGGTGCGCCGTCGACGTCCTCGATGGCTCCGGCGCATTGAAACGGATCGCCGTCGCCCACACGGACCCGGACAAGGTCGCGCTGGCCCAGGAGCTCCAGGACCGCTACCCGGGCGATCCGGACTCGCCACGCGGCCTCGCGTTCGTCCTGCGCACGGGGCTGCCCGACATGATGTCCGATATCCCGGACGAGGTGATCGAGGCCGGCGCAAAGGACGCGGAGCATCTCGCCCTGATCCGCGCTCTCGAGTTTCATTCCTACATGTGCGTCCCGATCATCGCCGGCGGCCAGGTGCTCGGAGCGCTGACGTTCGTCGGGGCCGAGTCCGGCCGGCGCTATGGCGCCGAGGACCTCGCCTTCGCCGAGAGCCTCGCCGCAAGAACCGCATCGGCGATCTCGAACGCCCGATCGTTCCGCGAGGCTGTCCGCTACAAGCGCGTCCTCGACGCGACGCTCGACACCGTGGTCGTGTTCGATCCGCTGACGCTGCGGCTGTCATACGTGAACCGCGGCGCGATCGACCAGCTCGGCTACAGCGCGGAAGAGCTGCTCGCCGCAGACGCAACGATGCTGATCGAGGAGCTCGACGCGATCGGCCTCCGCGGCCTCGTGGAACCGCTCGTCGCGGGCAACCTCGACGCGCGCACCGCGACCCTGTCTTTCCACCATCGCGACGGGCGGTCGATCCCGGTGGAGGTCCTGCTGCAGCACGTCGCCCTGCCCGGTGAGGACGGGCGGATCGTCGCGGTCGCGCGCGACATCGGCGACAGGATCGAGGCCCAGGCGAATCTGCGCCGCCTCGCGGAGTCCGAGCACGCGAAGGCCGCAGAGCTTGATGCCGTGATCCGGGCCATGGGCGACGGGATCTTCGTCTGTGGGATCGGCGGGCGGATCACCCTCTCCAACCCGGCGGCCGAGGACATCTTTCCGGACGTCGAGGAGCAGACGTACCGAGAGATCCTCGAACAGCTCGATGATCCAGATGGCGACGCGCCCCAACTTGGCACGGCCGGTGGCCCAGTCGAGCTGCGTGCCCTGGGAAGCGATGACCGCTGGATCGAGCTGAGCACCTTCCCGGTCACCCGAGCCGCGGACCAGGCAGCCGAGCATGGCCTGGAGACGATCGTCATGCTCCGCGACGTCACGTTGAGCCGGCAGCGCCAGGCGATCAGGGACACGTTCATCGGCGTGCTCTCGCACGAGCTGCGGACGCCAGTGACGACGATCTTTGCCGGCTCCAAGGTTCTCGCCCGAGACGACAACAAGCTGCCGGCAGCCATGCGCCAGGAGATCTTCTCCGACATCGTCGTCGAGTCCGAGCGGCTCCACCGCCTCGTCGAAGACGTCATCGCGATGACCCGCTTCGGCGAGGACGAAGGCGAGGTCGGCACTGAACCCGTCCTCGTTCAGCGGGTCCTGCCGATCGTCATCCGCTCTGAGCAGGTCCGCTGGCCGGGCGTGACCTTCGAGGTGGACATCCCGCCGGGCATCCCGACGGCCGTGGCCGATCCGACCTATGTCGAACAGGTCGTTCGGAACCTGCTGTCAAACGCCGCGAAGTACGGCGGCCCGGACGCCACCGTCCTGGCCCGGGTGCGCGCCGATGAGCGTGAGATCACGGTCTCGATCAGCGACGACGGGCCGGGATTCCCGGCGGAGGAGGCGGACAGGCTGTTCGAACTCTTCTTCCGTTCGGCGGGCACCGCGTCGGCAGCTGCGGGCGCCGGGATCGGGCTGTTCGTCTGTGCCCGCTTGATCAAGGCGATGGGCGGGCGGATCTGGGCAGAGACCCGGCCGGGGGGCGGCGCCGAGTTCATCTTCACGCTCCGGGTCATGGACGAGGAGCCCTGAGCGAGGGCTCGGGTCAGATCCAGCCGCGCCAGCGCGAGACCGCGAGAATGGCCAGCGCCAGTGCGACCGTAGACGTCACGACGATCCAGAAGTTGTTCGGGTCGTCGAAGAACGGCAACTTGAAGTTCATCCCCATGACCCCGGCCAGAACGATCGCGGGTAGCGCGATCGCCGAGACCAGCGTGAGGGTCTTCATCACGTCGTTCGAGCGCTGCGAGGCTCGACCGAGATAGATGTCGAACGAGCCGACGAGGAGCTCGCGGGCCTTGTCGACGCCGTCGATCGCCCGTTCGAGCCGATCGATCGTGCCAGGCCAGGCCCGCACCACATCCTTGTGGACCTCGAAGTCCGGGCGGACGATCGGGACGAGCGCCTCGCGATTCGGCGTCAGAGCGCGCCGGATGACGGCGATCCGCTGGCGGAGCACGACGACCGCCGTGAGGAAATCGCCGCCGCCCCTGAGCTGGAGGGCAACCTGGTCAAGGCCCTCGATGTCGCGCTCGATGCGGTCGATCTCCTCGAAGTAGGTGCCAAGGACGGCATCGACAAGCCCGGTCATGAACGCGCCGGCCGCCAGCTCACCGAGCCCGCTCTCCTCCTGCAGCTGTTCATCGAAATCCGTGATCGCACTGAGCGGGCCGTCGTGGACGGTGACGACAATGTTGCGACCGACGAGCACGTCGAGTTCACGCCTGCCGACATCGTCGCCCTCGCGCTCGAGGGCGCCGAGGGTGATCAGGATGCGATCCGGGAACCTGAGCAGGCGGGCGCGTTGCCTGACGGTCCCGAGCTCCTCGATCAGGCGCGGCTGAAGCTCGAACGCAACCGCCAACCTTGCAAGGTCCGCCTTCGACCGCTCGTCGATGTCGACCCACAACAGGCGGCGATCGTCGACTCGCTTAACCTCGTCTCGCGAAAGGTCGATGTCGCGATCCTCGCCGCGCGAGTCATAGAGGCGGGCGCGGAGGGTCACCTGAGAAGCGCGAGGATGCCTGCTACGGCCAACGCAACGAAGGCAAGCGCATATTCGACGACGCGCATCGATCGGTCCTGGAGGTCCATCTCGACTCCGTTCGGTCGGGTAGGGCTGTGGCCGACGCCAGGGTGGCTGGGTGCCTCGCGTCGAATTTCAGCGAGGATGGGGTCCCAGCAGTCCCATCCGCACGCGGGCCGCGGCCCGCAGTCTTTCAGGCAGATTTCAGCGCCGGCTCGACAGCGACCTGTTAGACGAATGCAACGTCCATCCGGACCGACGGGGCACTCGCGGTGCCGTCACGAACCTAGGGTCGGGGTGGCCCCGTAGTCGCGGCGATCGCGACGCCCCAGAAGAGGGTCCCGGCACGTGCCGGTGGACGCACCGAGAGGAGTTCCCATGTTCAAACGACTTCTGTTGGCTTTCGCGATGGTCGTCGCCTTGGCGGCCTGCAACACGCCCGCGGGCAGCGCGAGCCCGACAACCCCGGGCGGCGGCAGCTCGTCTGCGCCGGCCGTCGAGCCGTCGAGCTCGGGCGCCGAGTCGGCGGCGCCGAGCGAGTCGGCGGCGCCGAGCGAGTCGGCCTCGCCTAGCGAGTCGGCCTCGCCTAGCGAGTCGGCCTCGCCTAGCGAGTCGGCGGCGCCTTCCTGACGCACGACGCAGCACAGGACGACCCCCGGGCCTCGATTGGCCCGGGGGTCGTTTTCATTTCACCCGCGTATCACCCCGGGCGGGCAATCGCCTGCACGACCTCGGGCGCGCCGCGGTCTGGGGTCAGGGCTTGAGGCGCCGGGTCTCGACGATCGAGCGAAGGAACAGGATGTGGCCGATCTGGCGGACGGTCCAGCCGCTCTTGACGCCAGGCAGTCCGCTGAGGTGCGCGGTGAGATTCGCGGCCTCGGTCATCGACAAGCCGCAGAGCTGGAGCCGCCACGACGTCGCCGCTATCGGCAGGTTTCGGCGGACGCGCTCGTGATCTTCGTGCTGCCCCTTGGCGAGAATCAGGCTCTTCTTCATCCCGCGCCTCGCTGCCCG
The DNA here is from genome assembly GCA_038250445.1 of Candidatus Limnocylindrales bacterium. Lineage (GTDB taxonomy): Bacteria > Chloroflexota > Limnocylindria > Limnocylindrales > CSP1-4 > CF-46. The sequence continues at coordinate 1,556 of JBBSCI010000010.1, read as the reverse complement.
TGCGACAGCGACGCGGCGGGCCGAATCGGTCCGGTGCGGCGCTGTGGCGAGGGTCCAACCGTGTTGCGGGCTCAACCCATGGGACGCTGCGCATCGTCGCCATGAGCATGGAATCGCGGGCGCCTCCGAACTGCAACCTGGCCGCTGTCAGGCTGTTGATACGCGAATCGATGTCAGCGTTGCGGGGCCGGAAGTCCGGCCCCGCAAGAGTGCAGCCGTGACCCATGACGGTGATTGAGACCCTAAATCAAGGGATGGAGGTTCAGATGAGCATCATTGCGTGGATCGTGCTTGGCGCGATTGCTGGATACCTGGCCGGGTTCATCGTCCGTGGTGATGAGGGCCTCGGGATCTTCGGGCACATCGTGCTCGGCATCGTCGGAGCTCTCGTCGGCGGCTTCGTGGCCGGCGTCCTGTTCAACACGGACCCGATCAACGGCGCACTCGACATCAGCTCGATCGTCGTCGCGACGATCGGCGCGGTCATCACTGTCGTCGTCGTGAACACATTGACCGGTAGCACCCGGTCGGGCCGCGGCGCCGTCTGACCCCATGGCCGGCGTCCAGCCGGCCTTCACCCACTCGAAACGCCCGCCGGTGCCCGGCGGGCGTTTCGATTCGGTCGGACCGGGTACGCTCCGCAGCATGAACGACATCTACGTCGACCCGTCGGCGGCCGGCATGCCAGACGCTGCCAACCACCTCGCCCATCTCCTCGACACCGGGCATCGCCTGGTCCTCGTCGGTGATTGCCCTACCGCTGTGATCGACGCCCTGCCGGGCGCTGAAGCGCTGGACGCAATGCCGAAGACGGTCACGCCCGGCTCCTGGTATCTGGGCGCCGACCCGGAGATGTGCGCCGAACGCTCGCTGGGGCTCCGGACGCTCCTGGTCGGGCCGCGGGTGGCGCCCTCGCCGCGGCCCGGGCCGCGCTGCGACGCCGAGGCCAGGGACGTCGCGTCGGCTGTCCTCGAGATCCTCGGTCGCGAGGTGATGGGCTGAGCCAAAGCGGGTCGCAATGCCGTTGTAATGCTGGGGGACGACGCCGCTAGAAGAATTTGCGGGGCGAGGCCGTACGATGCGTGTAGTTAACTTCCCCGAGTGGGGGGACGCTTGTGACGGGGCATCCCCCACCCGAATGCTGCGAAACGCCTGGAGCCCCTCCTCCGGGCGTTTCGCGCGTCCAGGGCCCCTCAGCTGGGGGCCGGCGCGGAAGGTCGACCCTACTCTTGTGAGTCGTTCCGCTCTGGGCCTGTGGCGCGACCGTCTCTGAAGACGTACCAGGTCGCCTGTTCGACCGAGAACTCGGCGATGGGATCACGTGATCGGATGCGGACCGCGAGACAGTCGACGCGCAGCTTCTCGACAACCGCGGCGGCCAGGTCCTCGTCACTCGTCGCACCCTCGGCGAGCGTCGTGAACAGGGCCTGAACGGCGGCCTCGAAGGCGCCACCGTCGGCCGGATAGCAGACAAGCCGGAGATTCGTCATCTGGTCCCCTCAGCAGGTCGCTACCGGTGGCTTCGTGACGAAAGCACCCGGCGCGCGACCGACCGT
>JBBSCI010000009.1:0-35353 GCA_038250445.1 Candidatus Limnocylindrales bacterium | reverse complement strand
GGTCGTGATCGCCGTCGTCGGTGAAGTCGGGCCGCGGAAGGCCGAGCTGTCGAGCCGTCTCGCCGGACTGCCCGGCGTCGAGCAGGTTACCCCGATCAATCGCCCGTTCAAGCTGACGTCGCGCGAATTCCACCCGGAGGACACGGTCATCCGCGTCCTCGATGCGGTGATCGGCGACGGGTCGTTGACGATGATGGCTGGCCCGTGCTCCGTCGAATCGCGCGATCAGCTGTTCGAGACGGCCGATGCGGTGGCCGAGGCGGGCGCGACGATCCTGCGCGGCGGTGCGTTCAAGCCGCGGACGAGTCCGTACTCGTTCCAGGGCCTGGGCGTCGAGGCCCTCCGCTACCTCGCCGAAGCGCGCGAGCTGACCGGCCTGCCGGTCATCACCGAGGTCATGGAACCGAACCAGGTCGACATCGTCGCCGAGTACGCCGACATCCTCCAGATCGGTACTCGGAACATGCAGAACTACTCGCTCCTGACCGCTGTCGGGCGAGTGGCGCGGCCGGTGATGCTGAAGCGCGGCTACGGCGCGACGGTCGAGGAATGGCTGATGGCGGCGGAATATGTCGTGAGCTCCGGCAACCCGAACGTCATCCTCTGCGAGCGCGGCATCCGGACGTTCGAGACGTACACCCGCAACACGATGGACCTGTCCGCGGTGCCGCTCCTCCACCACCTCACCCACCTGCCGGTCATCGTCGACCCGTCGCACGCGACCGGCAAGTGCTGGCTCGTCAAGCCGCTGGCGCTCGGGGGCGTCGCCGTCGGGGCGGACGGGGTGATGGTCGAGGTCCATCCGCGGCCGGACGAGGCCCTGTCCGATGCCGAGCAGCAGCTGAACCTCGACCAGTTCCGCGACCTGATGAAATCGCTCGTGCCGGTCCACGAGCACGTCCGCTCGCTACACGACGATCCGGTCCTGAGCACGGCGGCCCTCGGCATCGGCGGGTCCGGTGGGTCTGGGGCGGCCGAAGCCTCCAACGCGCTGGGGAAGCATTGACCGCCGTGTCGAGCGCCGATGTCGCCGTCATCCGCGAGGCAACCCGCCTGCGCGGCGAACTCCGGCTGCCCGGTGACAAGTCGATCAGCCACCGGGCGCTCATGTTCGCGGCGCTGGCCGAGGGCGAGAGCCGGATCACCGGCGTCGGCGACGGTGCCGACGTCCGCTCCACCGCGGCGATCTGCTCGGCGCTCGGAGCGGCAGTCGAGCGCCTCGAGGGCGATGGTGGCAACGTCGCCTATCGCGTCGTCTCGCCGGGCGCCGAGGGGTTGCGCGGGCCGGCAGCCGACCTGGACTGCGGCAACTCCGGCACGAGCCTCCGGCTGTTCGCCGGCATCCTTGCCGGACTGCCATTTCGGAGCGTTCTCGACGGCGACGATTCATTGCGCCGCCGCCCGGTCGCTCGTATCATCGAACCGCTGCGCTCGATGGGCGCGGTCATCCACGCCCGATCGGACGATACCCTCCCGCCGGTGACCGTGGTCGGCCGCACCCCGCTTCGCGCGGTGGACGTCTCGACGGCCGTGCCGAGCGCTCAGGTCAAGTCGGCGATCCTGCTCGCGGCCCTACGAGCGGAGGGGCGGACGACGGTCCGCGAGGCACTGGCCACCCGTGACCACACGGAGCGGATGCTGCGGGCGAGGGGCGTTTCCGTCCTGACCGAGGACGGCGGGGTCGAGGGCGCCGTGGCGGTCAGTCTCGAAGGAGGGTCTTCGGTGAGTGCGGTCAGCGAGCGGGTTCCGGGCGACGTCTCGGCAGCCGCGTTCTGGCTCGTCGCCGGGGCGATCCACCAGGACGCGGAGCTGACGCTGCGGGGCGTCGGCGTCAACTCGACTCGCCGGGCCGTCATCGACATCCTCCGGGCGATGGGGGCCGACATCGAGGAGTGGGCGGCCGGCAGCGGCTCCGGCTCGGCTGACCCATCAGCGGCCCGTATCGGCATTGGCGAGCCCGTCGCGGACATCGCGATCCGCTCTAGCGATCTGCGTGCGATCGAACTCGGACCCGCCGATGTCGCCGCCGCGATCGACGAGATTCCGATCCTCTGCCTGGCGGCCTCGCAGGCATCGGGGACGACGACCATCCGTGGCGCAGGCGAGCTACGGCACAAGGAATCCGATCGGATCGCGGGGACAGTCGAGGGGCTGCGCGCCCTCGGCGTGAAGGTCGACGTCGACGGCGACGACCTGACGATCCACGGCGGGGCCACGCTCCGCGGCGCCGTCACCGACAGCCTGGACGACCATCGGCTGGCGATGACGTTCGCGATCGCCGGCCTCGTCGCCAACGGCGAGACGAGCGTCCATCGACCCGGCAGCGTCGCGATCTCTTATCCGGGCTTCTTCGCTGAACTCGAGAGGGTGGGAGCATGACGAAGCGGGTCGTCCTCATCGGCCATCCGGTCGCGCATTCGCTGTCGGGGGCGATGCAGCAGGCCGCGTTCGACGACCAGGGCGTTGACGCGACGTACGAACTCTGGGACCGTCCATCGATCGGCCTCGTCGACGCGGTCAACGAGCTGCGGACCGACGACTTCCTCGGCGCCAACGTGACGATCCCCCACAAGGAACGGATGGTCCCGCTCGTCGATCGGCTGACCGAGGATGCCCACATCACGGGCGCCGTCAACACGATCACGAAAGAGGGCAAGCGGCTCATCGGGCACAACACCGACGTTCCCGGATTCCGGGTCGCGCTCGAGAAGCTTGTTGGCCGGCAGAAGATGCCTCGCCACGCGGTCGTCCTGGGCGCCGGCGGGGGCGCAAGGGCAGTCGTCCACGGGCTCATCACCGAGGGCTTTCTCCGGATCATCGTCTTCAACCGCCATCTCCATCGGGCCGAGGCCCTCGTCAAGCACTTCGGTCGGAGCGCCGCCCATATGGAGCTGCGGGCGATGCCCTGGCACGAATCGATCATCGAGGCCGAGCTGGCCAAGACGAAGGTGCTCGTCAATGCGACGTCGATCGGGCTGACGAACGACGAGACACCTGTCGCGGGCGAACTCATCCCGCCGGAGCTCCTCGTTCTGGATCTCATCTACAATCGCACCCGTTTCCTCCGCGAGGCCGAGGCGGCCGGCGCCACGGTCCTCGACGGCGAGCTCATGCTGCTTCACCAGGGCGCCGCGGCCTTCACGCTCTGGACCGGCAAGCCCGCTCCGCTCGAGCTGATGCAGCAGAAGCTGCACGAGGCCCGTGCCGGCGGTCTCCGGTCGGCGGAGGGCGAGCCCGCGGGCGACGATGGCACTGCCGGCGCCGCGGCCAAGGCCCAGCCGAGCACGGCCGGTGACAATGGCACGGCCGGCCAGGCGGCGGAGGGCGAGCCAAGCGGGGCCGCCGCCTCCGACTGAGCAGCTGGCCGATTTCGTGGGCCGTCTCCGCTTCCTGACCGCCGGCGAGTCGCACGGACCCACGCTCGGGGTCACTCTCGAGGGCATCCCGGCCGGACTCGCGCTGTCCGCCGACGTCCTGGCCGTCGACATGGTCCGCCGCCAGCACGGCTACGGCCGCGGGGCGCGCCAGGCAATCGAACAGGACCGGGCCGAGATCGTCGCCGGCGTCCGCCACGGGCTGACGCTCGGTTCGCCGATCCTTCTCCTCGTGGCCAACCGCGACTGGGAGAACTGGACCAAGGTGATGCAGGTCGAGGCACTCAGCGACGAGCAGGCTGCGGAGCTCGCGACGGCCGTGGCCGACGGCAACAAGCGAGCGACGCCGGTCACCCGTGTCCGACCCGGCCACGCCGACCTGGCGGGCGCTCTGAAGTACGGGTTCAGCGATGTCCGGAACGTCCTCGAGCGGGCGTCCGCGCGTGAGACCGCGGCTCGCGTCGCGGCCGGCGGTGTCGCTCGTGCGCTCCTCCGCGAGCTGGGCGTCGAGGTCTGGTCGTTCACCGCCGAGGTCGGCGGGGTCGCGGTTGACCCGACGAGGGCCAGGAGGCCGCAGGACGTGGCCGACCTGTCGCCGCTGCGCTGCCCCGACCCGGAGGCGGAAGCGGAGATGATCGAGCGGATCGACGAGGCGCGGTCGAACGGCGACACGATCGGCGGGGTGTTCGAGGTGGTCGCCCACGGGCTGCCCATCGGCCTCGGGTCGTACGTCCAGTGGGACCGGCGGCTCGACGCCGCGCTTGCCGCCGCGGTCATGAGCATCAACATCGTCAAGGGCGTCGAGTTCGGGCTCGGGTTCGAGCAGACCCGCCGGTTCGGATCGGCCGTCCACGACGTCATCGAGCGGCGCGGCGAGGGTGGCCGCTGGATCCACCGGAGCAACAACGCCGGCGGGCTGACTGGCGGCGTCACCAACGGCGAGCCGCTCGTCGTCCGCGGGGCCGTGAAGCCGATCTCCACGCTCGCCAAGCCACTGCCGTCGGCCGATCTGCTGACGGGCAAACCGGTCGACAAGGCCCACTACGAGCGGTCCGACATCAGCGTGGTGCCGGCGGCCGGCGTCGTCGGCGAGGCGATGGTGATGCTGGTCCTGGCAGACGCGATGCTCGACAAGTTCGGCGGCGACTCGCTGGCCGAGACGCGCGACAACCTCGAGCGCTATCGCGAGCGGATCTCGAAGCCGGTCGTCGGCTCGCCGGACGCAAGCGCCCATGCGTCAGGCGATGCCTACGGCGAGGCGGGTTCGGGCGGGGACGACTAGAGCGCGATGGACGTCGTGCTCGTCGGACTCCCGGGCAGCGGCAAAAGCGCCGTCGGGCGGCGCGTCGCTCATCGCCACGGTGCCTCGTTCATCGATCTCGACGACTCGATCGAGAAGTCGGCGGGGCGGACGATCCCTGAGATCTTCGCCCAGGATGGCGAGGCTGCCTTCCGGGCGATGGAGCGGTCGGCCGTCGCGGCCCTCGGAGCACCGGATCCCGACCCGGCGATCCGGCGAGTCATCGCGACAGGCGGCGGCGCGGTCGTCGATCCGCGGAACCGCTGGGCGCTCTATCGCCGCCGGCTTGCGATCTGGCTCGACGGCCGCCCGGAGGTCCTCGCCCAGCGTCTTCGTCGGAGCCCCAACGTCCGCCCACTCGTCACCGGACGCGATCCGATCGGGACCATCCGCGGCCTGGCCCGGGACCGGGAGCGGTTCTACGCGGCTGGCCATCGAATGAACAGCGCGTCGGAGGTCGGGACGCTCGTGGATCGGGTCGACGAGATTGCCGCGGCGAGGGTCGCGGAGCCGAGCGGCGCGGGCCCAGGCTCCGTCCTCCTCCGAGCGGAGACCGCGAGTGGCCACGTTGTCATCGGCGAGGGAATCGCGGCCGCGGAGATCACCGCGGCGCTCGGCCGAGCGGGTGGCCGGCGGGCGATCCTCGTGTCGGAGCCTGGTGCCTGGGCCGCCGCCGGTGCGTCGATCGCCGAGCGACTGGCAGCTGACGGCTGGACGATCGAGCGGATCATGCTGCCGGAGGGCGAGGCCGCGAAGCGTCTAGCCGTCGTCGAGGAAGCGGGACGGGAGCTCGCCCGTCTCCGGGCCGAACGCGGCGAACCCATCGTCGCGATCGGCGGTGGGGCGCTGGGTGATGCGGCCGGGTTCCTGGCGGCGACGTGGCTGCGCGGGGTGCCGCTCATCCAGGTGCCGACCACGCTCGTCGCCCAGATCGATTCCTCCATCGGCGGCAAGACCGGGGTGGACCTGCCGGAGGGCAAGAACCTCGTCGGGGCGTTCCATCAGCCGGCGGCGGTCGTCATCGACATCGAGCTCCTTCGCTCGCTTCCGGAGCGCCAGCGGCGGGCCGCGCTCGGCGAGGCCGTCAAGATGGCCGCCCTCGGCGACGAGCGGCTGTTCGAGCTCCTCGAGTCCGATGGCGAGGCGGTCGCGCGGGGCGACGACGACGCGTTCGAATCGGGGGCTGTCGCCGAGGCGGTCGAGCGGGCGGCCTGGGCGAAGGTCGTGATCGTCGCGGCCGACGAACGCGAGCAGGGCGCGGCAGCGGGCAGGATCTCGCTCAACCTCGGGCACTCGCTCGGGCACGCGGTCGAGGCCGCGGGTGGATTCGGTGAGTTGCTCCACGGCGAAGCCGTCGCCGTCGGGCTGCGGGCCGCGGCTCGGATCGGTGTCGAGCTCGACGTGACGCCGGCGGATCGCGCGGCTCGGATCGAGGGGCTTCTCACCCGGTTGGCGCTGGCAACATCGCCACTCCCCTACCGGATCGACGCTGTACTCGAGCCGCTCGCGACCGACAAGAAGCACGCGGACGGGGCGCTCCGCTGGGTCCTCCCGACGGCGGACGGCTACGAGGTGCGATCGGACGTCCCCACGGAGCTCGTCGAGCGGGTCGCGGCGGGCTTGCTGGTCCCGGTCGGCGCGGGCACGGCTGGCCGGCCATGACCCGCGTCCTCGTCCTCGAGGGTCCGAACCTCAACCTTCTCGGGACGCGTGAGCCGGAGATCTATGGCAACGATTCGCTCGACCAGATCCACGCCGAGGTCGCGGCCTGGGCAGCGCAGCTCGGCCTCGAGGTCGACTTCTTCCAGTCCAACCACGAGGGTGCGCTCATCGACAGGCTTCACGCCCGCGACTTCGATGCCTCGATCGTCAACGCGGCTGGCCTGACCCACACCTCCGTCGCGCTGCGCGATGCGCTGTTGGCGATTCAACGGCCGTTCTGGGAGGTCCACCTCTCCGATCCCGCCACGCGCGAGGCGTTCCGCCAGGTCAACTTCCTGCGCGACGTCGCGGTCGACTCGATCGTCGGGCTCGGGAAGCGCGGCTACCTGCTCGCGCTGGAGTCGATCACCCGGCAGTTCGCGGAGCCGGCGGGTGGCTGAGCGGACGCGGGCGGCGGCAGAGACGCCCGAGCTTCGTCGGCTGCGGAAGCGGATCGATGCCCTCGATCGGCGGATCGTCGCGCTGCTGAGCGAACGGGCGGAGCTCGGCCGCGAGGTCGGCCGGGAGAAGGCGGCCGCAGGTCGCCGCGCGATCCGGGACGCCGAGCGGGAGCGCGAGGTGCTCCTCCGGGTGACGATGGCGAACACGGGCCCGATCCCCCAGGCCGACCTGCTCGCGATCTACCGGCGCCTCATGGCCGCGACGAGGGCCCTGGAGGCACGAGACCGGGAGCGCAAACGGGGCCATTAGTGCTGCCTCAGTTCAGGCGAACGAACCCGTGACAATCTCGCCTGCCGGCTCGTAGGTGCCGATGACGACCCCAGTCGTGGAGACCTTGCTGTCGACGAGCCTCAAACCGGCCGGGATCGTGCCGTCCGAGAACAGGCGCTTGCCGGACCCGAGGATGACAGGGAAGACCCACAGGCGGTACTCGTCGACGAGGTTATGGCGCATGAGCGTCTGGATCAGGTTCCCGCTGTTGTGCACCTGCAGGTCTGGCCCATCTTCCTTCTTGAGCGACGCAATACCTTTGGCCGCGTCACCTTCGATCAGGGCCGCTCGACCCCATTCCAGCGTGGGATGACCCCGTGACGCGACGTACTTGGTGGCGTCGTTGAGTGGCTTTGAGTCGTCCTCCTCGGATGCATGTGGCCAATAGGCGGCGAAGACGTCGTAGGTCTTACGTCCAAGAACGAGATCGAACGGCGGGCTCATTGCCTCGGTCATGACCTGGCCCATCAGGTCATCCCAGTAGTTCACCGACCAGCCACCGTGCGCGAAGCCGCCGCTGTCGTCCTTGCCAGGTCCGCCCGGGGCTTGCATGACGCCGTCGAGGGTCAGGAAGGTGCTCACGATCAGCTTTCTCATTTCCAGGGATGGCCTCCATCACGATGAGTACGCGCCTAGGAACTGGTTGCTTTCCAGGCCTTGAAGCGCTTTTCGAGCGCGTAGGCATCGCGCTCGTGGGGGCTGCTCTCCATCGCGTTGATCGGCTCGCCGGCGATGGCCCGCGCGATGATCGTCGCCAGGCTCAACCCGAAGTACCTTGCCGTCATCGGCATTCGCGGCGGCGTACTTGCCGGCCGTCGCGTAGTGGCTCCACGGGATCGCGATCCGCGAGGCGGATAGCTTGACCGCCTGCTCGGCGGCGAAAAACGGATTCGCCTCGACGCCGGTGAAGTGCCGGATCGCCTTCTGGCTGAACGTAATCGGGTTCGTCCACTGGACGGCGTCGATGACATCGTCCCAGCTGATCCGCTGGAGGATGCCCTTGGCTGGTCCCGCCGCGGCAATGCCCAGGGCGGCGACGACGGCCCGATTCCCGGCCTTGCGCTGCAGCTCGAGGATCTTGTCCCGCTCGCCCAGCTCGGCCACGACATCAGAGTCGGCAAGCCTTCGCACGACGGCTGCGTCGCTGCGTCGACGTGAGGCTTCGAGCCGCTGCGGCTCGGCATGAATCGCCACCCCGAGACACTACCACCGACTCTCGCGCCGCTGCCCGGCCGGGTCTCAGAGCCCGTAGCCGATTCCGGGCCAGGGCCACCGACCACGAGTTCCCTGGCCTGCTGGAGCTGCTCGACTTACGGTGGGAAGATGATCATCGGCGCGTGCGGGAGCCGCAGCCGGCCAATATGGGGTGCGTGGGGCAAGCGGTGATCTTCAGCGACATCCGGGACCCGAGGCTCATCACCGTGCGTCGTGGCGGCACCCTCGGGGACGACGAGCATCGCCTGCTCGCAATCTGGGCGGCCGACTGCGCCGAGCACGCGCTCCACTACTTCGAGGACCCGCTGCCCGGCGACGACCGCCCCCGCCGGGCGATCGAACTTGGTCGGGCGTGGTCGCGGGGCGAGGTCGCCATGATGCAGGCCCGCGCGGCGGGCGGTCACGCCATGTCGGCCGCACGGGAGCTGGTCGGTCCTGCCCGGGAGGCGGCGTTCGCGGCCGGCCAGGCGGCGTGCGTGGCGCACGTGGCAGAGCACGAGCTCGGCGCGGCCGCCTACGCCATCCGAGCCGTTCGCGCAGCCGCTCCCGATAGCGAGCGCGAGGAGGCCGGCCGCCGAGAGTGCCGCTGGCAGCGCGGGCGGCTTCCCGACCCGATCCGGGAGCTCGTCCTAGACGACCAGCGGCTGCGCAACGAGAGATGCTGGTCGGTCTTCGACTGCTGACTACAGGCTTTTAGTCCGCCGGTTCGCTCCGGTCCTCGATCTCCCAGGCGTGGTCGAGAGCATGCCAGGCGATCCGGTGGGCGGCGTACCGAGGCGTCCAGCGGCGGCCCGCGATCGGCGAGCCGTCCGACGCCTTCCGGAGGACCGCCGTGATCGCAGCGCGCATCTCGTTGATCGCGTTCTTGTCCGACAGGCCCGGCGCCGGGAGCTTCTCGCCCATCTCCCTCGCGTAAGCATTCTCCGACTCGATGACGTGCGAGACGATCTTCGAGGTGTTGCGACCGCCGCCGCGCGGGCCCTTGCGCAACTCCTCCGGCGCGCCGGCAGCGGTCTCGTCGAAGGTGTGCCACGCCGCCTCGACGAGGCGGGCCAGGCGATCCGCTTGGGCTCCGGTCAGGCGTCGTTCGTCGTGCTTGGTGACAAGGCTCGGGACGCCGAACTCCGTTCCGCCGCCGCCGCCGGATCGCTCGATGACCTCGACATCGATGGCCTCGCCCGTCGGGGACTTCTCGCCTGCCAGGCGCGCCACGTTCGCATAGCGATCGGCGTAGGCGACCAGCGCCTCGATCGCGAGCTTCTCAGTCTCTCCGGATCTACTCCAGCCGGGCCAGTCGACGGCGGTCGCGAACGCCTTCTTCGGGGCGGCCTCGACCGATACCTTGAGCCGCATCAACGCCCCGCGGCGGCCGCGAGGTCGCGGACCAGCGTCGCCATCGCGTCGACGTTCGTGCCAGCCGGGCCGAGGGCGTCGACGAGCGCGGAGGCAACGATGACGCCGCCGGCGTCCGCTCGCGCAAGCGCCCGCACGTGAGCCGGCTTGCTGACGCCGAACCCGACCGCGACGGGGACGGGCGATGCGGCCACGACGTCGCGGACGAGCCGCCCGACCGTCGAGTGCAGCGTCGCCCTGGCGCCGGTCACCCCGACGAGCGAGACGCAGTACAGGAAGCCGCCGCTTCTGCTTGCGATTTCGGCGCGACGCTCAGGGGGCGTCGTCGGCGCGACCAGGTAAACGACCGCGAGGTCGTGCTCGCGCGCGACCGACTCGAACGGGCCTCCCTCGTCGGGTGTCAGGTCGGCGACGATGACACCTGACGCGCCGGCGCCGGCCAATCGGCGAACAGCCTCGCGCCCGTCCCCGCCACCGATGAACTGGTTCGCGTAGCCCATCGGGACGAGCGGGATCGCGGGCCGCGCCGCGGCGATCTGCTCGATGAGCGCCAGGCTCCCCTCGAGCGTGGCGCCGTTCGCGAGCGCCACCCCGGACGCCCGCTGAAGCGTCGCGCCGTCGGCCAGCGGATCCGAATAGGGCAGCCCGAGCTCCAGGAGGTCAGCGCCGGCGTCGATCGCGGCCAGGGCGACGCGGACGCTCGTATCGGCGTCGGGGTAGCCGGCGACCACGTAGGGGATGAGGGCCGCGCGGCCGGCGACATGGGCGGCGGCAAAGGCCTCGGCGATGCGTCGGGCGCCCACCGTCGCGTTCGTGCCAGTTGTCGGCGCGGCTGGCGCCATGGCGTTCACGCGCTGATTCCCGTGTGGCGGGAGTATGGAACACGGATCGGGCGCCGAAACGTTGGGGCTTCCTGTGGAGCGGGAATGGACGACCGATTCGGGGCGAACTGGGTCGATTTCTCTCGCGGAGCGGGAGGAATCGACCGCGTCGGACCAGAATCAGTCGCGTACTCCCGCGTGGCGGGAATTCGGGCGGGTGTTGGTTTGGCGGTCACGATCCGTGCTCCTCGTGCCATCGGCCGAACGTCGCGAGATCCTTGTCGCCGCGCCCGGACAGCCCGACGAGGACGACCGCCTCGTCCGGCCAGCCGCCTCCGGCTCCCTCCGTGCCGGCGAGAATCCGCGGCAGGGTCGCCAGTGCGTGGGCCGATTCGAGCGCCGGAAGGATCCCCTCGGTCCTCGCCAGCCAGCGCATTGCCTCGAACGCCTCGTCATCGGTCGCAGCGGAGATCTCCAGGCGACCCGCGGCGGCCAGCGCGGCGATCTGGGGCCCGACGCCCGGGTAATCGAGGCCGGCCGACGCCGAATGGGCCTCCGTGACCTGGCCGTCGCGGTCCTGGAGCATCATCGACCGCGCGCCGTGGAGGATCCCCGGCGTCCCGCCCGCGAGCGCGGCCGCGTGCCGGCCGGTCGAAACGCCGTCACCGGCCGCCTCGGCGACCGCGATCCGGACCGACGGTTCGCCGATGAACCGATCGAGCAGCCCGATCGCGTTCGAGCCGCCACCGACGCAGGCGAGGGCGAGGTCCGGCAGGCGGCCCTCGACCTCGACGATCTGGGCGGCTGCCTCGTCACCGATCCGCCGCTGCAGGTCGCGGACGATCGTCGGGTACGGGTGCGGCCCCATCGCCGAGCCGAGGACATAGTGGGTCGTCTCGACGTTCGTCACCCAGTCGCGCATCGCCTCGTTGATCGCATCCTTCAACGTCGCACTCCCAGACGTGACCGGCCGGACCTCCGTCCCGAGCGCGCGCATCCGCAGAACATTCGGCTCCTGCCGGGCGATGTCCTCGGCGCCCATGTAGACCACGCACGGCAGGCCGAGGAGCGCACAGGCCGTGGCGGTCGCGACGCCGTGCTGGCCGGCGCCGGTCTCGGCGATCACCCGGGTCTTGCCCAGCCGTCGGGTCAGGAGCGCCTGGCCGAGGGCGTTGTTGATCTTGTGGGCGCCGGTATGGGCGAGATCCTCGCGCTTCAGGTGGATTCGGAGCCGATGCGGCAAGCGCGCGGGACCATCGATGGCGATCGCCCGCTCCAACGTCTCGTAGGCGAGCCGATCGGCGCGGTAGAGCGCGGTCGGGCGGCCGGCATAGTTCTCGAGAAGCTCGCGGAGGTCGCCCCAGAACCGCGGGTCGTGGCGGAGCGCGGCGTACGCATCCTCGAGTTGGCGCAGGGCCGATATCAGGGTTTCGGGCACGTAGCGTCCGCCGAACTCGCGCTCGACTCCCCAGCGGCCGTTCTCGTCGACTTCGATGAGCCCGGGGTGGATCGGCGTCGGACGGACGGCGAGGTTCGGCCGATCGAGGCGGGCGGAGCGGGCACGCTTGACGAAGATCGCGACCTTGTGCGGATCCTTGCGTGGCCGCTCGTCCGCCGCGCGGTCCCGCTCAACGCCAGAGGCGACGTCGACACCGATCGTCGGCGTCGCCCGGATCGCCTCGGCGACTGTGGCTGGGTTCAGGCCGCCGGCGAGGATGACCGGGATCTCGCGGGCGATCGCGGCGGCGAGCGATGGGGCGGCGCGAGTGCCGGTGCCGCCGGGATGCGGCCCGCCGGCGGTGTCGAGGAGCAGTCGTGCTGCACCGGCTGCCAGGTATTCGCCCGCCAACGCGACGATCGGGGCGGCGGCTTCGGCTACCGCGTCCGGTTCGGTCGACGGCAGGTGCAAGACCTTCCAGGTAGGGCGGCCGACCGAGGCGATCGACTCCGGCGGCTCGTCGCCGGACAGCTGAACGACATCCGGATCGAGGGCCGCAACGACCTCGGCGATGAGCTCCGCGCCGAGATCCGCGGTGACGGCGACGATCGTCGGCCCACCGTCCGCCGGACCAAACGCCCGGGCGACCCGCCGCAGCTCGATCGCCTCGGGCCACGAGAGCGCCCGCGGCGTCCCCGGAACGAGGTTCAGGCCGATTGCGTCGGCGCCCGAACGGACCGCGGCGAGGATCCCGTCCGCGTCGGTGACGCCGCAGATCTTGACGAACGGCTTCGCGGCCCGGTTGGCGGGATCGGCCGGCGGACGACCGGCCGAGACGAACGCCCGGACGGCGGCGGCGGGATCGGCGGCGCGAACGAACGCCTCGCCCACGAGCGCGGCGTCGAACCCGACGGCCCGCCAGGCGGCGACGGTCGCGGCATCCCGGACGCCGGACTCCCCGACGACGAGCCGATCGTCGGGCACGAGGGCATGGAGGCGGACCGCGCGCTCCGTATCGACGTCGAGCGTCCGCAGGTCGCGGTTGTTCAGGCCGATGATCCGGGCGTTGGTCGCAAGCGCCCGCGCCAGCTCCTTCTCGTCGTGTGCCTCGACGAGCGGCTCGAGGCCGATCTCGAGGGCGCGGTCGACGAGCCCGGCGAGGCGCTTCGCCGGGTGAAGCACGGCAAGGAGCAGGACGAGGTCAGCGCCGGCCGCCCGAAGGTGCGGCAGCTGGATCGGCTCAACGACGAACTCCTTGGCCAGGACCGGGATCGAGACGGCCGCTCGAACCGCGCGGAGGTCGTCGACCGATCCGCCGAACCAGTGTGGCTCGCAGAGCACTGAGATCGCGGCCGCTCCGCCCGCCTCGTAGGCCCGAGCCCGGGCGACGATGTCCTCGTCGGCCTCGACGATTGCCCCGGCCGACGGCGAGCTGCGCTTGATCTCCGCGATCACGTGGAGTCCGGGGGCCGCGAGCCGATCGAGGATCGGCCGCGGCGGCTGGGTCGCGGCGGCGATCGCGAGGTGGTCGTCGAGGCTGAGGCGGGCCATCTCGTCGCGGACGTCCGCCCGCCGTCGCTCGGCGATCTCGCGGACGACGTTGCGCGTGCCCGCTCGGGCGCGCTCGGGCGGCGGGTCCTCGTCGGGCGGCCCGAGACCAGGCACGTCCGGGCGCTCGGCGATCGTCATGCCGGCGCCCCCTCCGTCGCGGCAGCATCGGACCGGCTGGCCTCCACGCCGCGTCGCTCCGCCCGGAGCCGCTCGAGCAATTCCGACCCGAGGCCGGCATCGATCGTCAAACCGGCCCGGTCGATCCCTGCCTCGAGCGAGTCGACGACGCCGGCCACGAGGAGCGCAGCACCGGCATTCAGAAGCACGACGTCGCGCCGCGCGCCGGGCTCGCCGCGGAGCACGGACTCCGTGATCCGGGCGTTGTCCGTCGCGGAGCCGCCGGCGAGTTTCCCGGTCGAGGCCCGTCGCAGGCCCAGCGCCGCTGCATCCACGGTCCGCCGCTCGACGCCGGCCGGCGTCACGTCGAACAGCACCCCGGACCCGTCGAGCGGCAGCTCGTCGATCCCGTCGCCGTGGATCACGAACGTGCGCTCCGTGCCGAGCAGCCCGGCGACATCGGCGATCCGCATGGCCGCGCCCGCTTCGGCGACGCCGATCAGCTGGCGGGTCGTTCCCGCCGGATTCGTCAGTGGGCCGATCAGGTTGAACGCCGTCCGGACCCCGATCTCGCGCCGGGTCGGTCCCGCGTACTTCATTGCCGGGTGGAAGCCCGGCGCGAAGAGGAACGCGAAGCCCGTGTCCCCGAGGGCCTCTCCGGCCGACGACGCATCGTGATCGATTCGCACGCCCAGGGCGTCGAGGACGTCCGCCGAGCCGGACGCCGACGTGATCGCCCGGTTGCCATGCTTCGCGACCGGGACGCCTGCCGCCGCGACAACAAGCGCGGACGTGGTCGAGATGTTGAACGTGCCGCTGCCGTCGCCGCCCGTACCGACGACGTCGATCGCGCCGGCAGGCGCCTCGACTCGGAGGACTCGCTCGCGCATCGCCACGGCAAAGCCCGCCAGCTCCTCGACCGCCTCGCCGCGCATTCTCAAGGCGACGAGCAGGGCGGCAAGCTGGGCGGGCGTCGCCTCGCCGTCCATGACGGAGCCCATCGCCGATCGGGCCTCGTCCATCGTCAGGACCCGCCCGTCGATGACGGCCGCGAGCGCCGCTCTGACCCTGTCGCTCACGGGACGAGCTCCGCGAGCCCAGCCGTCGCGAACGAGCCGGATGCATCGTCGAGTCGCGACGCGTCGCCCTCGCCCGCCTGGCGGAGGAAGTTCGCGAGGAGGTGTGGGCCCTCCGGCGTCAGCACCGATTCAGGGTGGAACTGGACGCCCTCGAGCGGCAACGACACGTGCCTGATCCCCATGACGACGCGATCGACCTCGCTCATCGCAGTGACGCGCAGCTCCGGCGGCAGCGTCGCGGCGTCGACCGCCAGCGAGTGATAGCGCGCGCCCATGAACGAAGGCGGCATGCCGGCGAGGAGGCCAGCCCCGTCATGGGTGACTTCTGATGCCTCGCCATGGACGAGGGTGGGAGCGCGGACGATCGACGCGCCGAAGGCGACCGCCATCGACTGCATCCCGAGACAGACGCCGAGGAGCGGGATCTCCCGATCACGTGCGAGCTCGATCGTCGCGACCGACACACCGGCCGATGAAGGATCGCCCGGGCCGGGCGAGATGACAATGCCGCGGAGGTCTGCGTCGGCATCGGCCGCGAGCGCCTCGACCCCGGCGCGATCGATCGCGTCGTTGCGGACGACGCGGACCTCCGCGCCCGCGGCCTGGAGGGCCTGGACGAGGGAGAACGTGAACGAGTCGTAGTTGTCGACGACGAGGATCACGGGACGGGCTCCATTGCCGGTTCGTCGGCGGCCCGCGGCGGCCCGTCTGGAACACCGGCGGCAATCTCGATGGCCCGCCGCAGCGCGGCGGCCTTGTGCTCCGTCTCCTCGAACTCGCGCTCCGGGACGCTACCGGCGACGATTCCGGCGCCGGTGTGGACGTGGGCCTGGCCGGCCCGCAGGACCGCGCTCCGGATCGTGATCGCCGTGTCGAGGTTGCCGTCGTAGCCGAGATAGCCGACCGCCCCGCCGTAGAGCCCTCGCCGCTCGCCCTCGGCGGCGGCAATCAACTGCATCGCCCGAACCTTCGGGGCGCCAGACAGGGTGCCGGCCGGGAAGACGGACCGGAGCGCATCGAGGGCATCGAGCTCTGGCTTGAGGCGACCCTCGACGTGCGACACGAGATGGAGGACGTGGCTGTAGCGCTCGACGTCCATGTACTTGCTGACGGTCACGGTGCCGGCCCGCGAGACTCGCCCCAGGTCGTTCCGCCCGAGGTCGACGAGCATGATGTGCTCCGCCCGCTCCTTCGGGTCGCGCTGGAGCTGCTCGGAGAGGATCCGGTCGTCCGCGTCGGTTGCGCCACGCGGTCGCGTGCCCGCGATCGGGTGCGTCGTCAGCTTGTCGCCCTCGACCTGGAGCAGCAGCTCGGGGCTGGCCCCGACCACCTCGAAGGACGGCGTTCGGACGAAGAAGAGGTACGGGCTCGGGTTCACCCGCCGAAGTGCGCGATAAAGGGCGATCCCGTCGAGCGGCTGGCCCGTGGCCGGATCCGCCGGGAGGTCGAACGACTGGCGCCGGGCCAGGACGACCTGGATCGCCTCGCCGGCTGCGATCGCGTCCTTGGCGACCTCGACGGCATGGATGTAAGCGTCGCGGCCCAGGCTCGTGTCGATCCGGTCGTCGCGCAGCGCGGCCGCTGCAGGCTGGCGCGCAGCCGAAGTGCCCAGTTCGGCGGCGCTCGGTCGCGAGGTCCGCTCGAGCGCCTCGAAGATCGCCGCCTCGGCAATCCGGTAGCGGCCCTCGAGATCCGGCGTCTCGGTGTGGAGGGATGCGATCGCCGACAGTGTGTGGGTCAGGTGGTCGAAGACGAGGACGAGGTCCGTCTCGATGAAGGCGGCCGTCGGGGTGCCGACCGGGTCGCGCTCGGGCAGCGGGACGGTGGGCTCGAAGAACGACACCGCATCGTAGGCGAGGGCGCCGACGCCGCCACCGGTGAAACGCGGCATCCCGTCGGTTGGCTGGACGCGGCGCCGTGGCACGAACCGACGGATCGCGTCGAGCGGATCGGGTGCCGCGGTCGCATCGACCGGAAGGTCCGGCGAGTACTCGGGGACGGTGACCGGCCGGGTCAGCGTATGGGCGACGCCGTCGCGGACCTCGAGGAGCCGCCGCGGGCCGACGCCGAGAAAGCTGTAGCGCCCGAGCCGCTCGCCGCCCTCGACCGATTCGAGGAGATAGGCCGGCGTCGATCCGTCGTCGAGCCGGAGGAAGGCCCCGATCGGTGTCTCGAGATCCGCCAGCCGGGTGGCGCGGAGGAGCAGCGTGTCGGCGTTGGCCGAGAGGCGCTTCGCCTCGGTCAGGCTGAGCGGATCGGTTGTCGTCATCTCGTGGCCTCCGCGCGGCCCCGTCCGCGCCCGGGAATCAAGAACGACCGTTTCGTCCAGGGACGAAAGGTCGTGCCTTCCGCGGTGCCACCCTCATTCGGCGATGCCGCACTCCGTTACCGACGGGCGGACGTTCCGCCGATCGGCGCTGCCCTGTATCGCTGGCGCTCTGCGCCGGAGCCTACTGCCCGACGGCGACCCGTCGAGGTTTGGTCCGGAGGCTCCCGGGTCCATTCACCGCCGTCGCCGCTCCGGTTTCCACCAGCCACCGGATCTCTCTGCCGACGCGCGACGGGTACTCGTCCCGTTCTTAGCCCGTTATTCGCGATGTCCGCGGAGTCTAGGGTTCGCGCTCCGGGGCGTCAAGATCGTGGGCCCGCGGCTCGTAACCGATACACGAGATAACCGGCAACCTCGGGTAGCGAGTGAAGCGTGGGTCGGTCCTGGACCGTTCGCAGAGGAGGAACCGCGAGCCGCGGCCCGACGTGATCCTGCGCGCGTGGCGGCACGTGTCGCAAAGGCCGGGCGGTGGCGAGCTGGGACGCACGGGTTCACGGTAGCGCTCCGCTCGAGCGCCCGATGCAACGGCGACCGCCTCAGTTGGCTTCGCTGGCCGATCCCCGCTTGCGGAAGCCGAACCCACCGAGCCAGCGCCGCGCGAACGGCAGCCACAGGAGTCCACCGAGGGACTGGGCCAGGACTGCCACGAGCAGAAGCAGGCCCGGGACGCTCAGGACGAGGGCAGGCACCAGCCACTCGATGAAGGCGTCGAGGCCGGCGAAGTCGACGCCGGTGAGATCGTCGAGCGGAGCGAGGCCGCCCGCACCAACCGTGAAATCACCGTCACGGCCCGACGTGGGGCCGCCGCCAATTCCGGGGCTGCCGGGAGGCACGGACGGACCGCCTCCTGGACCGGGCGTCGACGATGGGTCAGTAGAGGCGCCCGGAGGCGGACTCGCCGACGAGCCTGCCGACGACGAGGGCGATGGAGACGCGCCCGGGCTCGTGCCGGGCCCGATCGACGCTATGGGTGTCGGCGTTGGCAACCCTGGGACGGGCGAGATCGAGACCGTCGGCAGCGGCAGTGACGGCAGGGGGATCGTCGGCAGCGGAATTGTCGGCGTCGGTGTGGGCGTCGGCGTCAGGGTGGGCGTAGATCGCGGAGTCGGCGCCGGGGTCGGCGTCGGGGTGGGAGCTGGAGCCCGGACGTCGATCGTGACAAGCGCAGGCGTCGACCAGACGATTCCGTCGGACACTCGGTAAGTGAATGTCCGGTTGCCCGTGAACGAGCCGCCCGACTTGAAGGTGAACCCGCCATTCGCCGAAAATGAGACTGATCCGTTGCCGCTGTCGCTGACGATCTGGCCAGTCAGGGCGTCGCCGTCGGCGTCGTCATCGTTGGTCAGGACCCCTGGTGCCGGGACGGTCAGCTGAACGCCAGTCACCGCAATGTACGTGTTGTCCGCTGCGGTCGGAGCCGCATTCGTGACGGAGATCGTCACCTTCACAGGTGCCGAAGGCAGAATGCCGATGTCGCGATATCGAAACACGTCGGTCCCGACAAACCCCGCGTCGGGCGTGTAGACGAATCCGCCATTCGCGGCGAGTTGGAGCGTTCCGTTTCTGGGGCCCGAGACGTACTGGGCGGTCGTACCCAGAATCACGACGTCATTGGCCAGGACACCCGGGGCTGGCACCGTCGCCCGTCGATCGTGCTTGAACGAGTAGGAGTCCGGTTGAGGGATTGCCACAGCGGCCAGGGCTTGTTTCGACAAGGGCCCGGGTGCTATCGCGGCGGTCACGCCGAGGATGGCCGCAAGGCCAAGCCCGATCCGCCACCGGCGCTCGGCACGTCGCGCGGAAATCCGTGTCAAGCGACGCGCCTCGGCATCCTGAGGGTTGCAGCTGGGACGTCGGCTCCGGGAAGCGGCGCGTCGGCGGCCGTTTCGATCCCCTCGATGAACACGTTGACGAGGCTCTCGTCGAGCTGACTGCCGGACGCGTCCTCGAGTCTCGTCAGTGCCTCACGGAGATCGAGCGCCTTGCGGTATGGACGGGTCGTCGTCATCGCCGAGAACGCGTCGCCGACCGCGAGGATGCGGGCGATGAGCGGGATCGCCTCGCCCTCGAGGCGAGTGAGATAGCCGTCGCCATCCCAACGCTCGTGATGGTGGCGGATACCGGCTCGAACGACCTCGATATCGGGGACGTCGCGAACGATCATGTCGCCGAGGGCGACATGCTGCTTCACGATCTCGTACTCCTCCGACGTCAACTTGCCGGGCTTGCGGAGGATCGGATCCGGGATGCCGATCTTGCCAACGTCGTGGAGCAGCCCCGCGAGGTGGATCGTCGCGATGAACTCCGCGTCGAGATCGAGCCGGCGAGCCAGGAACGCCGCGTAGCGAGCAACGTCCTCGGAATGGCGCTTCGTGTACCGATCCTTCGTGTCGACGGCGAGGATCAGGCCGTGGAGGATGTCGAATCCCGAGGTGACCGCATCGGCTGCTTCGCCCGTTCCCGCGACCCGCACGCTGTCGCCGCCGGAGGCCTTCGCCTCCTCGAGCGTGCGGGCGGCCGCGGCCAGCAGGACCGTGACCGACGACCCGTGCTCGGGGTACGTGCAGAGGCCGGCACTAACGGTGACCGGCAGCCGCTCGGACGCCTCGAACTGGAGGCTGAGGTCGGCAAGCGCAGTCCGAAGTCGCTCGACGGCGGGCTCCATCTCGACGAGGCCGGCCGCCGGTGCGACGACGAGGAACTCGTCGGGGCCGTAGCGACCCATCACCATCGACTCGGGCAGATGGCGCTGAAGCTCCGCGACGACCGCCAAGAGCGCTTGGTCGCCCGCGCGGTGGCCGTGGTTGTCGTTGAGCAAGCGGAAGTTGTCGATGTCGATCAGGGCGACGCCAAGTGGCGACCCGGCCGCCCTGGCCCCCTCGATCTCGGCCGCAAGGTGGGCGACGAGGGCACCGTGGTTGAGCGTCTCGGTCAGTGGGTCGCGCCTCGTGGCTTCGACAAGGGCCGCGGTCTGCCGAGTAATGCGGCCCTGCGCGGCGCGGAAGATGAGATAGAGCAGGATCGAGGCGATGATCGCCGCGGTAAGGGTGACAGCAACGACATCCCGACGGACCCGATCAAGCAGGGCGAGGACCGGGATAGCGTCTCGCCAGATCCCGACCACCGCCCGCACCTTGCCGCCGCTGCTGATCGGCAGGAACTCGCGCAGGATCGTGGGCGAATCGAGGAGGCCTGGCCCGGCGCCGGCCTCGGCGACCGGCACGATCGCCACGCTCGCCTGGCCCAATGCCGCGTTCCCCGCTGCGCCCCCGGGGTCCATGGCGGTACCGGCGAGCCCCGCCGAGCTCGCGGCGACGATCGTCCCGTCCACCCGGCGGATCTCGACCCGCAGGATCTCGGTCGGGCGGTACAGGCGGGCGAGCTGCGCTTCGAGCCTGGTCAGCTCGTCGGTGGTGGGCCCGGCGGCCGGGTCAAGGTAGTGCTGCTTGACGGCGTCGTTGAGCACCGCGCGAACGGTCGCCGAATCGGTGGCCACCAGCGTGTTCAACGTATTGGTCGAGAAGTGCAGCGAGACCATCACCGACTGCGCGGTCGCAGTGATCCCGATGATCGCGAGGAGCGCGCCGAAGACGAGGACGAGCAGCAGCGGGCGGCGCGCCCGCGGCTGGGAGCCGAACATGTGTGAAATCCACCTCGATTTGCGCGTCCCGGCCGAGATGAGAGCGTAGGTACGGAGGCACGACGGCCCAATGGGTGAAAAGTCCTCTGAGGCAGGGATGACTGGGCGTTGCGGCATCGCACCGCCCGGGCATCTCGTCATCGTCGGCTGGTAGGATCAACGCCCACGTCGGCTGATCCGTCCTGAGGAGCGCCCGTTCTCGCGGTGCCCGCGCGACACCTTCGATCCCGTCCGACCGAGAGCGCGAGAGGGCCCAACGAACCATGGACGCGATCACGGCCGAAGGCCTTGTCAAGGTCTACAAATCACGCAAGAGCGAGGTCCGCGCGCTCGACGGTCTTGACCTGACCGTCGGCGAGGGCACGGTCCTGGGTCTGCTTGGGCCGAACGGCGCCGGTAAGACGACCGCCGTCCGGATCCTGGCGACCCTCCTCAAGCCCGACGGTGGCCGCGCCACGGTCGCCGGATTCGACGTGGTCCGCGAGCCGGATGCCATCCGTAGAGTGATAGGCCTTTCGGGCCAGTACGCGGCAGTCGATGAGAACCTCACGGGCAGCGAGAACCTCTGGCTGTTCGGCCGCCTGTACCAGCTGTCCTCCCCGGAGGCAAAGAGGCGCGCGGATGAGCTGCTCGAGCAGTTCGACCTGGTCGATGCCCGCGATCGCGTCGTCAAGACATACTCGGGTGGGATGCGGCGGCGACTCGATCTTGCCAGCGCCCTGATCGGGCGGCCCCGGTTGCTCATTCTCGACGAGCCGACGACCGGCCTCGACCCGCGCAGCCGGCTTGGCATGTGGGACGTCATCAGGGGCCTCGTCCGGGAGGGCGTGACGCTCCTCCTCACAACCCAGTACCTCGAGGAGGCCGACGAGCTGGCCAACACGATTGCCGTCGTCGACCACGGCAAGATCATCGCCTCAGGCACGGCCGACGAGCTGAAGTCGCAGGTCGGCGGCGAGCGGATCGAGGTCGTCATCCGCGACCGGGACGCCATCGTCAAGGCGCGCGAGCTCCTCGCCCGCGACTCGGGGGAGGAGCCGACCTTCGACGAGCACACTCGCAAGCTGACCGTCCCGGCCCACGGCGGCGCCCAGACCCTCGTCCAGATCGTCCGCGACCTGGACGAGGCGAGCATCCACATCGACGACATCGGCCTCCGCCGGCCGACCCTCGACGACGTCTTCCTTGCTTTGACCGGCCACGCGTCGGCCGAAGAACTAGCCAACGAAGCGGCCGCCCTCGGGAGAACCGCATGACTGCACCATCCACGACCGCCCCGCGCAGCGGTGCTGGCAATGCGATCACCGACGGCCTGCTCGTCGGCTGGCGGAACCTCAAGCGGATTCCCCGGATCCCGGAGCTGGCGATCTTCGCCATCCTCCAGTCGATCATGTTCGTCCTGCTCTTCGTCTTCGTCTTCGGCGGCGCGATCCAGATCCCCGGCGGCGGCGACTACACACCCTTCCTGATGCCCGGGATCTTCGCCCAGACGATCGTGTTCGCCGCGGCGACGACGGCGATCGGGATGACCGACGACGTCAACAAGGGGATCATCGATCGGTTCCGATCGCTGCCGATGTCGCGCTCGGCCGTCCTGACGGGGCGGACCTTCTCCGATGTCATCTACAACGCCGGGATCCTCGTCGTCTTGATGGTGACGGGCTTCGTCGTCGGTTGGCGCGTCGAGAGCATCCCGGCTCTGGCCGCAGGCTTTCTGCTTCTCCTGTTCTTTGCGTACGGGATGGCCTGGCTGGGCGTCTGGCTCGGTCTGATGGTCCCGACAGTCGAGGTCGCCCAGCAGGTGATCTTCACCGTTCTCTTTCCGATCACGTTCATCTCGAACGTGTTCGTCCCGGCGTCGACGCTGCCGTCGTGGCTCCAGCCCGTCGCCGAATGGAACCCCACGAGCACCCTGACGGCGGCGCTCCGCGAGCTGTGGGGCAACCCCAACCCGCCCGTCTCGAACAGCCTCGCCTCGACCGAACCTGCCCTCGTGACGATCCTCTGGGTAGTGGTGTTCATCGTAATCTTCGCCCCGCTCGGCACGCGCCGCTACCGCTCGATGAGCCGCTGATGGGCGAGGATTCCGAGCCCGGTGCCCGCCGCTCCCGCCGTCCACCGGTAGCAGGCTCGCGCGCCGCAGACGCCGCAGACGCGGCTGCGGCGGCGTCGCTGGCGGACGCGCCTGAGGTTGCCCGGAAGCAGGCCGAGCCCGGTCCGGCGAACGCCCGCTGGCGGGCGCTCCTCGATGAGGGCGGCCCGATCCTCGCCGACGGCGCGATGGGAACCATGCTCTTCTCCGCCGGCCTCCAGTTCGGCGACCCGCCCGAGGTCTGGAACGTCAGCCAGCCCGAGGTCGTCCGGCGGATCCACCGCGGCTATCTCGAGGCCGGCTCGCGGATCGTCATGACGAACACGTTTGGTGGCAATCGCCTGCGGCTGCGACTCCATGGGCTCCATGACCGGGTCGATGCGCTCAACCGTGCCGCGGCCATCAATCTCAGGGCGGAGGTCGATGCGGCCGGCGGTCGCGCGCTCGTCGCCGGTGACATCGGGCCGACCGGCGAGATCATGGCGCCGCTCGGAACGCTGTCCGACGAGGAGGCCGTGGAAATCTTTGCGGAGCAGGCGGCGGCCTTGATCGCCGGCGGCGTCGATGTGATCTGGATCGAGACGATGTCGCACCTATCGGAGATCCGGGCGGCGATCCAGGGCGTCCGCCAGATCTCGGCCGGCATCCCGATCATTGCGACGATGACATTCGATACTCGCGGTCACACGATGATGGGCGTCTCGCCGGAGCAGGCGGTCACGGCCCTCGCAGCGCTGGGCGTCGATGCGATCGGTGGCAACTGCGGCAACGGCCCGGACGAGCTGCTGCCGGTCATCGCCCAGATGCACGCCGTCACGCCGGACGTGACCTTCGTCGCCAAGTCGAACGCCGGGATCCCGGAGCTCGTCGACATGCGGGCCGTCTACCGGGCCGATCCGGCGACCATGGCCGAGGCCGGGTTGGCATTCCAGGCCGCTGGAGCCCGGATCATCGGTGCCTGCTGCGGCAGCACGCCCGCGCACCTCAAGGCGATGGCAGAGGCGCTGGCCGTCACCGCCTGAGGACGCCGCTCTTGGCGGAGAGGGTGGGATTCGAACCCACGGATCTTTCGATCAACGGTTTTCAAGACCGCCGCATTCGACCGCTCTGCCACCTCTCCGCGGGCGAGGATACCAGCGGCTCAGGCGAGGTCGTGGACCATCCAGACGTTCTGATCGTGGTAGATCCCCTCGTCGCGGTCGCGGTCGATGACAACCGGCTGGGTCGCAAACGGGATGACATATGGACCACTTTCCGGAAAGACCAGGCCGGTCCACGACTCCCAGTCCGCGACCGAGCCGCGCATCGTCATTGACTCCGGTGCGGCCTTCACGACGCGACCGCCTAGCCGCCCGTGGAGGCGGATCCAGGGATCGAACGGCAGCCCGTCGTCGCGGGTCCAGGTGGCGTATCGGTCGATCGGCGTCAGCGGGTAGGTCGACTTGAGGGTCGGGCGGACGCAGGCAATCACGGCGCGATAGACGTGCGCACGCGCGGCGGCCCGCATCGCCCCGACCATCGTCCCCGAGAAGCCACCGCCGCGCAGGCCCGGCCGGACGACGATCTGCATCGCGCCGAGCGCGTTCGGCGGCCGTCCGGCGTCGGTGTCGGCGACACTCCGGATCACCTGGTCCTCCCAGCCGGCGGGCAGGCCAGTGTCCGTCCCATCCCACGTGAGCGGCATCGCGTTGTTCGTCGCAACGATCGCCCCTTCGCCATCGAGCAGCACGAACTGAAACTGAGGCCAGTCCTTGAAGCACCGGCCGAACTGGCCGTTCGCGACGTCGCTCTCGAGCATGAAGGCGGGCCAGGCCGAGCCGTTGAACTGGTCGGTCGGGTTGATGAGATCCGGCCGCTCGGCCAGCGAGACGATCGAGTGACCGTTGGGGATCGCCAGGCCGTTCGCTCGAAGGAGTCCCTCGGTGATCGACTCTCCGGCCCGGGTCATCAGGGTCGCGTGCGCTCGATGACGACAGTCCCGGCCATTAGGTCGTGCCAGCCGCGGTGGCGGACGTCGATGAAGATCCAGATGAAACCAAGGTAGAGCGGGATCGCCGACACCCACATCCCGATCAGCCGCAGGAACGCCTGGCCGCGCGAGATCTTCCCGCCGTCGCTGTCCCTGACCACGTACAGCCCGAAGGAGCGCATCCCTGGCGTCTGTCCGCTGCGTGCCCAGAAATACGGAAAATAGGCGAAGGCGAGGACGAACGTGACCAGGAAGATCAGGATGAAGATCCCGACTGCGGCGGCAGCCCGTCCGCGTGGCACCCCGCCCTGGAAATCGTCTGCCGACGCGAATCCCACGAACACGGCGGCCGCGATGAAGAAGACGACGAGACAGATCACGCCGACGATCAGCGTGTCGATGAGGTATGCGACGAATCGAAAGCCGTGGCTTGCGAACCTGACGCCGGGCGCCGGACCCCCCTCCTCCTTCGGTGGCTCCCAGGAGATGATCGGTTGCGACGGCGGCTGCGGCACCTGATCGGACGGAGTCGTCATGACGATCCCTGGCTCTCCTTGGGCCTCGTTCAGGCCGATGCGCTGGTCGTATCGCGCCCAGTCGATGTCACGGCGCCGGTGACGCCGCGGGCGCCGTTTGGTTGAGCAGGCCTTTGAGATCGAAGATCGAGGCATTGCCCGACGGGACGAGCATGACCGTGATCTTGTCGGTCAGCTTCTGGATGTACTGGTATTGGAGGATCTGGTCCGAGAGCGAGGCCGCGAGGGACTTGTTCGCCGTCGCCTGACCGTTGGCGAGGGCGATCGTCGCGGCCGCCTGGCCTTCGGCGAGCTTGACGTTCGAGTCCGCCTGGCCCTGGGCCTGGGCCACGGCCTGCTCGGCCTGGATCTTCTTCTGGGCGAGGATCTGGGTCTCCGTCTGGACCTGCTGCTGGGCCACCTGCTTGGCCTCGATCGCCTGCTGGAATGCCTCGCTGAAGCTGATATTCGCGATGTAGATGTCGTCAACGATGATGTGGTACTGGGACAGGTTCGCCGCGAGGGCCTCCTTGGCCTTGGATCGGATCTCATCGCGGGCACCGAGGATCTGGTCGACTTTGTAGGCCGGGACGACGGTCTTGATGAAGTCGTTGAAGGCCGGGTCGATGACCTTGGAGGCGAAGTCGGTGCCGACGCGCTGGTAGAGATCGGACGCGTATTGGCCATCGACGTGGTAGTTCATGACGCCGGTGAGCTTGACCGTCTGGTATTCCGCCGATGCGGCGTCGATCTCCTGGAACTGGTGCGGCTGGACCCGCGTGTCAATGATCGCGACGTGCTGGACGATCGGGATGACGATGTGGAGGCCCGGCTCGAGCGTTCCTGACTGCACCGATCCGAAGTTGGTGACCACGCCGACGTTGCCGGCCGGAACTTCGACGAACGGGGCAGAAACGCCGACGACGAGGATCAGGATGCCGATCGCGGCACCGACGACGCCCATGAAGACGTGGGCCCCCGGCACCGGCGCCTTGTCACGGCCGGGTGCGGCGCGACCAAGCGGGATCACGATTCCGAGCGTCACGCTGACGATGAGCAGGACGAGACCTGCGAGCAGGATCAGGAGATTGATCATGTAGGCGAGAGACCTCGGTTGGGTGACGGATGCTGACGGCCTGTTACCTGAGCATACGCGCCGCCTGAGCGGGACGACCGGCGAGCCCTAGGCGATCGTCTCGCGACCAAGATATGGCCGCAGCACATCAGGCACCTCGATGCTGCCATCGGGCCGCTGGTACGTTTCAAGGATCGCCGCGACGACCCGCGCCAGCGCCAGCCCTGATCCGTTGAGGGTGTGCACGAGCTCCGGCTTCGCCCCGGGCTCCGGCCGGTACCGAATGGCCATTCGACGAGCCTGGTAGTCACGGAAGTTGGAGCACGAGCTGACCTCCAGCCAGCGCTCGACGCCCGGGGCCCAGACCTCGAGGTCGTACTTCTTCGCCTGGACGAAGCCCATGTCGCGCGTCGCCATCAGCAGGACGCGATACGCGAGCCCGAGGCGCTGGAGGAGGATCTCGGCCCGCTCGGTCATCCACTCGAGCGCCGCCTCCGACTCGCCAGGCCGCTCGAAGAGGACCATCTCGACCTTGTCGAACTGGTGGACGCGAAGGATGCCCCGGGTGTCCTTGCCGGCAGCGCCCGCCTCGCGACGAAAGCACGGCGAATAGGCCGCGTAGTGGATCGGCAGCGCCGCAGCATCGAGGATCTCGTCGCGGTGAAGGTTGGTGACGGGGACCTCGGCAGTCGGGACCAGGTAGAGCTCGTCGCGCGTCACGACGTACATCTGGTCTTCCTTGTCGGGGATCTGGCCGGTCCCGACCGCGCTCGCGGTCTTGACGACGGCCGGGCGCCAGATCTCGGTCATGCCGTTCTCGCGGGTGTGGACGTCGAGGAACCAGTTGATGAGGGCCCGCTGGAGCGCGGAACCGGCACCCTTGTAGACCGGGAACCCCGAGCCCGCGATCTTCGCGCCGCGAGCGTTGTCGATGATGTCGAGCGCCTCGGCGAGCTCCCAGTGAGGCCTCCGCGTCCAGGTCGCGCCGCCGGCCGGTGCATCGGCGCCGACCTCGCCATCGACCGGCTGCTCGACGGGGAGAAGCTCGCCCCACGTTCGGACCGTGACGTTCGCCTCCTCGCCACCGATCGGGACGTCCGGGTCGGCCGGATTCGGGATCCGGAGGAGGAGATCGTCGAGCTCTTTCTCGGTCGTCGCGAGCTCCGCGTCGGTGGCGGCGATCCGTGCCCCTGCCGCGGTCGACGCCGCCTTCAGGTCGGCGACTTCCGGACCGTTCGGTGACGCGCCGCCTTTGATCGCCTCGCCGATATATTTCGAGGCCGCGTTCCGCTCCGCCTTTAGGCGATCTCCCTCGCCGAGCAGGGTCCGCCGGCGGGCGTCGAGCTCGATCGCCCGGTCGATGACGGTCGGGTCCTCGCCTTTGTCGACCGCGCCCTTACGGATTGTCTCGGCATCGTCCCGCAGCCGCTGCAGCCCGACACTCATGCCGCGCCTCCGACGGCAGCGCCGGCCGCTTCCCGGAGGCGCGCGACCACGAACTCGCGATCGAGGCTCGCCAGCAACCAGCCGGCGCGGGGCCCATTCGTCCGACCCAGGAACGGGAGGTAGAGCGCGGTGAACGCCGCCCGCGGCTCGATGCCGCATTCCGTGGCGGTCGCGAAGATCGCGTCCTGCCAAGCATCGCCGGCGGTCGGTTGGCGGGCCTCGACGGCCTCGGCGAGCGCGGCGAGATAGGCCCGCTGGGCGTCGTCGAGCGTCGCAGCCGCATCGGGCAGAGCGTCCCGCCGGATCGTCAGCCGCGCCCGCTCGGGGGCGTATGTCTCCAGCCAGCGCCGCGCCGCCCGAATTCGCTCCTGGAGGATCTGTTGCTCGCGCTCGTCGAGCGGACTCCCCTTCTCCGCTTCAATTCGCGCCGCGACGTCGACGTTCGGGATCTGGACGAGCAGGGCGAGATGGGCGAAGGCGGGCCGGAATAGCGCCGCCTCGGGCTGAACGTTCGCCTCGGGATCGAGGAGCGAGTAGCGGAACGTGGCCTCGTAGCCCGGCGCGATCTCACCCTTGACCTCGCGGCCGGCCGTCGCCGCGGCGAACCGGTCGAACTCGTCGTAGAGCCGGGCGATCGCGTCGGTGCCGTCCGGATCGAAGTCGACCGCGTGGTTCGGCTTCGGGCGAAGGAAGAAGAAGCGGAGCTGCTCCGGCAAGATCGCCTCGACGATCTCATGAGCCGCGGCACCGCGACCCTTGGATGTCGACATCTTCTTCCCGCCGATGTTGATGAACTCGTACGGGACGTTGAGCGGCGGTTCACGCTCGAAGACTTCGCGGGCGATCGCGTCCGAGCGATCGCGCGATCCGCCGGCCGTCGCCAGGTCCTTGCCGCAGGGCTCGATCGTGACGCCAAGCAGCGACCATTGGGCTGCCCACTCAAGATTCCACGGCAGTTTGCCCCGTCCACCGAACGGGCTCGTCCTGCCGGAGTGGCCGCAGCCGCGGGCCCACGTGACCAGGCGCTCGCGGCATTCGTACGTGACCTGCTCGCCGTCCCAGTCGGTCACGATCGTCGTCCCGATCCTGCCACAGTTCTCACAGACCACCTGGAGCGGATGCCAGGCGTCTGGGTGCTGAACGTTGGCGACCCGCCGGTAGATGTCGCGAACAAGCGCCGCCTTGTCGAGCGCGGTTCGGATGTACTGGTCCATCTCACCGGTCGGGTAGATCTCGCTCATCCAGTAGTAGCGCTCGGGGTGGATCCCGAGGCCGCTGAACGTCTCGATGAAGATGCCGGCGAAGTGGCGGGCGTACGAGGGATGGCAGTCGCCGAAGGGATCCGGAACCTGGAATAGCGGCCGGCCCATCTCCCGGTCGACCGCGTCCGGTGTCAGGAGCGCCTGGGCGTCCATCGGGTCGTAGTCGTCGACGCCGTACAGCAGATGCGCCTCGAGATCGCGTGCACGGAGCGCGCGCCAGATCGTGTCGAGGATGACCGGGCCGCGGAGGCTGCCGACATGCACGGTGCCCGATGGCGTCTTGGAGTCGTTGACGACCTGAGGGCCGCTGACGCCGGCCGCGAGCGCATCAGCCCAGTCCTCGGGCGCTTGCTGACTCACCGGGGAGGGTGGCAACTCGCCATCACATGCGACCGCCGTTTACGTGATGCTGACGATCTTGTAGGTGAAGTCGCCGGCGGGGACCTTTACGAGGACCTTTTCGCCCTTCTTCTTGCCAAGGAGGGCGCGGCCTACGGGGCTCTCGTTCGAGATGCGGCCCTCGGTCGGCTTGGCCTCTGTCGAGCCGACGATCGTGAAGGACTCCTTTCCGTCGTCGCTCTCGACAGCCACCGTCGAGCCGATCTGGACGTGCTCGGTCGAGTGGTTCTCGTCGATGATCGTGGCGTTCTTGATCAGCGCCTGGAGCGTCTGGATCCGGCCTTCGACGAATGCCTGCTCGTTCTTGGCATCCTCGTATTCGGCGTTCTCGGACAGGTCCCCGTGTTCCTTCGCGTCGTGGATTCGCTGGGCGACCTCGGGTCGCTTCACGCTGGTCATCTCGTCGAGCTCGGTTCGGAGCTTGGCGAGGCCTTCCTTGGACAGGTAGGTGGGCTTGTTGTTCACGAGTGTGGGCCCCCGAATGGGTTTGGGACCGGTCGTCGAAGCGACGGTCGGACGGTCGGGATATAAGGAAAGAACTCCAGGTTCCGCGCGTGGATTCGCGCGCCTGAAGCTCGACCGGCCGATAGCCTACTGCGCGACGCTCAGGGTGTCAAAAGGCCGCGACTGCCGGACAGACAAGCCCGGACGGCGCGGCCGCACCCGACCTTCCGCCATCCGTCACGCCGTGTGGCACTAGCGCCCCGGTACGCCCGAGGTTAGGGCGGACGCAGCCTCGTTATGCGGAGCCGTGCGTGCGTCGGCATCACGACAGGATCTGGCGGGACAGGCGTCTCGATAGGCGCAAACGCTGCCGCGAGGTACCGATTCGTTCATACGCCAGCCCGCGTGGCGCCAGGTGCCCGCCCCGCGGCCCTCCCGAATCGCGGCAGCGGCGCGGGGGGCTACTCGGCTAGGCGGAGCAGCCGGCGCTTGATCCGCTGGAGCGAGCCGCGGTCCGGGAACGCGACGAAGAGCGTGTCGTCGCCGGCAATGGAGCCCGCGACCTCTGGCCAGCGAGCCCGGTCGAGGGCAGCCGCGATCGCGTGGGCCGAGCCCGGCAGTGTGCGCATCACGAGCAGGAGGCCCGCCTCGTGGAACTCGACCGGGAGATCGGCGAGGAGCTTCCGAAGCCGGTCCTCGCCCGACGTCTCGGCCTCGATCAGGCGGGGTGGGAGCGCGTAGGCCTGGATTCCATCCCGGCTGACCTTGATGAGGCCGAGTTCGGCCACGTCGCGGCTGATCGTCGCCTGGGTGGTCCGGAAGCCACGCTCCCGCAGCGCACCCGCGAGCTCCTGCTGGGTCCGTATCGGACGCTGCTCGACCAGGTCCCGAATGGCGCGCTGACGGAGCTGTTTCATGACCTCCATCGTCGACCGCCCCTCAGCGCAGCCACCAGACGAGGACCACGGCGGCCAGAATGACGCGGTAGACGACGAAGATGTCGGTGGAGCTTGTTCGCAGGAATCGCAGCAGGATCGAGATCGCGAAGATCCCGGACACGAGCGCGGCAATCATCCCGGCGATGAGCGGCCCGACCTCGACGGGCAGGCCGGTCTCCCCGCGCACGACCTTGAGCGTCTCGAACGCGGCCGCGGCGGCCGTGATCGGGGTCGCCATGAGGAACGAGAAGCGTGCCGCCGACTCCCGCTCCAGCCCGGCAAACAACCCGGCGGAGATCGAGATCCCCGACCGGCTGATGCCGGGGATGAGCGCAAGGGCCTGGGCCGCCCCGATCGCCAATGCCTTGGGGAACGTCAGATCGACTGCGAGCAGCCGGCGCGATCCCTGGCGTTCGGCGAGCCAGAGAATCGCGCCTCCGACTACGAGCATGAGCGCGACGAGCCCGATCTCGCGAAACCGCTGCTCGGCAAGGTCGCTGAGGAGGACACCAGCTATCAGGGCGGGCACCGTCGCGACGGCGATGAGCCAGGCCAGCCGGCGATCGGGATCGCCGTCGAGCGAGCGGTCGCGGACCGCGGCAAGACCGGCCGGGACAAGCCGCAACCAGTCCGCCCGGAAGTAGACGAGCAGTGCCACAAGCGTGCCGATGTGGAGCATCACGCTGAACGCAAGCGACTTGATGAACGGATCGTTCCAGCCGGCGAGAACCGGGACGAGGATCAGATGACCGGAAGACGAGACCGGCAGGAACTCCGTGAGTCCCTGGACGATCCCCATCACGATCGCCTGCGCGAACGTATCCATCTCGTTTAACGGGTTGGCAGGCTGTTGGGCGCAACCTGCCGCGCCTGGGCCTCGTTAGCGGATGAAGAGCGGGGCGAGGACGAGCGTGATCGTCGCCAGCAGCTTGACGAGGACGTGGAGCGATGGCCCGGCCGTGTCCTTGAACGGATCGCCGACGGTGTCGCCGACGACCGCCGCGGCGTGGGCATCGGAGCCTTTGCCGAGGACGACGCCGTTGTCGTCCTTGAGGTGGCCCGATTCGATGTACTTCTTGGCGTTGTCCCACGCCCCGCCGCCGTTATTCAGCACGGTCGCGAGCATGACGCCGGCGATCGTGCCGACCATGAGCATGCCGGCGACGGCCTCTGCACCGAGCAGCAACCCGACGACGATCGGCGTGGCGACCGCGACGACACCCGGCGCGATCATCTCGCGAAGCGCGGCGCGGGTCGTGATGTCGACGACCCGGGCGTAGTCCGGGCGCTGCGTGTAATCCATGATCCCGGGCATCTCGCGGAACTGGCGCCGGACCTCGAAAATGATCGCCTGTGCCGTCATGCCGACCGCGCGGATGGCGAGGGACGAGAAGAAGTACACGAGCATCGCCCCGATCAATGCGGCGATGAAGACGTTGACGTTGGAGAGGTTGACCGACGTCAGCAGCGCGCCGCCACGGTTCGTCTGGATCAGGTTGACCTTGTCGATGTAGGCACTGAACAGGAGGAAGGCTGCCAGCGAGGCGGAGGCGATCGCGTAGCCCTTCGTCAGCGCCTTGGTCGTATTCCCGACGGCATCGAGCCGGTCCGTGATCTCCCGTGCGCCGGCTTCTGCGCGGCTGAACTCGGCGATTCCACCGGCGTTGTCGGTGATCGGGCCGAAGGTGTCCATCGCGAGGATGTAAGCGGTCGTCATGAGCATCGCCATCGTGGCGACAGCCGTGCCGAAGATCCCGCCGACGTCCTTGCCGGCTCCGTTGATGATGCCGGCCTGCGACCCGAACCAGTGGCTCGCGAAGAGGGCGATTCCGATCGTGATCGCGGTCACGAAGGTCGTCTCGAAGCCGACGGCCGTGCCCGAGATGATGTTCGTCGCGGGACCAGTCTTTGAGGCCTCGGCGATCTCGCGGACCGGCCGGAACGACCCGGCCGTGTAGTACTGGGTGATGTAGACGAAGGCGACGCTCGTGGCGAGGCCGACGACGCCGGCACCGAAGAAGTAAAGCCAGACCGGCAGGCCGGACGGGGCGTTGCCGGTCGTCTGGAGCATCACGTTCGTCACGAGAAACAGTGCCAGCACGGACAGGATCGTCGTGACCCAGTAGCCGCGGTTCAGCATGTTCATCGGGTTCTCGTCTTCCTTGCCGCGAATGAAGAAGATCGCGACGATCGTCGAGAGCAGCCCGAAGGCGCGGACGACGAGCGGGAAGAAGATCCACCCCTCGGGGTTGGGCCAGCCAGCGGCGAGGGCGATCGTGTAGACACCGACGCCGAGGATCATCGCCCCGATGTTCTCGGCCGCCGTCGACTCGAACAGGTCCGCGCCACGACCGGCGCAGTCGCCGACGTTGTCGCCCACGAGGTCCGCCACCACGCCCGCGTTGCGGGGATCGTCCTCGGGGATGCCCTTCTCGACCTTGCCGACGAGGTCCGAGCCGACGTCGGCGGCCTTCGTGTAGATCCCGCCGCCGAGCTGGGCGAAGAGGGCGACGAACGAGGCGCCGAAGCCGAAGCCGACGATCAGGAACGGCGCGTCCTTCGTGGCCTGGCCACCGCCGAGTCCGCCGAAGAGGCTGAAGATGCCGTAGACGCCGAGGAGCGACAGGGCGACGACGAGGAAGCCCGACACGGCGCCTCCGCGGAGGGCGACGCGGACCGCGCCCACGAGGCTGTGCTGGGCGGCGGCGGCGGTGCGCAGGTTCGCCTGCACGCTGATGAACATGCCGATGATGCCCGAGGCCATGCTGCACGCGGCGCCGACCAGGAAGGCGACGCCGGTCATGAGGCCGAGCTGCATGCCGAAGATGTCCGTGTCGGCGACGGCCCTGGTCTCGACCGTCGCGATGATCGCGCCGATGGCGAGCCCGCCACCGATGGCGAGGAGGCCGATCGTCCGGTACTGGCGGCGGATGAACGCGACCGCGCCCTCGAAGATCGTGCCGGCGATCTCCTGCATCGCCGGTGTGCCCCTGTCGGCCCGCAGGACGTCCCAGGCTAGGTAGAGGGCGAACGCGATGGCCGCGAGGCCGGCGACCGGGATGACCCAGATGATGGGGTGGAGCTCCATGAATCCTCCGATGGCGGTCCAGCGGCTTGGCGACGTCCTGACGAGGTCGCGAGCGCGCGGCCAGGAACCTGCTGACACACGGAAACGCTGGCGATCGTGACGCCGCAACGACGTCCGCCAGCGAGGCCGCGCCATGGTAGCCGCGCGCCCGGCGCGCGGTCAACCGCGCAGCGCGGCTCGGCCTAGGGGAGCCAGCGCGGCCGCCTGCCGTCCTCGGCGAGCTGCTGCGCGCGGCCGTCAGCGATCCCGACGACCCAGATCCCGCGCGACGCCCCGTCGACCGCGGTGCGACCGATGACGAGCGTCCCGGGCTCCGGGGTGAAGCCGACCGAATCGGCCGTCAGGCCCTCATCGCCGAGCATCCGACCCTCGCCCCCGTTCGCAACCCAGATCCGCCCGGCGGCGACGACGATGTCCGCCGCCACGTAGGCCACCCGTCCGCCGGTACCGACCGCGAAGGCCCGTGCGCCGGCGACGAACGAGGTGGGCGTCACCGATGCCCCGCCGACTGCCAGGCGGGCCGCTTCGGGGCGGACTCCCGGGGACGGCCCGAGCGGCGCGACCGGCGTCAGCGCGGGATGCCTGGGTGCTTCGGCCGGATCCGGCGGCAGGGGACGCCGGTTCCCGCTGAGGAGGATGCCGTTCCCGTCGGCGAGCCAGGCCGGCGCCGCCGTCGCGTCGAATGCCGCGCTCGTGAGATCCCTGGTGTCGAGGTCGACGATGCCGACCGCGCCGGCGGTGTCGACGTAGGCGATCGCCGAGCCGTCCGGCGCATAGGTCGGCTCGCGGAGCAGCCGGTCCGGCTGCGGCACACTCGAGGCGCTGGACGATGGAGTCGGCGACGCGCCGCGACCCGCTTCGATCGCCAGCCGCGTCGCATCGCCGCCTCCGACGCCGCGCTGCCAGATGCCGAGCCCGCCGCCGGTGGCCGCGTCGGCACGGCCGAACGCGATGGAGCGGCCGTCGGGGCTGTAGACCGGATCGAACTCGAGCACGCCAGCATCGGTCAGGAGGCGACGATCCCGCCCGTCGGCCAGCTGCGCGACGAGCTGCGCGCCGTCGCCGATGATCAGCGAGCGACCATCGGGCGCGATCGCGTAGTCGGTCACCCCGGAAAGCTCCGCGGTCACCTGGCGCTGGTTCGTGCCGTCCGGGTTCATGGCCCACAGGTTCGTCGTACCGCCGCGATCGGAGAGGAAGACGATTTGGTTCGAGAGCGTCTCGCTCGGTGAGCCTGTCGTGAAGCTCCAGGTGAGCTCCTCGGCGAGCTGAACGCCATCGGCGGAGCGCAGATCGCGGCCGACCACCACCTCGAAGGTCGTGTTCGCCGGCAGCGGAGCCGACGGGACGAAGCGCAGGAGTCGGGCATCCGCATCACTGAGGCCGGCGGCGCCGGGCAGGGTCACCGATTCGAGCGAGCCAGCCACCGAGGGCGTGATCGTCATCACCTCCGGCGCTACCGATGCGGGATCGAT
>JBBSCI010000008.1:0-37857 GCA_038250445.1 Candidatus Limnocylindrales bacterium | reverse complement strand
TCACTATGCCCGACTCCTGGGCGATGGGCAGTAGGCAATTGGGACTCAACCAATAGGCCGCTCGGCTGCCTTCCTGGCGACGGCCGCGCACCACCTGATGCGCCTCGGCGACCGATCACGACGCTCGCTGGATCGCCGCGCCGATCGCCTCCAGCACCGCCGACAGGGTTCCGCCGAAGAACACGAGGACCACGACCGCCACCACGGCCGAGAGAGCGAGGATCAGACCGTACTCGACGATCCCCTGGCCGCGCTCGGCGATCATGGCTCGCCTGGCGGTCAGGCAGGCTCGTCGGATGGCAGGTCGACGGCGATGCGCAGTTCGGCCCCGCCAGGGAGAAGCTCGGCGGAGATCCCGACGGTCGCGGCCCGCTGCTGGATCTCGCGCCAGGCGTTCGGCGGAAGGGCGACGATCGCCGCGTTGCGGGCGGACTCGGCGGCGGCCTCGGCTTGCACCTTGCGATCCTCGATCATCGCGGCAAGCGCCGGCGGCAGATCCTTGCTGGCAGGATTGGCCGACGCCTGGGCGGCAGCCTCGCGCTCGGCGTTCTCGACCACCGATGTCCGGTCGCGTGAGGCAGAGACCCGCCCCTCGATCCGCTCGTCGGTCCAGTCGAGCCTGAGCGAGACCCGATCCGGCGACACCCCGAGGTATCCGCCGAGGGCCTCATCGAGGATCCGGAACAGTCCGCTCTCGAGGTCCATCGGCAGCCGCCGGTCGGTGCCGAGCGATTCGAACTCGACGGCCACGCCGGCCCGCTGACCCCGTTCGCGGGCGGAACGGCGAAGCGTCGGGACGAGGCCCAGGTCGTCGAGAACCATCGGCCGGACGTCGAAGATGAACGACTTCGTGGCATCGAGCGTCTGCTGGACCATCGAAACGAGCTGGCGAACCTCGCCGCGGGCGAGCTCGGGGTCCTGGGTCAGGAAGCGGTCGACGATCTGTGCCTGGAGGACGATGTTCGTCAGGCTCTGGGCCGGCCCATCGTGCATTGCCCGCGCGATATCGCGGCGGAGATCCTCCTGGGCCGTCAGGACGATCCGGGACATGCCCTGCGACGCGGGTTCGACGGTGGGCGAAACCGCGGCATCCAGGCTCGGCGCGTTCTCGCCCAGCCTCGCGCCCTCGTCGACTGCGACGCCGAGGCCGGCCGCAAGCTCGGCGAGCGACTCGCGAAATCGGGCGATGATCTTGCGCTTGCCGTCGAGGACCTCGACCTGCGACTCCATCACCGCGGCACGGCGGGTGAGCGTCACGAGCTGGACGTTGAGGGCGAGGACATCCGCGATGGGCGAGTTCTCCGGCATGGCGGCCAGCTTCTCCGCCGCCTGGACACGCTTCGTCTCGTGGCGCTCGGCCTCGCTCCGGGCCTGCTGGACGAGCATGTCGATCTCGACCATCTCGCCGTCGAGCGTCGCGACGTCGCGCGTCACGCGTGCGATCACATCGCCGAGGGTGTCGGGCACGGCGCCGGGCTCAGTCTGGGACACGGCCGTCGGATCAGTCCTCCGGCATCCGGATCCAGCCCTGGCGCATCGCGTAGACGACGGCCTGGGTCCGGTCGTTGACCGACAACTTCCGAAGGATCGAACTCATGTGGTTCTTGACGGTCTGCTCGCTGATCGACAGGGCGTAGGCGACCTGCTTGTTCGTCATGCCCTGAGCGATGTTGTCGAGGATCTCGACTTCCCGTGGCGAGAGCGGGGCGAAGATCGGCGCCGCTTCCTGGCCGTAGACGGCGAGCTCGCGGAACTCCTTGAGGACCCGCGACGCGACGGCCGGCTTGGCGAAGACCTTGTCGTTGATGAGGTACTCGCCATTCACGACGCGCCGGATGATCGTGACGAGGTCATCGGGGCCGACGTCCTTGAGGATGAAGGCGGCCGCGCCGGCCTTGATTGCGTCGAACAGGGCGTCCTCGTCCTCGTTGGCCGCGAGAACGATGATCCCGGTCGACGGCAGCTCGCGCTTGATCCGCTGTGTGGTCTCGATGCCGCCGGGCGGTCCGAGGGAAAGATCCATGAGGATGATGTCGGGCGACGTCTCGAGAGCCCGATCGACGGCCGACCGGCTGTCGTCCGCTTCGGCGACGACAAGGAAGTCCGACTCGTGGCCGAGGATGTTGGCGATCCCCACCCGAAACAAGGCGTGCCCGTCGACGATCAGAATCGTCGTCTGCTCGCCCTCAGCGCGACGGTCCGGTCCGCCGCGGCGGCGTTCAGGTCCCGAATAGTTCATCAGGCGGTCTCCCTATGTTCCGATCGGGATGGCCAGCCGGACGAGTGTTCCACCGTCCGGTCGCGACTGGACCTCGAATTGGGCCCCGATCAGCTCTGCGCGCTCCTGCATGAATTGAAGCCCGAAGTTGCGGCGGCCACGAGCCGCCACCGCTCCGACGTCGAACCCTCTGCCGTCGTCCCGAACCGTGAGGACCCATGCCTCACCGTCGATAGCGCTCGCGACGATGACAGATGACGCCCCTCCATGCTTGCGCACATTCTGAAGGGCCTCTTGGACGATCCGCAGGACAACCGTCTGCTGGGCTTCGGTCAGGCGGTCGGCGCTCGCCGTCAGCTCGGTCGTGGT
This sequence comes from Candidatus Limnocylindrales bacterium, assembly GCA_038250445.1. GTDB lineage: Bacteria > Chloroflexota > Limnocylindria > Limnocylindrales > CSP1-4 > CF-46. The sequence continues at coordinate 35,270 of JBBSCI010000008.1, read as the reverse complement.
CGACAGCTCGGTCAAGGCCGATGTTCGGTCGACCGCGTCGCCGATGGCTCCCTCGAGGCCGAGCTCGTCGAGAACCCGCGGCCGCAGCTGGCTGATGAACGTCCGGACCGAACCGAGCTCCCGCCGGAGCTGCTCGCGGAGGAAGTGCAGCTCTGTCCTGGCCAGGCCGTCGTCGTTGTCGATGACGCGTTCGATGTACTCGACCTGGAAGATCGCATTCGACAGGACCTGGGCAGGCCCATCGTGGATCTCCTGGGCGAGCCGGGAGCGCTCGGACTCCTGGGCCTCGACGATGCGCATCTGAATCTCCGTCGGGAGGCCCGCGCCGGCACCAATGAGGCTGACGTCCCCGCGCTCGAGGAAGAGCCATGTGCTCTCGAGGTTGCGCAACGCGATCTCCAGCCTGGTGAGCTCAGTGTGGTGGTTGCCGAGCTCGCTGCCGAGCATCGCTGTCTCGGATTGCAGCCCACGCACCCGACCATCCTCGGCGCCGGCCTCGGCTGCTGCTGCCGCCGCCTCGTTGGGCGCGAATTCGGCGGTTGCCTCGGCCTGAGCGGCTGCCTCCGCGTCGCTGGCAGTGGACCGCCGGGGCCTGGCGCTGGTTGCTCGTCCCTCGAGGGTATCGAGTTCGTCGCTCAGCAGCTGCCAGCGCGTCAGCTCGTCGTGGTACGCGCTGCGATAGCGATCGGTGACGCTTCGCAGCGTGTTGGCGCTGTAGCTGACGGCCGCACTCGCCTCGGCGATCAGCGAATCGATCCGCGCCTCGCCGGCGTCGCGAAGCTCGCGTGCTTCGAGAGCATCGCGCAGGTCGCGCGTTGCGTCGCGAGCTTCAGGTTCCGTGCGTGCGGCGTCCATCGGCTTCCGAGTATACGGGTCGCCACTCATGGGCAAACGAGCCTGAAGACCCGGGTGTCGTCGAGTGCCTTCGCCAGCCGCGCCTCGGCCGGGCTGCCGAGGTGGATCTCATCGAAGCACTCGGCCCGAGGAGCATTCGTGTCGAGGACCTGCGGCCAGTCGCCATCGACCTCGCCACTGATGATGAGGAGACGGGTGCCCTCGAACCGGCTTGCCAGGTCGAGCACGTCGGCCGGGGTCTCCGTCGGAAGGGCGAGCGCCCTGACCCTCGTCGACTCCGAGAGCCAGATCGGGAAGTTCGTGATGATCGGGCCCTGATCCTCGAGCGGTAGGCCCGCCGCCGCCATCTGTGTCGCAAGTGCCTCGTAGCGCAAGGCCAGGCCGCGCGACTGGGCGCCGAACAGCGGCAGCAGCACGATCATGAAAAGGAGCGAGCCAAAGATCGTCAGGGCACCGCCAAGCCAGGCGACCGGGCGCGTCCAGCTGCGGATCCGCCCGACGCGCTCGATCCCGGCATCGAGCGCCAGGAGCCCGCAGATCAACAGAAGGACGTGGGCGGGTCCGGCGGCGTGCAGGTATGTCCCCCACGTCGTAGAGACGGGGAAGACGAGACTCGTCACCGCGAACGTCGTGATCGACAGGGTCGCGAGCGGCAACAGGGTGCGCATGCGGCTGAAGAACGGCAGCGCGACGAGACCGACGAACGCGGCCGGCATGCCGGGCAGCAGCAGCACCGTGAAGAGGTTGTGAGCGATGCCCTCGGCGCGCATCGACAGAAGCCGGGCGGGTCCCTCGGCGAGGTACCGCGACAGCGTCGGCGGGTCGTTCCAGGCAAAGATGTCCGAGCCGGACACCGAGAGGGCGTTTGACAGGGCCTGACCAGGAAGCGGGTTCCCGAACTCGATCCAGTCGCGGATCATCCACGGCGCGAAGATCACGAGGGCGACGGCCGCCGGCACGCCAATCAGCGCCACCTTTCGCCGGCGATCGAGGTTCGGCGCGAGCCAGACCGCGACGAGCCAGGCGAAGCCGATGAACACGGCTTCGTTGCGGGTCAGCGCGGCGAGTCCGATCAGCCCCCCGAGGCCGAGCAACCTGACGTCGGTCAACCGAAGGCGGACCGGATCCCGGAGCAGTCGCGGTATCACGAGGCAGGCCCCCAGGGCGAGCGCCGCGAACGGCATCGTCGAGTCGGGCAGCGTCGAATGGAGCACAAGCGGCAGGTAGACCGCGCTCGTCAGGCCAGCCCCCAGCCCGAGGGCCCGGGTCCGGCCGAGGGACAGGCCTCGCTCGATCCCGGCATCGGCGCCCAGGCGCCAGGCCAGGACGGGAACGATCGAGCCCACGAGGATGGGGCTCACCTGGGCGGCCGCGAATGTTGAGCCGAGGATCGCCATCGGGATTGCCGAGAGGATCGTCGGCAGCGGCAGCCAGACCTCGAAGGCCGGGCGGGGGAACGACAGCGGCGGCGTCTGGAAGCTCCACAGCGCGTCGCTCGTCAGCCCGTGGCCCTCGAGGAGATTGCGAGCCACCGCGACGTAGTAGGCCGTGTCCTCCGGCTGGGGGAAGACGACAAGCGATGCAGCGACCGCCCGGACGACGACGGCGACCGCGAATACGACCGCGACCGAAAGGAGCATCTCGCGACGGCTCACGGCGCGGCCTTAGAGGCCGTCACCACGCAGCGCGGGTCGACCGGGCTGACGCAGATCGGGTAGATGGCCACGCTGGTCGTGCCGCCCGGCCCCGGGATCCCGATGAGCCGCGGGCCGATCCAGGGCGGCCTGATCTCGCCCGAGAAGACCGGTGCGAGCGCCGGGACCGCGCTGTCGCGCTCGATGACCAGCCATTCGATTCGATACGCGCGTGCGACCTGTTCGATCGTGTCGAGTGGATCGTTGGGCGTGACCACCCCGCCGTGACCCGTCTGGTACCGGAAGCCGGCAGCGTCGAGCGACATGAGGCGGGCATCTGGCGCGGCCCCGGCCAGGTCGAGCGCGGCTGCGACCGCGAGGCGCTCGGTCCTCTCGAGTCGCCAGCGTCCCTGGACAGCGAGCGCGGCGCCGAGAGCGGAGACGACGGCGAAGCCGATCGCGGCGGTCGCGAAGATCCTCGTTGCGGTCTCGCGATTCCAGCGGGGGCGGCGGACGGCGATCCAGCCAACGGCGACCGCGATCCCCTCGATGGTCAACAGGTAGGCGTGCGGTGCAAGGGCGACGGCAGAGTGGATGAACGTGCCGCCCGGGACGTGGATCGCCGACACGATCGCCGAAAAGGCGAACAGGATCGCCGCGTAGGTGAAGAACGGACCGAAGTCGACCGATCGCCGCTTCGCCCAGGCGCCGATCAGCATGAACGGCAGGAGGATCCCGCCCGCGATCAGGGTCGTGAAGATGCCGACCGCCGCCACGAATCCGCCGATTCGGCTGAGGACGAGCGGCCCGAGCCCCTGGCCGAGCAGGTGGTCGAGCGTCGCCGGCGTCGTGATCGAGTTCCATTCCTCGATCGAGCGGATGTAGAGGACCTTGCCGGACGCTGTCGATGGCGACAGTTGACCGAAGACCTCCAGCTGGCGGATCCACCACGGAGCCATGACCGCGAGGAAGAGACCGAAGCACGCAACGGCGGCCCAGAGCGGGATTGCCGGTCGGCGCGAGCCGCCGGAGCGCCACGCGCGCCAACGGTCATAAAGGAACGCGAGACCGAGGGTTGCCCCGACGAGCAACCCATCGTTCCGCGACAGCGTCGCCAGCCCGATCAGCAGGCCGCCGATAGCGAAGGACCGCGGGTGCCCCTTGAGCCCTCTTGCCGCCATCCAGAGTGCTGCGGCTACGAGCGGCTGATAGAGCGAGAAGTTGTCGGGCTGGGTCATGAACACGAGCGCCAGGGCCGGGAGCGCGGTGAGGACGCCCGCGCCGACGCAGACGAGCGGACGCAGCCCCGCATCGCGCCCGATCGCCCAGGCCAGCGGCGCCGCCAGCGATCCGATGAGCGCAAAGGGCAGCGCCGACGCAATTGGCGATGGGCCGAGCAGCCAGATGAAGGGGACCTGGACGAACGACGCGAGCGGCATCCAGTGGGCGTTGCTGGCAATGGGAAGGGTCGGGATCGCCGGGATCACCCCGCCGACCTCGGCGAAGATCCAGACGAAGTCAACCTGCAGCCCGCGCCCGTCGGCGATCGCCCGGGCCACGTCGACGTAGTAGTACGAGTCCGGGTAGGCGGGGTCCGCAAAGAGCGCGATCAGTACCAGACGCGTCGCGAGGGCGAGCACGAACAGGGCAATCGGGGTTCGCACGGCCGGTGCAGCGTAGCACCGGCTCCTGCCCAATCCGCTGGTACGAATCGGCTATGCGCCCGCGACCCGCGGGGAGGCCGTGACGGGCGATTCGGGTGGTTAGGATGGTCGGTATGGCAACCGCCGGCGGGCTCGCCGCGTTCGACACCCCGAACGTCCGTCGCGTTCTCGCCGGCGCGGCGGTCCTCGGCCTCGCGCTCGGCATTCAGACGCTCGTCCTCCACCTCTCGACCGATCCGCTCGCCGACGTCCACGCCTACTACGATGCGGGTGCCCGGCTCAACGCCGGGTTGCCGCTCTACGACCAGCCCGCGACGACGGACGAAAATGCGTTCTATCGCTATCCGCCACTCCTCGCGATCGCATTTCGTCCCCTCGCCGCGCTCCCGTTCGAGGCCGCGGCGGTGATCTGGGAGGCGTTCCTCGTGGGCTGCTTCGCCCTGACGGTTCGCAGACTTGGCCTGAACCGACGGACATGGGTCGTCCTTGGGATGCTGGCGCTGCCGACGGGCTGGAGCCTGGCTGTCGGCCAGGCGCAGGTTGCGGTCACCCTGTTCATGACGCTCGGTTCGCCCGTGGCACTTGCCCTCGCCGCACACCTGAAGATCTTCCCGGCGTTGGCAGCGATTTGGTGGGTTGGTCGGCGCGACTGGCGATCTCTGGGCTGGTTTGCTGTGTGGCTGGCCGCCTTTGGGATGCTCCAACTCGTCTTCGAGCCGGTTGGGACACTTGCATTCCCGTCCACGCTCGGGTTTGAGCAGGTCGGCAACGTCGAGAACCGCTCGCTCTACGCGATTTCGCCGCCTGCATGGGCGATCGCGGTGGTGGCCGGAACGGTCGTTGCCTGGCGGCTGGCCCCGACTCGATTTGGCTGGCCGGCGGCGGTCGTCCTGTCGGTCCTGGCCACGCCGCGGCTCCTGATCTACCAGCTCTCGACGTTCGCGGCGGCTCTCGGCGGGCCCAAACCGCCTCCGCCCGCGGCTGAAGCGGCCGGCCGGCCGGACGGCCGATGAACCGGCGGCCGAACCCCGTCTGGCTGGGCCTCGGGATCGTTGGCTGGGCCGGCCTGGCATGGCTCGCGATCCGGATGTTCTCGGCGACGCCGCGGACCGCCGGCTTCGACCTGGAGCTGCTGCTCCAGGCGGGCCGTGACGTTGCCGCCGGCGGATCGCCGTACGAGCCGTCGATGATCACCGGCGCCGTGCCGGGGGCGACGGACCTCTTCTACTCGTACCCGCCGCCTGTCGCCCAGGCGATGAGCCTGTTCGCCGGGCTGCCATCGGCCGTCATGTTCGGGGGCCTGTGGGTCCTCGCGGTCGTGGGGCTCGCGACCGGGGCGGCGTTCGTCAGCCGACGGCTCGCGCCGGCCGCGCCGGTCGCGTCTGTCGTCGTGCCGACCCTGGCCGTGGCACCCCTCTTCCTGCCGTTCGGGATCGCGCTTCTCTTCGGCAACCTCGACGCGCTCTTCCCGTTCCTCTATGCGCTCGTCCTCGTCGCGGCTATCGCGCCGACGCCCCGATCGAGCGTGGCCGGCGGCGTCGCCCTCGCTGCGGCGACCGTTGCGAAGATCCATCCGGCCGGTCTGGGGCCGTGGTTCGTCGGACGGCTCGTTCGGGAGCGGATCAGCGGGGAGGCGGCCGCGTCACTCCGGGTGATTCTCGCCGCAGCCGCGACGATTGCCGCCGTCATCGCCCTCAGCCTGCTGGCCGGCGGTGCCGACCTGTGGCGCGACTATGTGCCGGTGGCCGGCGCGGCGAGCAACGCCCGGCTGCTCGACGCGCGGAACGTCGGTCCGGCCGCTCAGCTTGCGCTTCTTGTCGGCGGCAACGAGGCCCTCGTGCGGACGCTGCACCTGCCCATCGCCGTGGGCGCCGTCGGGGCGTCGCTCCTCGCCGGCTGGGCCGTCCGCGACCGACTGACCGGGATCGCGATCGCGGCGATCGCGTCGCTGGTGATCCTGCCGGTCACTTGGTACCACTACCCGTCGGCGCTCATCCCGTTCGGCGTGGCCGCGGTCGTCCGAGCCCGCGGTACGGCGGGAGCGTTTCGGACGACCGCCCTGATCGCCGCGGCGGCCGTAGTCGCTACGCTGTCGATCGCCTGGCTGCCGGCACTCTGGCTGGCGGTTGGGCTTGGCCTTGCCGGGGTTGCCGCAAGCGGAGTCAGCCGCAAATCGGGTGTCGCCTGACCGCAGCCGGAACTCCGGTGTCTACAGCGGCGCACCACGGATTTGACGAGGCGGCCCAAACAATCGCCAAATCTGGTTCTGGCTGGTGTTACCCTCCGTTTGGACTACTGGCGCGTGGTACTTCCGGGTAATCCGAGACCCCCGATGCAAGGCGTGCCCAGGGTCGCGAGCGACCGAGAACCGCTCGCAATTGGCGGCAGGCATGCCGGTCGCGGCCCTCCGAGGGGTGGCGTGGCCGATTAGATGGGGACACACGCATGGATCATCTCGTGGCTTACATCGATCCCGGTTCAGGCAGCCTGATCATCCAGGCTGTCATTGCCTCGATCGTTGCGATCCCGTTCTTCTTCCGTGAGCAGATCGGGCGGCTCCTCCGCGCCATTCGACGCCGCGACGACGGGCTCGGCACGGAAGCCAATCGGACGCCCGACCGGTCTTCCTGAGCGCCGTTCCGCCCGCGTCGCCGGTAGCCGTGCCGGAGATCGGCGGGGGCAGCCCCGCGCAGCGTGACCCGGGATCGTTCCGCGACCCGTCCGGGTTCGTGTTCACCCGTGACGGATCGATCCTCCGCCAGATCAACGAATCGTTTGCCGCTGGGTGGGACGATCTCGCCGCGAGCGGCCTGCTGACCACCCTCCAGGAGCGCGGCCTCCTCATCGGCCATACGCCGGCCCCCATCGAAGACGCGGCACTGCCGGAGCAGGCATATGCGGTCATCCGCCCTGAGCGGATCGACTTCGTCTCCTACCCGTTCGAATGGTCATTCGGGATGCTCAGGGATGCCGCGCTGGTGACGCTCGAGGCCCAGTCGGTCGCGCACCAAGCGGGTTTCGTGCTTCGGGACGCAACCGCCTACAACGTCCAGTTCCAGCGCGGCCGGCCGATCCTCATTGACACGCTCTCGTTCGAACGCGGCGTGCCGGGAGCGCCGTGGATCGCCTACCGCCAGTTCTGCGAGCACTTTCTTGCCCCGCTCGCGCTCATGGCCCATCGGGACATCCGGCTGGGCATGCTGCAGCGCGACTTCGTCGATGGGATCCCGCTCGACCTCGCCGCGCGTCTTCTCCCCGGCCGAACGCGCTGGAACCTGGGCCTTGGTGCCCACATCCACGTCCATGCCCGCGCCCAGGCCCGGTTCGCCGACCGCGGTACCGAGGCCGCCACGGCGTCGCGGAAGACATCGGTGAGCCCGCTCCGTCAAAGGGCGCTGATCGACAGCCTCCAGCGGACGATCCGCAAGCTTGACTGGACGCCGGAAGGCACCGAGTGGGCCGACTACGCGGATCACACGTCCTACAGTGAGGACGCAACCGCCGTCAAGGACGGCCTGGTCCGCCGGTTTCTCGCCGCGGCTGGGGGGAACGTGGTCTGGGACATGGGCGCGAATACCGGCCGCTTCAGCCGTATCGCCGCGGAGCTCGGGCGACGCGTCGTCGCCTGGGACGTCGATCCGGCCGCGACCGAGCGCCACTATCGGCTCATCCGTCGCGACGGCGCGGAGGGAATCCTGCCACTCGTCCTCGACCTCGCGAACCCGAGCCCAGGCCTTGGGTGGTCCGGCGAGGAGCGACGATCTCTCGAGGGACGGGCGAATGCCGACGTGGTCCTCGCCCTGGCCCTCGTCCACCACCTCGCGATCGGCCGCAATGTTCCGCTGGAGCGGATCGCGGCCCTGTTCGCTCGACTGGCGCCGGGTCTCGTGATCGAGTTCGTCCCGAAGGAAGACCCCATGGTTCGCAAGCTGCTCGCGACGCGCGAGGACGTCTTCCCGGACTACACCATCGATGGGTTTCGTGCCGCTTTCGGCGAGCTGTTCGAGGTCGCCGAGGAGGCGCCGGTCACAGGAACGGATCGAGTGCTCTTCCGAATGACGCGACCCATCACCACGACCTGACCACCGCGTACTGGGAGCTTCGGGTGCTGTCTTCGCCAGAGGCCCGAGCCCTACACTGGCGCGAATGCCAGCAAGAACCATCACGATCGTGCTCCCGGCGTACAACGAGGCGGACCGGATCGGCCCGGCGCTCGACGAGCTCTTCGGCTATCTCCGGCGCCGCGGCGAGAGCGCCCGCGACGGTGCGCCCGGAGCAGCATCGCTCCCCGAACTCGTCGATGTCCTCGTCGTAGACGATGGCAGCGACGACGCGACGGCGGAGATCGTCCGCGGGCGTCCTGAAGCGGCGATGTCCGAGGCTGTCGCGCCCCAGCTCACGGTCCTGTCGGTGCCCCACGGCGGCAAGGGCGCAGCCGTCAAAGCCGGAATGCTCAAGGCGACGACAGACCTGATCATCTTCGCCGACGCCGACATGGCGACCCCGCCGGACATGATCCCGCTGCTGGTCCAGGCCCTCGGCGCGCACGATGTCGCCCTCGGCAGCCGGATCCAGCCCGACGGCTCGGACATGCGCAAGAGCCAGCCGTGGTACCGGCGGATGCTCGGCAAGGGGTTCCACCTGCTCGCGTCGGCGTGGGTCGTCGGCCCGGTCGAGGACACTCAGTGCGGCTTCAAGGGATTCACCCGTGACGCAGCGCACGACCTCTTCGCCCGGCAGCGGATCGGCAGCATCGTCTTCGACGTCGAGCTCATCTTCCTCGTCCGCAAGCGTGGCTACGGATTCGCGATCGTCCCGGTCCGCTGGGCCGACCGGCGTGGTTCACGGATGCGGGCGAGCCCCGGATTGGCACTGCGCGTCGCCTGGGATCTGTTCCGCATCCCGTTGATCCATCGACGCCTCGGCCGGACGGCGAAGGCTGCAATTGCCGCGCCTCCGGTCGCCGAGGAACCGGCCGACAGCTAGCTCCCGGCGTGCGGCTCGCCACAAGCGGCCGCGCTGGACGTGGCGACGCCGGTGGCTAGACTTCCCGCGATGACACCGCCTCCGACGCCCGAATCGCCGCGGGTCGAGCGGCTGGCGCGTGCGGCTCTCCCGGTCATTGCCCTGGTGGTCTTCGCCGGGGTAGGAGGCGCGGTTGTCTTGTCCGGCGTCGTCAGCGGAACCTTCGGCTTCGACTTTCTCGCCTACCATCAGGCCGCCGGCCGCGTCCTCGCCGGCGAGCGGCTGTACGACCCGACGATCCAGGAGACCGGCGGCTTCGGGCTCTTCTACTACCCGCCACCGTTCGTCCTCGCGATCCTCCCGTTCGCCCTCCTCGATGCGAACGCGGCCACGTGGGCCTGGACCGCTCTGTCCGTTGCGGCGTTCCTTGGCGGGGTCGCGATCATGCCGGTGAGGGTCAGCGTCCGCTGGCTGACGATCCTTCTCGCGGGCCTGTCGTGGCCGTTCGCCTACGCGCTCAAGCTCGGCCAGGTCGGACCGCTCCTGTTCCTGCTGTTCGCGATCGGCTGGCGCTGGCTGGACGACCCGCGTGCCGTCGGCGCCTCAGCCGCCGCGGGGGCCATCGTCAAGATCCAGCCCGGGCTGATCCTCCTCTGGGCATTCCTGACGCGCCGCTGGGCCGCCCTTGGCGTGGGCGCGACCATCCTGGCCGCAGCGGCGATCATCGCGACGTTGGTGACCGGCGGCCCATCCGTCTGGGCCGACTACGTCGCACTGCTGCGCAACGTGAGCGACCCGATCTCGACGCCCCACAACTTCACGCCGGGCGCGATCGCCTATCAGCTGGGAGCGTCGAGCGGCGTCGCGGCCATCGTCCAGGTGGCGAGCAGCGTCGCGGCCCTGGGAGTGCTGGTTGTTGCCGCTCTCCGTGCCCATCCGGCCGCCTCGTACCTCGTCGCGGTCGTTGCAAGCCAGCTCCTGTCGCCCGTCCTCTGGGACCATTACGCGATGCTTCTCCTGCTACCGGTCGCCTGGCTGATCGACCGTGGCCAGTGGTGGGCCGTCGCCATCCCGCTGGTGACCTCCGTCTTCACGATCGGCCTGACGCCGCCCGCCGCATACCCGATCGCCTTCTGGCTGACCCTGATCGCCCTGGCCTGGTTCGGCGTCCGCTTGCGCTCCGCGTCAATCGCAACGCCGCCCGGCGAGGCCCCGGTGGTCGCGGAATGATCCGCCGGCTCGACCGAACCACGTTGATCGGGCTGGCCATCGCCGGCGTGTCTGCCGTCGTGTACTGGCTGTCCAACAAGAACTACGACGCGGGCCGCGGCGACTTCTTCTACCTCGCCGATGCCTTCCTCCACGGTCGCACCTGGCTCGAGGTCGTGCTCGGGCCGAACGACGTGATCCTCCGTGATGGACTGGCCTACGTCCCATTCGCGCCCTTCCCGGCAATCGTGCTGATGCCGTTGGTCGCGATCGTCGGCCCGGTGACCGCCGATCAGTGGGAGTCGGGGATCAACGCCCTGCTCGCGGCCAGCGTGGTCGGTCTCGGCTGGTGGCTGCTTGGTCGGATCGGCGTCCAGAAGATCGCCGACCGGGCGCGGCTCGTGATCCTGCTTGGCTTCTCGACCCAGATCTGGTGGGTCACGACCCGCGGCGGCGTCTGGCACACCGGTCATCTCATTGCCACGATCCTGACGCTTCTCTGCCTGATCGAGCTGTTCGGCCGGCGTCGAGTGGTCCTGATCGGCCTGATGGCCGGCGCGGCGTTCCTGACCAGGGCCCCGGTTGCGTTCGCGCTGCCGTTCTATGCCCTGTTGCTCGCTGGGGACGCGCTCTGGGAGCCGCGCCGATGGCCGTGGCGAGCGTGGGTCGGCCTGGTGGCGGGTTTCGTCCCGTCAATTCTTTTCTTCCTCTGGTACAACGCCGCGCGCTTCGGATCGCCGCTCGAATCCGGCTATCAGCTGGCGTCGCTTCCGCCGTGGCTGGAGGCGCAGCGCCAGATCGGGCTCTTCTCGATCGCCCACATCCCGATGAACCTCGACTACCTCTTCCTCCACCCGTTCTTTCCGTCGTCCGAGTTTCCCTTCTTCCGACCGGACGGGCTGGGACTGTCAATCTTCATTACGAGCCCGGGCCTTCTCTACGCGATCCGAGCCCCGTGGCGGGATGTCCGAAGCCGGCTCCTGCTGGGCGCCGCCATCGCCGTCCTCATCCCCACGCTGCTCTACTACGGCGGCGGCTGGCTCCAGTACGGCTACCGCTATGCCCTTGACTCCATCCCGTTCATCTGGACGCTGTGCGGGATGGCCGCCGTCCGCGACGAGCAGACGGGTGGCGAGATGGGCTGGATCTGGCGGATCCTCATCGGGATCGGCCTGATCGTCGGGGTCGGCGGCGTCTACTGGGCCTACAACCTCTAATCGGAACCACTCGTTGGCGTCGGTGACGGCGGCGGCATGCGGGGAGTTACGCCCCCGTGGGAAACTCCGGCGATGCGCAATCCCCGACTTGTTCTTGCGATCTTCGTCCTGTCCGGCGCCGCCGGGCTCATGTACGAGGTCGTCTGGTCGCGCCAGCTCGTCCTGGTGTTCGGCAACACCACGCAGGCGGTCTCGACGATCCTGACCGGGTTCTTCGGTGGGATGGCCCTCGGCAGCTTCGTCGGCGGCCGCCTCGCCGACCGCGTGCGATCCCCGCTGCGCCTGTACGGCGTGATCGAGCTCGTTCTCGTCGTGATCGTCCTCGCCACGCCGATCACGTTCCACCTGCTCCACGAGGTATATCGGGGCTTCTACCCAGCACTCGAGGGCACGCCCGGCCTGGCGCTGCTGCGGTTCGTCCTCGCCGTGGCCGCCCTCGCCCCGGCCACCGTCCTGATGGGGGCCACCCTGCCGACCCTGACGCGCTATCTGAGCAGCGGAGCCCACCTGTCGATGGCGTTCGGGCGGTTATACACGGCGAACACGTACGGCGCGATCATCGGCACGCTGGCGGCGGGAGTGGTCCTCATCGAGGTGCTCGGATTGACGGGGACGCTCTTCGTCGCTGCGTCGTGCTCCGGGCTTGCCGGTGTCGTCGCGATCTGGCTGAGCCGCGACGCGAAAGAGGAAGGCGAACCGGTGGCTCGCGCTGCCGCGATCGAGACGGGCGATGCCCCACCGTCCGCCGCGTCGCCGGCTCGCCCTCGTCTTGCGATCATCCTCGCCTTCGTCTCCGGCCTGACGTCGCTCGGTTACCAGGTCCTCTGGACACGGCTCCTGGCGTCCGGCACCGGGAACTCGACCTACGTCTTCACGATCATCCTTGCGATGTTCCTGCTCGGGATCGCGCTGGGGGCGATGATCTTCTCGAGCGTACGGCACCGGGTCGGGCGGCCGATCGCCTTGATCGCCGTCGCCCAGGTCATCGTGGGAGCGCTTGCGATCCTGGGCCTCGTGCTCGTCATCAGCAAACCCGGTCCGCTCGACCCGAGCCAGCCGCTGGCATCGGCGATGGCGATCATCGGTCCCATTCTGCTGGTCGTCCTGCCGGCCACGATTGTCATGGGCTTCACGTTCCCGGCCTCGTCGACGCTGCTCGGCGACGATCCGCGACAGATGGCTTCGAACGCCGGTCGGCTGCTGGCCGCCAACACGCTGGGTGCCATCGTCGCCACGTTCGCGATTCCGTTCGTCGTCATCCCGATCGTCGGCTCACCCCACGCCGTCGGCCTCCTCGCCCTGGTCAACGTCGCGATGGGGATCGCGCTCATCTTCCTCACGCGCGACCTTGCCCCGGTTCGCCGCTACGGCGTCACGGCCGTCGCCGTCGTCGTCGGGCTTGCCATCGTCGTCGGTTTTGCCGCCCCCCGCGCGCTGATCGACCCGAGCGAGGCCCGGATCCGCTCGCAGGGAGGCACGGTCTATGCGTCAAAGGAGGACGAGATCGCGTCCGTCCAGGCCGGCATCGCCGGCGCCAAACAGCTGTGGGTTACCGGCACGTCGATGACGCTGCTGACGATCGACGCGAAGCTGATGCCGATCCTGCCCCTCATGTTGCGGCCCGATTCGACGAGGGCGCTGACCGTGGCCTTCGGGATGGGATCGGCCTTCCGGTCGGCCCTGATTGGCGGACTCCGGACGGACGCCGTCGAGCTCGTGCCGTCCGTGCCGGAGATGTTCGGCTACTTCTACGACGATGCGGCGGCAGTCCTGGCCGACCCGAACGGCAGGATCATCGTGACCGACGGCCGAAACCACATGGAGCTGACCAGCGACACGTTCGACATCATCGTCACGGACCCGCCGCCCCCGATCGAGAGCTCCGGCGCATCGGTCATCTCGTCGCTCGAGTACTACCGGGCCGGCCACGCCCGGCTCAACCCGGGCGGCATCATGATGCAATGGACGCCGTACGGGTCGAATGTCGACGAGTTCAAGGCTCATCTCCGAACGTTCCACGCCGTCTTCCCGCACGTCCTGATGGCCTTCGGCCCGGGCGGCTATGGCTTCTACATGTTCGGATCGGACGAACCGATGACGTTCACAGATGAGGCCATCGCCGGAGTTCTCGGGCATCCCGGGGTTCTCGAGGAGGTCTCGAGCGCGTACGACTCGCCGGAGCGGACGGTCGAGGGCTGGACGGCGCGGATCCACTCGCTGGTCTGGATCGCGGACGATGAGGTGAGCCGGTTCACCGGGGATGGGCCGCTCATCACCGACGATCGGCCGCTTCCCGAGTACTTCCTCCTCGGACGGCTCTTCGGGACGCCGTCGCCGCGGGTCACACCGGATGAGCTGCTCCGACTGACACGAGGCTAGGACGGTGACGTCCGATACGAGCGAGGCTGGCCCGCGTCTCGGTTGGCTGGCCGTGCCGATCGCTCCAGTCGTCGGTGTGCTCTCGCCGCCGGCGGTTCGCCTCTTTCTGACGAGCGCCGTCGTCCTGTTCGTCGAGCTGATCCTCATCCGCTGGATCCCGGCCAATGTCACCTACATCGGCTTCTTCCGCAACTTCCTGCTGATGGCGAGCTTCCTCGGTATCGGCGCGGGGATCCTCTTCGGTCGTGACCCGCGGCGACTGCCATCGCCGTTTGCCCCGGTCCTGCTCGCCGTGACGGCGCTCGTCGGGACGGCCACCCTCGAGGTCAAGATCGCGACGACGGACGAGATCTTCTTCGGGTTGTCGGAGCGTCAGGGCGCCGACCCCGGGTTCTTCGTCCTCGCCCTCATCGTCATGCTTGCGTCGATCGTCATGGCTGCCCTGGCGTTGCCGCTCGGTCGGCTCCTGACATCGATGCCACCGCTCCGCGCCTACGCCGTCGACATCGGCGGCTCGATGGCGGGGATCGCAGCCTTCTCGCTGGTCTCGGCGCTGGGTACGCCGCCGGCGCTCTGGTTCGCGATCGCCGCCGCGCTCCTCGGGCTGTTGGCGCTCGGAGCAGGGGTGACGCGCTGGTCGCTTATCTCTGGCGCGATGCTCGTCGGCGTCGTGGTCCTGTCTGTAGTCCAGCAGCCGCCCGCGACCACCTGGTCGCCGTACTACCGCATCTCGGAGCAGCAGACCGGGCCGGTGCTGTCCCTCAACGTGAACGGCATTCCACACCAGGCGCTGTGGCCGGTCGACTCACCCTACAAGGAGGCCTTCTACGAGCAGGTCTATCAATGGTTCCCTGAGCGGACGTTCGATCGGGTCCTCATTGTCGGGGCTGGTAGTGGGACGGACGCGGCCATAGCCCTGGCACACGGTGCGAAACACATCGATGCCGTGGAGATCGATCCATATCTCCAGGAGATCGGCATCCGGAAGCACCCGAATCGGCCATACGACGATCCGCGGGTGGTGCGGACGGTCGATGACGGTCGGGCGTTCCTGCGCCGGAGTACCGATCAGTTCGACCTCATCGTCTTTGCGCTGCCGGACTCGCTGACCCTGGTGAGCACGTCGGCGAACCTGCGGCTCGAGTCGTTCCTCTTCACGGCTGAGGCCTTCGCGTCCGTTCGCACTCATCTCGACGAGGACGGAACATTCGTCCTCTACAACTACTACCGGGAGCCCTGGCTCGTCGCCAAGATTGATCGCATGCTTCGCGACGCCTTCGGCGGGAACGTGCTGTTCCGCACCTACCCGACCGTCTCGGCGAATGCAGCGACGTTCGCGGCAGGCCCCGCGATCGACGCGCTCGGCGGAGGGCAGCCACCGGGCGATCGCGTCGATCCCCCGCCAACGGAGGTCGCGCCGCGGCCTGCCACTGACGACTGGCCGTTCCTCTACTTGCGCGAGCCCGGGCTGCCGGGGCACTACCTGATCGCCCTCGCGCTCATCGTCGGCTGGGGCATGCTGCTCGTCGGGCGGGCGGCCAGGCTCAGCGGCACGCCGCTCCGCCGCTTCAGCCCCCACTTCTTCGTGCTCGGAATCGCGTTCCTCCTGCTCGAGACTCGCAGCATCGTCACGTTCAGCCTGCTCTTCGGGTCGACCTGGCTCGTGAACGCGATGGTCTTCTTCGCGATCCTCGCCAGCGTGCTGCTCGCGATCCTGGTCGCGAGTCGGATCCCGATGCGACGGCCGCGCTTCATCTACGCCGCCCTGCTCGGGTCGATCGCCGTCGCGTTCGTCCTGCCACCGTCGTCGCTGCTCATCGAGCCGGTATGGCTCCGCTACCTCGTGGCCGGGGTCCTGGCCTTCGCACCGGTCTTCTTTGCGAACCTCGTCTTCAGCTACTCGTTCCGGGACACGCGGACCGCCGACATGGCGTTCGCCTCGAACCTGCTCGGGGCGATGATCGGCGGCGCCGTCGAGTACGTCGCGCTGATCACGGGCTACCAGGCGTTGCTCCTCATCGTCGCCGCCCTCTACCTAGCGGCGTATCTCCTCGCGACCAGGATCCGGGTCCTCGCCGACGTCGACCTCGTGAACATCCCCATCGAGGCGCCCGCGACCAGCCTGACCGTATAGGGCAGCCGTCGCGTTGTCTCACGCTCCGTTGCCTTCGCAATCATTTTCGGGATCCGGTGCTATTCTCGATCGCGCATGACCAGCCCCGCCCTCGCCGTCGAGCCTGCCTGTCCAGGCCCCGTCGGTATCGAGGATCTCCGACCCTTCACCAGTCCCTCCCTCGGCGCACCCCTGACCGTCGAGCGGACACCAGTTGCAGCGATTCCGCGGGCGACGTGGGACCGGCTCGCCTCGGCATCACCGTGGGCGACACCCTTCTCCGGCTGGGCATTCCATCGGGCGTGGTGGGACGCCTACGGCACCAGCGCTCATGAGCAGGCGCTCGTCGTGACCGATCTGACGTCGGACCGGACGGTCGCGATCGTGCCGCTCATGCACCGCCACCAGGTCGAACCGACCGACATCGATACCCAGACGACGATGCGCCACGGCCATGCGCCGGCCCAGGGCCTCACCACCGTCGCGGCCACGGCCAAGGTGATCTTCTTCGGCGCCTCGTATCACGCCGATTACGCGACCGTTCTCGCGGCGCCAGCGGTCCTCCCCGCGGTCGCCGAGGCGGTCGTCGAGTACCTCGCGGCGAAGGCTACGCCCGACGATCCGCACCCCGATCCCTGGGACGCCGTGGACCTCCGTCGTCTGCGCTGCGGCGATCCCGCCGCCGAGGCCCTTGCGGTCGCCTTCGGACGGCGTGAGATGGTCGAGGGCTGGACCCTGAACGTCGAACGCGAGGACGTCTGCCCCGTCGTCCACCTACCGCCGGGGATCGACTTCGACGGCTACCTCGGGACGCTCGGCAAGAAGGATCGCCACGAGATCCGACGCAAGATCCGCCGGGCGGAGGCCGTCGGCGAGATCCGCCTGACCGATTCGACGGACCCGCTGGCCGATCTCGATGCGTTCATTGACCTTCACCAGAAGCGCTGGGGCGACGCGGGCCTCTTTCCCCAGACGTCGGGCGGGAACGCATCGCGTGTCTTCTTCCGGCGACTGTTCGAGGAGCACGGACCGGACGGCGCGCTCCGCCTGGCATTCCTGACGGTCGGCGATCGCCGGATCGCTGCCGGGATCCATTTTCGGACTGCGGACGGCTATCTCTACTACAACGCCGGGGTCGACCCGGCCGCTAAGGAGTTGTCCCCAGGGGTCCTGATGGTCGCCGCCTATGTCCAGCGCGCGATCGCGGAGGGTTGTCGACGGCTCGACTTCCTCCGTGGCGACGAGCCCTACAAGTACGAGTGGGGCGCCACCGACGAGCCGATCCAGCGGATCCTCGTCCGGCGCGGCGCGGCCCGCGAAGGCTCGAGCCGATGACCGCGCCCTTGCCGTTCGATCCGTGCTTCTCGCCCGTCGATCGTATCCCGCTGCCGGGCCGTGACCGGATCCGTGTCGTCGAGATCATGGCGACGGGGACCAATGGCGGCGCCCAGGAGCACGTCTACTCGCTGATGAGCCGGCTCGATCGATCGCGCTACGACGCGACCGTCATCGCGCTGTCGGCCGGCAGCGCCGTGCGGAAGCTCCAGCGGGCGGGGTTCAGCGTCATCGTCATGGACGAGCCGGACGACGCGATCGCGGTCGGCGAACTAACCGCCCACCTCACCGACATTCGGCCTGATGTCATCCACACCCACATGTACCGTGCCGACGTCGTCGGCACGAAGGCGGCGATCGCGCTCGCGAATGCCGGCCATCGGCGGCCGTACGTGGTCTCGACCGTCCACTCGTCGCGGATCCGCGCCTCCGAGGATCGCGACACGATCCGGGCGCTGACCCCGGAGATGAACCAGCTGATCGCCGTATCTAAGGCGATCGAGCGAAAGATCGCCGACGAGCGGCCGGGGCTTGCCCCCGTCCGGCTCATCTATAACGGCGTCGATCTCGACCGCTACGACCACCAGGAGCCGTGTTGCACGCTCCGCGATGAGTACGGGATGGAGCCGGGATCGCAGATCGTCGGCGTCGTTGCCCGGCTCGAGCCGGAGAAGGGCCACCAGACCTTGCTCGACGCGTGGCCGCACGTCCTCCGAGACGTACCCGACGCTTATCTCCTCATCGTCGGCGAGGGGAGCCGGCGCGATGCCCTGGAGCAGCAGGCGGCCGCCAATCGGGTCGCCCATCGGGTCGTGTTCACGGGTCGCCGCGACGACGTGCCGGCGGTCACCGCCGCCCTCGACGTCGCCGTGTTGCCATCGCATCGGGAGGCCCAGGGGCTGAGCATCCTCGAGGCGATGGCGCTATCACGGCCGGTGGTCGCGTCGGATGTCGGCGGGATCCCCGAGATGATCGAGGATAGCGTGACCGGGCTGCTCGTCCCGCATGACCAGCCGGAGGCCCTCGCGGCGGCGATCGTCCGGCTGCTCACGGACCACGCCCTCGCCGACACGATCGCCCGGGCGGCCCACGACCTCGTTCACGACCGCTTCTGCATCGAGCTCATGGTCAGGGCCGTCGAAGAGGTCTACGAGGAGGGTGCCGGCCACGTCCGGCTCCGCGAAGTAGCCGCCGGCTAGGACCATCGGGGCGGTGCGCCGCGTCACCGGCGAGCCGTACGATGCAGCTCGTGCACGATCCGTTCACGCTCCCTCAGCGACCCCGTCGCCGCTCGTGAGCATTCCGACCCCGCGCCTCTTCAGCGGTCGGCCGCTGGAGACAGCCACCGTCCTGCGCGCGACCCGCGACGCGCTCTCGATCGTCGGCGTGCTCCTCCTCGTGCTCACGATGCGGATCAGCGGACCCGGCTACGACTTCTTCGCCTACTGGTCCGTCGACCCAGCCGATCCCTACGCGGTCAAGGAAGGGTTCGGCGCCTTCCACTACGCCCCGCCGCTCGTCTGGCTGGTCGGCCCACTCAAGCTCGTGCCGTGGCCGCTCGCCTACTGGATGTGGTTCGGGGTCCTGGTCGCCGTCCTCGTCTGGCTGGCCCGCGACTGGGCGCTCGCCTGGCTGGCCTTTCCGCCGGTCGTCTCCGAGCTGTACCACGGCAACATCCATCTGCTGATCGCGGCCGCCCTCGTCCTGTCACTTCGACGGCCCGTCGCATACTGGTTCCTCGCACTGGCCAAGGTGACGCCCGGCGTCACGGCACTCTGGTACGTGGTCCGTCGTGAGTGGCGCAACCTCGCGATCGCCGTTGGGGGAGCCGGGCTCGTCGTCGCGATCGCATTCGTGATTGCGCCAGATCCATGGATCTCCTGGCTCGGGCACATCTCCAGCGACTCGAACGAGGCGCCGAACCTCCTCCCGATCCCCGTGGCGGTCCGCCTGCCGATCGCAGCACTCCTTGTCGTGTACGCGGCGCGGACCGAGCGGCGGTGGATCCTGGCCCCGGCGGTCGTCCTCTCCCTGCCCCTCCTCTGGTTCCACGGGCTGGCGGTGCTCGTTGCCATCACGCCACTGGTCCGGGCAGCGCGTCGGGCGGAGCACTTGTGATCGACCAGCTGCGTCACCGGGCCGTCCGGCTCGTTCGCCTTCTCGACCACCCGGCGATCGTGCCGGGGCTCGTGTTCGGGGGCCTGGTTCTGGCGATCACACAGGGCCTGGCTGCCAACAGCGGCCCGGTCGCGGTCTATGACGCTCACGCTTACTGGCTTGCGGGCGGCTCCGATCATCCCTACGCGTCGACGATCGCCAGCGGCTTCGACGACTCGACCAATCCATTCAAGTACCGCTATCCGCCCCCACTCGCCCAGGTCTTTGAGGTCCTCCATCTCATCCCATGGCCGATCGTGGCAGGCCTGTGGGTTGGCATGACGACCCTCGTCTTCCTCCTCCTGTCCGGCCGCTGGGCGCTGCCGTTGCTCCTCTTTCCGCCGGTGCTGTGGGAGCTCTGGTTCGGCAACATCAATCTCCTCATCGGACTCGCGATCGTGGTCGGCTTCCGCTGGCCGGCGGCCTGGTCGTTCGTCCTCCTGACGAAGATCACGCCCGGGATCGGCCTGCTCTGGTTCGCGGCCCGACGCGAGTGGCGGGCCCTCGGCATCGCGCTCGGCGCGACCGTGGTCGTGGCCGCCGTATCAATCATCCTTGCGCCCCAGCTGTGGTTTCAGTTCCGCGACGCGATGACCGTCCAGGCCGTCGCCGCCATCGACATTCCGGAGCAGGCGGCGATCCAGGTCTCGCTGCCGATCCGGCTCCTCGTCGCGGCGGTGTTCGTGGTGTTCGGCGCCCGAACAGACCGGGCATGGCTCGTGCCGGTCGCGGCGACGATCGCCTCGCCGGCGATCTGGGGCAACGTTTTCGTCATCCTCGTCGCCGCGGTGCCCCTCCTCGAGGGCCGCGGCCTCACCCGACCGCTCCTGTGGCTGCCTCGGCGTCGGGTGCCCGGAGTGGCGAGTGCGTGATCGCCTGTTACGAGACGGCTACCTGATCCTGGCGATCGTGTTTGTCGGGCTCAGGCTGTTCGCGATCCAGCCATGGGCCGACAGCGTCGATGCCTACGCCTACTGGACGACTCGCGACGGCCAGTTCTACGACGCCGCGCAGACCGGGCGGATCGGGGCGTACCTCTATTCACCCGCGTTCGCCCAGGCGCTGGGGCCGTTCGTCGCTCTGCCGCTCGCGGTCTTCACCGCCCTCTGGACGGCGCTCAATTTTGTCGCCCTGTGGTGGCTGCTCCGTCGCTGGGCGCTGCCGAGCCTCCTGTTCCTGCCGATCCCGCTGGAGATCATCTCCGGCAACGTCCATCTGCTCTACGCGGTCGCGATCGTGGTCGGCTTCCGCTACCCCGCGACCTGGGCGCTCATGCTGCTGACGAAGATCACGCCCGGGATCGGCGTGGCGTGGTTCGCTGTTCGCCGCGAGTGGCGGGCCTTCGCGATCGCCGTCGGTGCGGCCGCCGTCATCGCCCTCGTCTCCGTCGTCCTCGATCGCTCGGCGTGGGAGCAGTGGATCGTGTTCCTCCGGGCAGACCTCGGTCATGCCGGCCAGGGAACGCTCGAGACTCCCGGCTGGTACCTCGCCGTGGCGCTCGTGCCTCGTCTCCTCGTCGCGGCGATGCTCGTGGTCGTCGCGGCCTGGCGGGACCTCCGCTGGCTGCTCCCGGTCGCCGTCGTGCTCGCGCTCCCGGTCGTCTGGCTGAACAGCCTGGCGGTCCTCGTGGCCATGGTCCCGCTGTGGCGGGAGCGGGCGAAGTCGATCGCAGCGAGTGGGCCTGCCCCGGAGCTCCTTCCGGCATGACCGCGATGAGCCCAGCCCGCCGGAGTCCCTTGACCGATGGCCGCCTCGCCCTCGTCGCAGGCCTGATGCTTCTCGCTATTCTTGGAATTGGCCTGGGACCGACGCTCCTGCGGGAGGGGACACGCGACTGGATCGCCTACGATCAGGCCGCCGATCGACTGGCCGCCGGAACGCCGCTGTATGTCTTCACGCTGGCGACGCCGGATGACGAGTACTACCTGTACCCACCGGCCGCCGCGGCCCTATGGGGAGCGATCGGCAGTCCCGAGGCGCTGCTGGCGCTCAAGATCGTGGCTCTTGGCGCGGTGGGTGTGCTGGCCCTCGTCGTCGCTCCGACGGGGTCGGGCCGGCAGCGTCTGGCGATCGCGGGCGCGCTTGCGGTTGCCGCCCTCATCGCCGCGCCCGATATCCACGACGTGATCCTCGGCAACGTCATGGCCCTCTACGTCGGCGCTGTTGCCATCTCGCTGGCGCTGCCCGGCTGGCGTGGCGCGGTCCCGCTGGGTCTCGTCTGTGCGCTGGCGCTGAAGCCGGTGATCGGACCCTACCTGGTGTGGCTGGCGCTGCGGCGGCGCGGTGACGCTGCGCGGGTGATCGCCGTGGGCCTCGTCGCCTCGACGATCTGCGCAGCCATCATTGGGCCCGGGCGGTACATCGAGTACCTCATTGCCCTGCCCCGCATGGCGGTGCTCGCAGACCTGCCCAGCGGCAATGTCGGGCTGACGGCGATCTCTCGCGAGCTGGCGCTCATGGCCGTAGTCGTCGCGTACGTCGTCACCATCGCTGCCGCCCTGCGGATGGACCCGTGGCGCTCCGCGGCCATCGCCATCGCGGCCGGGCTGCTCGCGCAACCGACCATCGGATTCAACTATGCCGGGCTGCTCCTGCCGGCGGTCGTCGCGCTCTGGCGCGCTGATCGCCTCTCTGGCCTGATCGCGTGCCTCGTGGTGCCGCTCGTGACAGTCGTGAGCCCGCCGCTCGCGGCGACCGCGATCATCGGTTTGGCGATCCTGCAACCAGGAGGGCCCCTGCGGATCAGCCCTGCCGTTGCGGTTGTCACGGGGCGCGAGACATGAGCCTCGCTCGTCTCTGGGCCGTCCTCGCGGCCCTGCTGCCTGTGCTCGCGGCGCTGATCGCCAACCTTTCGTCAGTCGATCTGGCCTATCACCTGCGAGCCGGGGCCATCGTCCTGGACGGCGGCGGGATCCCACGAACCGATTCGTTCACGTTCACCGCGGCCGGCCTCCCGTGGGTGGACCAGCAATGGGGCGCCCAGGTGATCCTGGCGGCGGTTTACCGGCTCGGCGGTTGGACGGGGCTCGTGCTCCTGCGCGCGCTCCTCGTCGGCCTGCTGTTCGGGCTCATCTTCGTCGCCTGCCGGCTGCGCGGGGCGGACCTGCGGCGGGCGGCCTGGCTGAGCCTTGCCGCGTTCATCGTCGCGGCGGTGGCACTGGCGTTGCGGCCGCAGCTCTTCGGGATGGTCCTGCTCGCCCTCACCCTCGCGATCGTCGCCGCGCGGCATGTCCGCCCGAATCTCGTCTGGCTTATCCCCGTGATCGTCCTCGCCTGGGCCAACATCCACGGCAGCTTCTTCCTCGGCCCCCTCATCGTCGGCCTTGCCTGGCTCGAGGACCTCCACGACCGGGCCCCGAACCCGCACCGCCTGCTGCTTGTGGGGGCCGTGGCGGCCGCTGCGGCGCTCGTCAACCCGTTCGGGGCGGAGGTCTGGTCGTATGCGGTGGGCCTCTCGACGAACGCTCAGGTCATCGCCCGGATCACGGAGTGGCAACCGACGACGCTGCGGACAGTCCCGGGCATGCTGTTCTTCGGCTCCGCCCTGGCAGTGGCAGCGTTCCTCGCCCGTCGCGGCGACCGAACGAGCTGGCCGACGCTTGCCTGGCTGGCGGTCTTCTTCCTGGTCGGTGCGTATGCGATCCGCGGCGTCGCGTGGTGGCCGCTCGGGGCCGCGGTGGCGGTCGCCGGGCTGTTCGGCCCGGGGGCCGAGACGGCGCCCGCGAGACGGGCGCCGGCCGGCTCGGTTCGGCTCAACGCGATCGTCGTCGGCGCTCTCGTGCTTGCCGGAATCGCGCTCCTTCCCATCTGGCGCCCGCTTGATGCTGCCCTCGGCGCCCCGGCCGCCGTCGTCGGCAACGCCCCGCCCGGGATCACGGCCCAGTTGCGGAGCCTCGCCCACCCCGGCGACCGCCTGTTCAATCCGCAGCCATGGGGCTCGTGGTTCGAGTTCGCCCTTCCCGCCATGCCGGTCGCCATCGATTCGCGGGTCGAGCTGTTCCCTGCCCGGACCTGGGACGAGTACGAGGCCGTCGTCGCCGGCGCGGACGGCTGGGGGGCGATCCTCGATGCCTGGGGCGTCACGGTCGTCGTCGCCGCGAAGGGCGACGACGCGTTCGCCACTCGACTCACAGCGGCCGGCTGGCGCCGCGTCCATGCCGACGACGACGGGTCGATCCTCGTCCGGGGAGACCGGTGATGATCACCAAGCGGTCGAGCGCGGTCGACTCGCCTGCCTGGGGCCGGGCCATCCTGCGCACTTCGGCGATCGTCATCCTCGTACTGGCAGCGATCGAGATCGGACAGTTCTATCTCGGGGAATTCGGGCAGCGCTTCCTCGCCAACGACCTGAACGGCTACGTCGCGGGCGCCCGACGGTTACTCGATCACGGCAGTCCGTACCTGCCGGAGCAGCTCAGCGGCGCCTGGGCGCTCCAGCCCGATTCGTTCATCCACCCGCCGGTTTCGGTCCTGTTGTTCGCGCCGTTCCTCGTCCTCCCAGCGGTCCTCTGGTGGGCGATCCCGATCGGGCTCACCACTTGGGCGATCGTGCGGATGCGACCGGCGGCGTGGGCCTGGCCACTGATGGCGCTGTGCCTCCTCTGGCCGCGAACGGCGGGCATCCTCATAGCCGGCAACTCGGACATGTGGGTCGCCGCGGCCGTCGCGGTCGCACTCGCCGCGTCGCTCCCGACCGTCGTCCTGCTGGTGCTCAAGCCGTCCTACCTGCCGTTCGCCCTGATCGGGATCGGCTGGCGCTCGTGGTGGCTCGCGGCTGCCGTCACCGCGATCGTCTGCCTGCTGTTCGGCGGCCTCTGGTTCGACTATCTGACCGTCCTGCGGGGAGCAACGCTGGAGCCGCTTTACTCGCTCTACAACGCGCCGTACGTGCTGATACCGGTCATCGCCTGGTTCGCTCGGACCCGCCAGTCACCCACTCGGGCAACGATCGTTCGGATGAGTACCCCGCCCGCACAAGGCTAGCGCCGCGGGTTGGCTGCCTCCGCGCACACGTCGGTGAATTCAAGGAAGGCGTTCGCGGACGGTGCGGGTGACGGCGGTTCCGGCGCACTGAGCTCGATTGCGCCGCCAGCATCCAGCTTGAGATGACCGCCATCCATCGGAATCTCCTGATGCCACGCGATAGTGCAGGACTCATCGAATACCGCGATCGGGCCTGTTACGCGACCCTCGAGCGGCGCCCAACCCCAGGCACGGACGCCGGCTGGGACCCTGAATCCGAAGCTCTCCCCGAAGCTGTTGAAGTAGACACGTACGACCACGGGCTGGGCGCTGAGGTTTTCGACAAACAGCGAGGACCGCTCGGCGCAGCCGAGGCACAGGACGCCGATCAGGGCGAGCGCAAGCCAGCGCATCATTCGACTGTCGGGGCCGATGCGGGAATGGGGCGCGTCGCCTGCGTCCATGGAATCAGCACCAGCAGCAGCACCGAGAGCGTTTCGAAGCGCACGACCGGCACGGCAAACGCCGCCCCCACTGCGACGATCGAGAAGGCGGCTCGTGGATTTCGGCGCAGCGCGATTGCGAGGGCGCCGCAGATGACTGCCACCGCCGCGGGGGCAAGAACGACGATCGCCTGGGGGAGCCCGAGACCCTGCAGAATCCCGCCTGCACTGAACGACGTCACGCGGTTGGCCGTATCGGCGGCGAGACGAAGATAGGTCGGGATGATGTCCGGGCCGGCCACGACGAGGGTCACGAGCGCGATCGCGATGCCTGCCACGACCGCAGCGGCCGCGGCGCGCCAGCGACCCATCGCGAGCAGCCAGATGCCGAACAGCGCGGGCCCGATCTTCACCGCCGTCGCGAGGGCGACGAGGAACCCGATCGCCACGTCGCGACGGGTCGTTGGCGGCTCCTGGGTGAGGAACCAGACGGCGGCCAGGCCACCGATCAGCAGCCCGTTCACGTTGCCAGACAGGGCGGTGATAATCGTGGAGAAGCTCAGGATTCCGGCCGCAATGACGACGAGCAGATGACCTCGGACGATCGTCCAGACGTAGATCGCCGCGGTGGCCGCAAAGGCCGCAAGCCACCAGACGTAGATGGCGATGATCGGCGGAAAGATCGCCGCAGGCAGCGCCCACAGGACCGCAATCGTCGGAGGACCGACGAGCGGCACGGTCCAGAATTCCGGCCAGATCGGGACCGGCCGATCCCCCGGACTCAGTGTGTAGATCTCGTGTCCCGTGACCAGGCGCTGGCCCGCCGCGAAGTACGTGCCCACGTCTGTTCCGATCTCCGTCGGGTGGAGATAGTCCGGTCGCAACTGAACGAATAGCACCAGGGCGAACGCGCTGAAGACGAGCACGAACATCGCGACGATCTGGCGCAGGCCGAAGGCCCGGAACCCGCGAGCCGACGTCGGCTCCACGACCCCGGCGCCCCCGGTCATGGGCGGCTCTCTTCGCGGACGACTACGGACGTGAGCATCGCGGAGAGCATAACCATGGGATCACCGCGGTTGTGCTCCCGGAACCGGTCGGTTCGCTCGGTACTATCGTTCCGTGGCAATCTTGCCCGGCGGGAGGAAACGTAAGCGCCGCAGCCGCCAAAGGATTCCTCGTTGACCCTTCCGGCCCCGCCCCTCGTCGCAGTCGACAATCCTCTGACCGAGATCGGCCCTGCGCGGTTCAGCGTCGCCGTGGCCGACCGATGACGGCGATCGCCTCGCGACGCAGCTTCGATTGGCGGTTCATCAGGGACACGATCCTGCACTGGTTCCTGCCGATCTGGTTCGCGATCTTCGCCGTCCTGACCTTTCGCCACTTCGCCGTCAACGACATCATCGGCCAGGATCTGCGGATCTACAGGCACGCAGCCGAGGTCGCTCTCGCGGGTGGCAATCCCTGGGCCCTGGAACCCGGCCTCTTTCCGTTCGCTGCGCCGCCACCGACGATCCTGATGTACATCCCCCTGACCTGGCTGCCTCTTCCCGTCGCGGCGGTCCTCATGATGTCCCT
The DNA here is from genome assembly GCA_038250445.1 of Candidatus Limnocylindrales bacterium. Classification (GTDB taxonomy): domain Bacteria; phylum Chloroflexota; class Limnocylindria; order Limnocylindrales; family CSP1-4; genus CF-46. The sequence goes on along the minus strand of JBBSCI010000008.1, from coordinate 8,759 downwards.
GGCTCTCGTGGCCGCAGCGTGGGCTGTGAATCGCCTAGGGCTGCCGCTCTGGTGGCTCCTGTTTCCGCCGCTGTTCGACGCCCTGATCGTCGGGAACCCCGACGCGCTCATCCTGCCGCTCCTCCTCGTCCGGGGTCCGTTGGCCGGGCTCGCGGCGGTTCTCAAGGTCTACGCGCTGGTCCCACTTCTGCTCCAGAGGCGGTGGCCTGCGATCGCGGTCGGAATCGCGGTGTCGCTCCTGAGCCTTCCTCTCGTTCCGACCTTTCTCGCGAGCCTCGGAACCGTGACGGCGGTCCTCAACCTGTCGTCGGACCTGAGCGCCTGGGGGACGTGGCTGATGCTCCCGGTCGTCGTCGCGCTCTATCTGCTCCGGCGCCACGGCGCCGAATGGCTGGTCGTTCCGGCCCTCTGGCCGAACACGCAGAGCCAGTACGGGACGATGGCCCTGCCTGCCGTCTGCCGATCCCCGCTCGCGGCCGCGCTCATCGGCCTGAATACGCCCCTCGTGCCGCCCATCGCCGTGATCGTCATGGCCGTCGAGGTCCAGCTGCGGGCGCGACGTACGGCCACGGACCATGGCCTTGGACCACAAGCAGCTCCCGAGGTGCCATAGGTGTCTGGAATGTCCATCGGCGCACGCGCGCGCACGCTTGCGACGTTTGCGAGATACTCGAGCCTGACCTTCGTCGTGGTTACTTGGGTGCGGTTCGCACCTATCCTGAGGCCATGACAGCCGAATCCTTGCCCACGGACCTCACGCCCGCGGACCTCGACCTCGTCGTTCTGGGTGGTGGCGGCCATGTCGGCCTCCCGCTCAGCCTGGCCTTCGCCGAGGCAGGCCTTCGTGTCGGCATCTACGACACGAGCCAGGCGACGCTCGATCGGATCGCGCGTGGCGAGATGCCCTTCATGGAGAACGGTGCCGACGCGCTCCTCGCTTCGCTCCTGCCCACGGGCCGACTCGTGTTCTCGTCGAACGCCGACATCCTCTGCCGAACGGAACAGATCGTGGTCGTGATCGGGACGCCCGTTGACGAGTTCCTCGGGCCATCGATGACCGTCTTCGAGCGGGCCGTCGAGCAGATCGCGCCCCATCTCCGTGAGAACGTGCTCGTCGTCCTTCGGAGCACCGTGTATCCCGGCACGACGGCCTACGTCGCGCAGCACCTTGCCGCCCGCGGCAAGAGCGTCGATCTCGCCTTCTGTCCGGAGCGGATCGCCGAGGGCCACGCCCTCGAGGAGCTCCACTCGCTGCCGCAGATCGTCGGCGCGGATACGGACGCCGCCGCGGACCGGGCCTCGAGGCTGTTCGGGGTGCTTGCGTCGCGCACGATCCGGACGACGACGAAGGAAGCTGAGCTCGCCAAGCTCTTCACGAACACATGGCGGTACATGAAATTCGCCGTCGCCAACCAGTTCTTCATGATCGCCGACCAGGCGGGGGTCGACTACACGAACGTCCTGCACGCGATCCGGCTGGACTATCCGCGCGCGGCCGACCTGCCCGGGCCGGGCTTCGCGGCGGGGCCCTGCCTGTTTAAGGACACGATGCAGCTGGCGGCATTCACGAGCGACCACTTCCCGCTCGGCCAATCGGCCATGCAGGTCAACGAGGGACTCCCCGCATACATCGTCGGGGCTCTCGAGCGGCGCTACGAAGGGCTGCAGGGCAAGACGATCGGCATCCTCGGCATGGCCTTCAAGGCCGGCTCCGACGATTCCCGAGCGTCTCTCAGCTACAAGCTCCGAAAGCTCCTCGCCTGGGCCGGGGCAGAGGTCGTCTGCACCGATCCGTACGTCCGCGACGACCGCCTCGTGAGCCTCGAAACCGTCCTGGCCCAGAGCGACGTCCTCGTCCTCGGAGCGCCACACGATGCGTATCGCGGCCTCCATCTCGGTGGCAAGGACGTCGTCGACATCTGGGGCGCCCTCGGCCAAGGGATCAGACTGTGACGCGCTCTACCGCCGCCGGATCCGCCCGCCGGTGAAGGTCCTCGTCACCGGCGCCGCCGGGTTCATCAACGGATACCTCGTCCCCGACCTGCTCGACGCCGGCCACGACGTCATCGGCGTGGACGACTTCAGCAAGTACGGCCGGCTCGCGAAGTCCTACGACCGTCATCCGCGCTACCGATTCGTCGAGGGAAACGCGAAGGACGTCGAGCTGATGAAGGAGCTCGCCGCCGATTGCGACCAGGTCGTCGCCGCGGCCGCGATGATCGGTGGGATCAGCTACTTCCACGAGTTCGCCTACGACCTGCTGGCCGAGAACGAGCGGATCCTGGCGGCCACCTTCGACGCGGCGATCGCCGCCCATCGGGACGGGCACCTCCAGCGGATCACCGTGATCAGCTCGTCGATGGTCTACGAGTCGGCGACCTCGTTCCCGACCCCGGAAGGCGCCCAGCTGACCTCGCCCCCGCCGATCTCGACCTACGGATTCCAGAAGCTTGCCTCGGAGTACTTCGCCAAGGGAGCGCTCGAGCAGTACGGCCTGCCATACACGATCGTGCGCCCGTTCAACTGTGTGGGGATCGGTGAGCGTCGAGCCCTCCGCGACACCGACATCATGTCGGGCAACGTGAAGCTCGCTCTGTCGCACGTCGTCCCCGACCTCGTCCTGAAGGTCCTCAAGGACCAGGACCCGCTCCACATCCTCGGCGACGGGTCGCAGGTCCGCCACTACACGTACGGCGGCGACCTCGCCCGCGGGATCCGCCTCGCCATGGAGAGCCCGAAGGCGCTCAACAACGACTTCAACCTCTCGACCGCCCGGTCGACGACCGTTCTCGAGCTCGCCGAGTGCATCTGGTCGAAGGTCCACGGCGACGGCCGGCCCTTCAATCACGTTTCCGACCCACCGTTCGAGCACGACGTCCAGCTCCGTGTCCCGGACACGAGGAAGGCAAAGGACGTCCTCGGCTTCGAAGCGATGACGTCGCTCGAGACGATGCTCGACGAGGTGATCCCGTGGATCCGCGACGAAGTCGCGGCGGGGCGATTGTGACCGTGGACTCGGAGCGGGCGACGGCGCCCTACCGCATGCCGTGAAGCTCTCGAAGCGAGGGAGTCAGATCGTCCGTTGGCTCCTCGTGGTCATCGCGATCCTACCCAGCATCGGCTTTGCGAGAGTGGCGATCACCCCGTATCTCGACCCGCCATATTCGTTCATCGATGCGAATACCTACCTCGCGGCCGGCGAGCGATTGAATGTCGGGCACCCGCTGTACTCGTTGTCGCCGGGAGACCGCCCGGTCCTGTTCGTTGAAGGCACATCGACGGCCGCTCTCCTCTCACCTCCGCCGATCGCCGCGATCTGGCGGCCGATTGCGGCCGTGTCGTGGGGCTACGAGGCGTGGGTCGCGGCCTGCTGGGTGGCGCTCCTGGGAACCGTTGCCTATCTTGTCCTGCGCCTCGGCATGCTGGCGGTGCTCGCGGCGATCGCCCTGTCCTTCGGGATCGGCCAGCAGCTCGCGGACGCCAACGTGACGTCGTTCTTTCCGGGCCTCCTGATCCTCAGCTGGAACTATCGATCGAAGCCGTGGATCGGTGCGGCGATCGGGGCGATGGGAGCGATCAAGCTGGCCCCGTTCGTCGTTACTGGATGGCTGATCGGCGAGCGTCGATGGCGAGCGCTCGCCGTGGCAATCGCGACTGGATTGGGCATGTTTCTCATGGGAGCGATCGGCGCCGGCCCGGCGAGCTATGGGGACTACCTCGGTGTCGCGCAGGGCGCGGGATCGTCGCCGTACAGCCTGTCGCACCTGACGGGGATCAGCTGGTTCAGCCAGGCGATCCTCGCGATCGGGTTCGTTCTCGCAATCGCGCTGGGTCGATATCCCCGTCTCTCGTTCGGCGTCGCCGTGGTGGCGTCGACGATCGGGACACCGGCGCTCTACGTTGCGAGCCTCGTACCGTTGCTCGCGTTGACGGCGCCGCTGCTCGAGGGTCGGTCACGGGCGCGGACCTCGGCCGAGCGAGCAGGCGCAACGAGCCCGCTGGTGGCGGGATCATGACGCCGCCCCTCGTCGCCGTGGTCATTCCTGCTCTGAACGAGGTCGGCAAGATCGGCCGCGTTCTCGACAAGTTTCCGCGCGACGGCCGATTCGAGGCGATCGTCGTCGACGACGGGTCCAGCGACGGCACGGGTGACGAGGCTCGAGCCCACGGCGCGGATGTCGTGATCCGCCATGACGTGCGATCCGGTGTCGGGGCGGCCATCCGCGATGGCTGGCTCTGCGCGATCGAACGACAACGGCCGTACGTTGCGCTGCTCTCCGGGGATGACCAGCATGAACCGGCCCAGCTCGTCGGTGCGCTCGCGGCGCTCGAAGCCGCCGGCGCGGACTACGTCCAGGGGTCGCGATGGCGAGCCGGCGGAAAGGTGGTCGGGGCGACCGGCGGACGTGGTCCCGGCACCCGCGTCTACTCGATCGCGTTCAGCCTGCTGAGTGGCCGGCGGATCACGGATGCGACGAACGGGTTCCGAGTCTTCCGGACATCGATCCTCTCGGATCCGCGCATTGACATCAAGCAACCGTGGCTCGAGAGCTACGACCTGGAGCCATACGTGCTGTACAAGGCGATTCGCGGAGGCTACAAGGTCATTGAGTACCCATGTACCGTGGTCTACCACGCCGCAGAGGGCTATACCCACATGCGCGGCATCCGTGACTGGTGGCGCCTCTTTCGCCCGGCATTGTTCCTCAGAACAGGGGTCAAGCGATGATGACAGCACCTGAGCGATCGTTCGGCGGACGACGCATCCTCGTGACGGGCGGGGCGGGGTTCGTGGGCGGCGCGCTCACCCAGAAACTGGTCGAGTCCGGAGCGCGGGTCACGGTGCTCGACGACCTGTTCACGGGGCAGGCCGACACGATTCCGACCGGAGCCGAGTTCATCAAGGGCTCCGTCACCGACGTCGAGCTCGTTGACGAGCTGGTCGCGGCCAACAGCCTCATCTTCCACATGGCCGCCCGAAACATCATCGCGTCTACCGCGAATCCACGCGACGACTTCGCCACGAACATCGGCGGCACGCTGAATGTCCTGATGGCGGCTCGAGCCAACAAGGTCGACCGCGTGGTCTATACATCATCGGCGTCGGTCTACGGCAACCCGAGCTCGATCCCGATCAACGAGGACGACGGGGTCGTCGTGCTCTCGCCGTACGCGGTGAGCAAGCTCGGCGGCGAGAACTACTGCCAGGCGTTCTACGAGAGTTACGGTGTCCCGACCGCGTCCGTTCGCTACAGCAACGTCTACGGCCCCGGCCAGCGACCGGATAACCCTTACTGCGGAGTCGTGTCCAAGTTCCTCGTTGACGCCCACGCCGGCCGGCCGTTGTCGGTCCATGGCGACGGCGAGCAGACCCGGGACTACACCTACGTCGACGATGCAGTGGAGGCGACCCTTCTCGCCGCGATTCGGCCGCGAGCGGAGGGCGAGGTCTTCAATGTCGGAACCGGGATCGAGACGTCGGTCAACCAGCTGGGCCTCGAGATCGGCCGAGCCCTCGACACGCCGGTCGAGCTTCGCCACATCGACCGCCGCGACATCGACAACATCCGACGCCGCGTGGTGAACATCGAGAAGGCCCGACGGATGCTGCGCTGGACGCCGCAGGTCACCCTCGAGACCGGCCTGAAGCGGACGGCCGAGTGGTTCGTCGCCTCGCCGTTCGCCGAAGCTCGCGGCCCGGTGAGGGCCGGCTGACCGTCCGGTTGCCAGCTCCGGGGACGTGTTCGGAGTAGGCTGTCGGCATGGAGATGAAGAACCGCGAGCAGCGTCGACGCGAAAAGTTCGGCCGGGCCGGCAAGGTCAGCCAGCACGATCCGCTCGATCCATGGCCGCAGAACGAGGCGAACCCCGCCCTCAAGAACGTGGCTTCAGGTCAGGCCGCCGTCGCGGCCGATCCGGACGTCGAGCCCGGGACGGCTCCCGAACCCGCCACCATCACCGACGAGAAGGCCAAGGCGCCCCGCCCGGCGCGGAAGACGACCGCGAGGCCGACCGCCACGGGCTGATCCCGTGGGCTACGGCTGAGAGGCTCCCGCCGCGTGGTTGAGATCGTCCGGCCCGCGGGACAGATCCTCGGAGATCGGCCAGAGCTTCAGCTCGAACACCTTGTCGGGGTCCGCCGTCCGCGTGTCAGCCCAGTAGGACTCCTCGCTCGAAAGGGGCGCGTTCAGGCCCGTGTAGGCGTTGAGCAAGCGCGTGAGCATGTTCACCGGCGTCGTGTCGTTCGGGAAGACGTCGGTCCGACCCGGCGTGGCCGCCAGGAAGACCGAGCGGAACATCTCGTCGGGATCGTCGGGCCGATCCCGCATCCCGTGGTCGGAGAAGATCACGATCACGGGCGGCTTCGCGCTGCGAGTCTGGATCGCTCGAACGGTTGCCTCCACCTCCGCGTTGACCCAGTCGATCTGGCCACGCATCGCTGCGTTCTTGGCCGCGCCGTACTCGTCGCCGTAGGTAAACATCGTGCACAGGACCGGAAAACAAGGCAGCGGTTCTGCCGCGCCGCCGTCTCTCGTGAACGCGATCGGCATATGCGGTGTCAAGACGTGGGCGAAGACGAACTTCGGTGGAGCTCCACGCTCGCCGGCAAGACCGCCGAGGGCATCGAAGGTCGCCAGGATCCGCGACCGGTGCTGGGCCGGTAACCAGGTTCGCTCCAACGCGTTGAGGACCCGCGGCGTCCCGCCGGTCGTGAGGAGCTGCATCTCGAAGGACGAGAGCTCGTCGGAGTCGATGAAGCGATCCACCGAGCGAATTGCCCCCTCGTTGTAACCGCTCGAGATCGAGACGAGCTCATAGCCGGCCTCGCGAAAGTCCCGGAGTCGCGCGCCCTGATTGATGAGCCTGGTCACGGCCCGGAAATGGGCCGGCAGGCTCTTCGGCGGGTCCGGCATGAGGGTCGGGATCTGGTCGCCGTTGAACAGCGACGCAAGGGTCAGAACCGTGGCGTCGTAGTTGGAGTGGCTGGCGGTGGCGACCTTGAACCCGAGCGACTTCATCGCGCCAAGAAACGGACCGTTGTCGAGACCGAAGTTGGTCGCCAACGTGTCGGACCTTGGATAGCCGTCGAGCATGATCAGATAGACGTCGGGCAGTCCGGCCGCGGCCTGCCCGCGAGGAGTGTCCCACGGTCGGTTGGACAGGCTGAACGCGCCTGCGAATGCCGCGTTCACGACGACCAGGACGACCGTGAGACCGGCGGCGACGTTGAGGATTCGCGTCGCGCGAAGCCACGGCATGGTTCGAAGCCCTCGCCCGCGACGGATCGCGACGTATGCCGCGATCGCCAGCCACACGCTCATGATCAGGGCCACGGGCGCGAGCCCCATTAGCAGGAAGAGCACGAGCATGCTGATGAACGCGCCACGGTCGGCGCTCCGCTGGACCGCGCTGAGGATCAACTGCAGCACGACGCCGAATGCGACGGCAACGACGAGCGGTCTCGGCAGCGCCTCCAGCGAGACATTCGATGCCGCATAGACGCCCACGACGAAAGCCGCAACGATCAATGGCGGGTAGATCGGCGCGCGAGGAATGCCGAGACGGGGCAGGGTCACCTTCGAGATCATCCTCGACCTTCGGCCCGGCGAATTGGGTGCACGAGCTCAGGCTGCAGCGTGATCGATCGCCGCCGGTCCCCGGTATGCCCTTATGGTCCCTTCTCCGCACCGGACCGCAGCGCCGATGGTCTCATGGGCCACGGCGTTCGCGAGGGCAGCCGGCGGCTATTCTTCCGTGGTGTCCGACGAGCCGTCCACGCCAGAGCTCGCGATCGTCCTGCCCGTCTACAACGAAGGCGAAGCCGTCGAGCCTGTTCTCCGAGGTCTGGCGGAGGGAGTGACCACGCTCCACGAGCTCGTTGTGGTCTACGACTTCGATGGCGACACGACGGTCCCGGTCATCGAACGACTGGCGAGCGAGATTCCGGGCCTGCGCGGACTTCGCAACGACCTGGGTCGGGGGGTCCTGAACGCGATGAAGGCGGGGATCGCCGGGACGAACGCGCCGTACGTCCTCATCTCGATGGCCGACGGCTCCGACGAGCCACACGTGGTCGACGCGATGGTCGCCCTCGCCCGGTCGGGGGCCGATGTCGTCGCGGCGAGCCGCTACATGCGCGGCGGCGGACAGGTGGGCGGGCCACTTTTCAAGCGGCTGATGAGCCGGACCGCGGGGCTGACCCTCCACTGGTTCGCCGGCGTCGCGACGCACGATCCGACAAACAACTTCAAGCTCTATTCGCGGCGCTTCCTCGACATTGTGACCATCGAGAGCCGTGCCGGGTTCGAGCTGGCTCTCGAGCTCACCGTCAAGGCGACGTCGGACGGACGCAGCGTCGCCGAAGTCCCGACAACCTGGCGCGATCGGACGGTCGGCCAGAGCAACTTCAAGCTGCGCAAGTGGCTGCCCCACTACATGCACTGGTATCGCGTCGCCTTCGCGGCGCGGCTGCGACGGCTCGCCCGGCGGCGATGACCCGATCGTCTCCGGCGATCGATCAGGCGCCGGCGGGGAACGTGTAGACGGCGGACTCCTTGATCTCGGCATTCTCTAGCTCGCGGCTCGTCCGGACGCGGTAGGCGGCCAGCCGATCGAGGCCGGGCGGCAGATACGTTCGCCCGGGGTCGCCGACGAGCACGCGTGTGCCCCGGCGTGCGGCCAGCCGAAGCCAGCCGATCATCCGGGCGGCCATCGTCTCCTCGTAGCAGACGTCGCCGGCGAGAATCACGTCGCAGGGC